>NZ_JBXAFK010000005.1:0-245119 GCF_058793055.1 Pseudomonas sp. MPR-R2A5
GAGCGGGCTTGCCCCGCGTTGGGCTGCGAAGCGGCCCCAATAAGGCCGCCGCGTTTATCCAGGCATATTAAATCGCCTGGTTTCGGGGCCGCTTCGCGCCCCAACGCGGGGCAAGCCCGCTCGCCACAACAAGCCAGCCCGCCACAACAAGCCCCCTTGCCACAGGGGGCCAGTTTGCTAGAGGTCGTGGGTGCGGTGTTCTCAGGCTTCGATGCCGAGCATATCCCGCGCCAACGCCTCGGCAATCCGAATCCCATCAACCCCTGCCGACAGAATCCCGCCCGCATAGCCAGCGCCTTCACCGGCCGGGAACAGGCCTTTGACGTTCAAGCTCTGCATCGATTCGTTACGGGTAATCCGCAGCGGCGATGAGGTGCGGGTCTCGATGCCGGTCAGGACTGCATCGTGCAGCGAATAGCCCTTGATCTGCTTTTCAAAGGCTGGCAACGCTTCGCGGATCGCTTCGATGGCGAAGTCCGGCAAGGCCAGGGCCAGGTCGCCCAGGCGCACGCCTGGCTTGTAGGAGGGTTCCACACTGCCAAGCGCGGTGGACGGCTTGCCAGCGATGAAATCACCCACCAGTTGTGCCGGTGCCTCGTAGTTGCTGCCGCCCAGGATGTAGGCGTGGGACTCCAGGCGCTCCTGCAACTCGATACCGGCCAGCGGGCCACCGGGGTAGTCCACCTCCGGCGTGATACCGACGACGATGCCGGAGTTGGCATTGCGCTCGTTACGCGAGTACTGGCTCATGCCATTGGTGACCACGCGATTCGGCTCGGAGGTGGCGGCCACCACCGTACCCCCCGGGCACATGCAGAAGCTGTAGACCGAGCGGCCGTTCCTGGCGTGGTGCACCAGCTTGTAGTCGGCGGCGCCGAGTTTCGGATGCCCGGCGTATTTGCCCAGGCGTGCGGCGTCGATCAACGATTGCGGGTGTTCGATACGGAAGCCGACCGAGAACGGCTTGGCCTCCATATACACGCCCCGGTCATGCAGCATGCGGAAGGTGTCACGGGCGCTGTGGCCAAGGGCGAGAATCACATGCTTGGACAGGATCTGTTCGCCGCCATCGATGACCACCCCGTTCAGCTGGCCGTCTTCGATCAGCACGTCGGTGACCCGCTGTTCGAAGCCCACCTCACCGCCAAGGGCAATGATCTGCTCACGCATGTTTTCCACGACGCCGGTCAGGCGGAAGGTGCCGATATGCGGCTTGCTGACATAGAGGATTTCTTCCGGGGCACCGGCCTTGACGAACTCGTGCAGTACCTTGCGACCGTGGAATTTCGGGTCCTTGATCTGGCTGTAGAGCTTGCCATCGGAAAAGGTCCCGGCGCCGCCTTCGCCGAACTGCACGTTGGACTCAGGGTTGAGCACGCTTTTACGCCACAGACCCCAGGTGTCCTTGGTGCGTTGGCGCACTTCCTTGCCGCGTTCGAGGATGATCGGCTTGAAGCCCATCTGCGCCAGCAACAGCCCGGCGAAGATACCGCACGGGCCGAAGCCGACGACGATAGGACGCTCGCTCAAGCCTTCCGGCGCACGGCCCACCACCTTGTAGCTGACGTCCGGCGCCGGGTTGACGTTGCGGTCATCGGCGAACTTGAGCAGCAGGGCTGCTTCGCCCTTTACGTTCAGGTCGATGGTGTAGATGAAGCACAGCTCCGACGATTTCTTGCGGGCGTCGTAGCTGCGCTTGAACAGGGTGAAATCGAGCAGGTCATCACTGGCGATGCCCAGGCGCTGCACGATGGCGGGCCGCAGGTCTTCTTCGGGATGGTCGATGGGCAGCTTGAGTTCGGTGATTCGTAACATGACAGGATCCGGTGTGCGGCGTTTGGTGGGGCCGGCGGTTTTGCAAACCGGCGATTATAAGCCCCAACCGAGGTTTCCCGTCATGTTAAAACAGCGCAGGCGCCAATCAATCGTCGCGCGAACCGCCGAAAGCCGCGCAGCCGCGCTGCACTTGACCGTTGATCCGCAATTCGGCGGTCATGTGTTGCAGGCTGCCGCTGACGCTGTCGATACAGCGTTGCGGGGCGACCCACAGTTCGATGTGTTGGTTATTGGCTTCGGTCATCAGGTTGAAACGGCCGTCCCCCAATTGCTCTTCGACATAAGGCACCGCGAGAGGCGGCTGGCCTTCGCGCTCCAGCACCATGCCCTTGGCCGTGACGTTCATTGCCCAGGCCGGCTTATGGCCGTTTGCCCGCAGGATCATGCGCTTGAAGTCCGGGTCGTTGCAGGCCGATGTCGAGCGCTCGACGCGATACAACTGTTGCAGGTCCACCGAGCCCTGGGTGCCGCTGGCGACGCCGGAGAACTTGCCGCGCAAATCGGCAAACAGTGCGCCTTGCTGGCCGGCCAGGGAAGCGGCTTCCTGCAGGACACTGGTGCCGCCGGTGTCGTTGACGACGTAATCGCGTTGGTCGTTGCAAGGCTTGAACAGCAGTTTGCCGCCGACGGCGGTCAATTCGCCCTGCATACGGGTCAGCCCGGCGGTAGAGGGCTTGGCGGGCTCGCTTTCGAACATCTGGCAGGCGGCAAACAGGGGGAGCAAGGCAAATAAAGCAAAGGTACGGGCGGCACGCATTATCGGGTCTCCTGACAAGTGCCGCCACGTTACGCAGGCTGGCGATGCATCACAAGCCCGCGGCCCAGGTTCAGGCAATTCTTACAACGTGCCGATTCAGCCCACGATAAAGGTTTGGCCGGTCTGTAACCCTTCAACGCTTTTCGCGTAGGCCAACGCCACATCCGCGCCCGGCGCCGGTTTATAGCCACGGAAATACGGCGCGTAGCTGCCCATGGCTTCCAGCAGTACGGTCGGGCTGACGGAATTGATGCGCAGGCCACGCGGCAACTCGATGGCTGCCGCTTTGACAAAGGCGTCGATGGCACCGTTGACCAGCGCCGCCGAGGCGCCCGTGCGGATCGGATCGCGGTTGAGAATGCCGCTGGTAAAGGTGAAAGAGGCGCCATCGTTGGCGTACTCGCGGCCGATCAGCAGCAGGTTGACCTGCCCCATCAGCTTGTCGCGCAGGCCCAGTTCAAAATCGGTTTCGCTCATCTCGCCCAGCGCTGCAAAGGTGACGCTGCCTGCGGCACATACCAGGGCGTCGAACTTGCCGGTCTGTTTGAACAGCGCGCGGATCGAGGCGCTGTCGCTGATGTCCACCCGGAAGTCACCGCTGTTGCGACCGATGCTGATCACCTCGTGTCGCTGCGCCAGCTCTGCCTTGATTGCTGAGCCGACCGTGCCGCTGGCACCAATCAATAGGATTTTCATCGTGCGGTTCCTCCAGGGGGTAAGTGAAGGTTCAGTCTAGGCTGGCTTTTGAGGTGGATAAACGTGCTAATAGGCAACCTTTGGTTTTCAAATGGAAACAATCCATGAGTGAGATGGATGACCTGGCCGCCTTTGCGGCGTTGATCGAGGCCGGCAGTTTCACCGTGGCGGCGGAGCAGTTGGGTTGCAGCAAGGGGCAACTGTCCAAGCGCATCAGCCAGTTGGAAGCGCAGTTTGCGGTGATATTGCTGCACCGCACCACGCGCAAGCTGAGCCTCACTGCCGCCGGCGCAGCGTTGTTGCCCCAGGCCCAGGCATTAGTGGTACAGGTGGATCGCGCCCGCCAGGCGCTGGCCCGGCTCAAGGACGATCTGTCGGGGCCTGTGCGTATGACGGTGCCGGTGTCGTTGGGCGAAACGTTCTTCGATGGCCTGTTATTGGAGTTTTCCAAGCAGTACCCACAGGTGCAGATTGAGCTGGAACTCAACAATAGCTACCGGGATTTGGCGCGGGACGGTTTTGACCTGGGCGTGCGCTCGGGGGCGATCGAACATGAGCGCCTGGTGGCCAAGCCGCTGCTGGCCTGGCATGAGATGACCTGCGCGAGCCCGGCCTACCTGGAGCAGCACGGCGAACCCCTGACCCCGGCGGACCTGGCCGCGCACAGCTGTTTGCTCAACAGTCACTACAGTGGCCGTGAAGAGTGGTTGTACCACCAGCAGCACGAATTGCTGCGGGTCCGCGTGAGCGGCACCTTCGCCTCCAACCATTACAACCTGTTGAAAAAGGCCGCACTGGTGGGGGCCGGTATCGCCCGCCTGCCGTCCTATGTATTACCCGCGGAACTGGCTGACGGTCGATTACGCTGGCTCCTGCGCGATTATCAGACACGCAGCCTGCCGATGTACCTGGTCCACCCCTACCAAGGTGGCCTGCCACGCCGAACCCAGGTCTTGGCCGACTACCTTGTGGACTGGTTCAAGCGCAGTGGCGAGGCCCTGGATCGCCTCTAGCGATAGCGACGGGCGACCAGGTGATCGATGGACAGTCTGCCTGGCCCTTTGGCGACCAACAGTAGCAGCAGCGCGAGCCAGGTGCCGTGGGTGGGGTAGGCGTCGGGGTAGACGAACAGTTGGATGGTCAGGGTCATGCCGATCAGGGCCAGGGCCGAGAAGCGTGTGGCGAACCCGACCAGGATCAGCACCGGGAAGAAGTGCTCGGCAAATGCCGCCAGATGCGCCGCCACTTCCGGCGACAACAGGGGCAGTGCGTATTCAGTGCGAAACAGCGGCAATGTCGAGGCTGCCAGTTTCGGTGCACCGAATTGAAAAGTGCCGCTGACCAGGTCAATGGCAAAGCCTTCGACCTTGGTTTGCCCCGACTTCCAGAACACCGCTGCTATGGAGAAACGCGCGATAAAGGCGATCAGGCTGTAGGGGATTTGTTCGAACAGATGGACGGCCTGTTTGATCAGGCGCGCAGCGCTGGTGTTCATGGCGATACCTTGTGTTCTATGTGCAGGTGAGTGATGGCCTGGTGGCTGATCAGCAGCGACAGGCATTGGTGCAGGTCGAATTCGGCCGAGGCATCGAGGGCCTCTGCCACGGCCCTTTGCAGCCCTGTGCCGTGCTGCAGGCTGTTGATAAATGCCACCGAGCCGCTGTCGATGGCGAAGACCTTGACCTCCAGCCCTTGGCGCAGGACCAGGGCGCTTTGGGCATGCCAGGGGTTCAAGGAGGCGATGGCGCCCTCGGCCTGGTGCGCCGCCCATACCGCCACGACGGCGTAGGGGGAGGTCAACGTGGAGACGGACGGGTGCAGTTGCAGGCGTAACTGCCCCAGGTCTGTTCGTCCCTGCAGTTGCCCGATAACTGCCTGTGAGTCCAACGGTTCGGTGTCTGCCACGTGATAAGCGCGAACCCGCAGGCGTTCCAGTCGCGCGATATCCGCCAGGTAAGGCACGCTCGCCGCAGGTTCGAAACCCTCGATAAAACCGGCCAGTGTGCCGCCATATTCGCTGATCAGCGGACTGTCGGGAGGGCATGCCTGGACGTAGAGGCCAGCCATGGCACGGAAAAAAGCATCGCCCACCAGTTGCGCCGTCACCGGATACGCGGTGGCCAATGCCTGGATCAATGAGCTGTGGACGTTGTTGCGATACACCGCAAAACGGCTGCCCGGGTCGGCGCCGTTGCTGCTGAACAGGCCGTCAGGGCAGGCAGGCTCAGGTGCCAGCAGGGCGGTGGTGAATGCATCGTGGAGGCTCATGGGGTCACCTGCGACAGATGCCATTGGGCCTGTTGCGCTTCAGCCATCAGCCTGTTGAAGGCCGGTACCTGGTGGTCCCGCTCGATCAACGTGGCGACCGGGCCGGTGCGTGCCAGTACCTGTTCGTACAACTGCCAAACGGCGTTATCGATGGGAGCGCCGTGATCATCGATCAGCAGTCGGTCACCCAGGCTGTCGGTGTCTTCGGCAAAACCGGCCAGGTGAATCTCGCCAACCGCCTGCAAGGGCAGGGCGTCGATATAGGCTTGCGGGTCACGTTGATGGTTGATGCACGACACGTAGGCGTTGTTGACGTCGAGCAGCAGGCCGCAACCGGTGCGGCGGATGATTTCGCTGATGAAGTCCGTCTCGTCCAGGGTTGAGCGCTGGAACTGCAGGTAGGTCGACGGATTCTCCAGCAACATCGGGCGCTTGAGCGCACTTTGCACGTGGTCCACGTGTTCGCACACCCTGTTCAAGGTCGCGACGTCGTAGGCCAGGGGCAGCAGGTCATTGAGAAACACCGGGCCGTGGCTCGACCAGGCCAGGTGTTCGGAGAACGAGTGGGGTTGATAGCGTTCGATCAGTTTGGCCAACCGCGCCAGGTGTTCACGGTTGAGTGGGCTTTCGCCGCCAATGGACAGACCCACGCCATGCAGCGACAACGGGTACCGCTCGCGGATCAGGCCCAGGTAGTGATGAAAAGGACCGCCGGCCACCATGTAGTTTTCGGCGTGTACTTCAAAGAAACCGATATCGGGAGAGGTCTCGAGCACTTCGATGAAATGCTCGTTTTTCAGCCCCAGCCCGACCCGCGGCGGAAGGCCGGGCACCTGAGCCAGTGAGACCGTTTGCAAGGATGAAAGCGTCATCATCAGTACTCAGGCTGGGCGGGGATCAGGACTTGGCGGTGAAGGCGGCTTCCTGGCCGAAACCGGTCGGCGAGGTGGAGCTGTGGGTTTGGGTGCAGGTACCGGCGGGGACCAGTCTCCAGGCGTTGGCCTGGTCCTTGGTTTTTGAAGTGCCGGCGCAGGAAGTACCGGCGCCGGCGGCGCAATCGTTCTTGCCGGCTTCGGCGACGCCGAAGCATTTCTGCATGTCGTCGGCAGCGTGGGCGGTGGTGGTCAGGGCAGACAGGCTCAAGGCCGAGCCCAGGGCGAGGACGAGGGTAGCGGCGGACAGTTTGGTCGTCATGGTGGATCTCCAGCAGTAGGTTGAGGAGCGGGCTTGAATGCCTGCTTGCACCACTAGAGGCGGGAGGACGATGTTCGTTACAAGGCCAGAGGAAATAATTTCAAACACTGCAAAAAAATGTGGGAGGGGCGGTGCGACGATTCGACTTGCTCCCGATGGCGGCACATCAGTCACATTCTCTGTGCCTGACACACTGCTATCGGGAGCAAGCCCCTCCCACATTGCAACCGGGTGTTAACCGCCCAGGTACGCCTCGCGAACCTTTGGATCGGTCAGCAACTGTTCACCCGTGCCTTGCATCACCACCCGACCGTTTTCCAGCACATAGGCGCGGTCAGCGATTTTCAGCGCCTGGTTGGCGTTCTGTTCTACCAGGAACACCGTCACTCCGTCCTTGCGCAGCTGTTCGATGATGTCGAAGATCTGCTGGATGATGATCGGGGCCAGGCCGAGGGAGGGCTCGTCAAGCAGCAACAGCTTGGGTTTGCTCATCAGCGCCCGGCCGATGGCAAGCATTTGCTGCTCGCCGCCGGACATGGTGCCGCCACGCTGGCTGAAACGCTCCTTGAGCCGGGGGAACAGGTGCAGCACCTTGTCCATCTGCTCCTGGTAGTCGCCCTTGTCGGTAAAGAACCCGCCCATGGCCAGGTTTTCCTCCACGGTCAGGCGCGAAAACACCCGTCGGCCTTCCGGCACCACGGCAATGCTCTTGCGCATGATGTGTGACGACTGCTGGCCCACCAGTTCCTCACCCATGTAGCGGATGCTGCCGCTATGGGCCTGGGGCGAACCGCACAGGGTCATCAGCAAGGTCGACTTGCCAGCACCGTTGGCGCCGATCAGCGTCACGATCTCACCCTGTCGCACTTCCACGTTGACGCTGTGCAGGGCCTGGATCTTGCCGTAGAAAGTGGAAACGTTTTCGAATTGCAGCATTTTACGCTTCCCCCAGATAGGCTTTGATCACTTCAGGATTGTCGCGGATCTGCTCCGGCGTCCCGTCGGCCAGGGGCGTGCCCTGGTTGATCACCACGATATGGTCGGAAATGCTCATGACCAGTTTCATGTCGTGTTCGATCAACAGCACCGTGGCGTTGTTTTCCTCACGCAACACGCTGATCAGCGCCTTGAGGTCTTCGGTTTCCTTGGGGTTCAGGCCGGCGGCCGGTTCGTCGAGCATGAGGATCCGCGGGCGGGTCATCATGCAGCGGGCGATTTCCAGGCGACGTTGCTGACCATAGGCCAGGGTGCCGGCAGGCCGGTTGGCGAACTCGGTGAGGTTGACCTTGTCCAGCCAGTACTCGGCGTACTCCATGGCCTCGCGCTCGCTCTTGCGGAACGCCGGGGTCTTGAACAGGCCTGCGAAGAAGTTGGTGTTCAGGTGACGGTGCTGGGCGATCAACAGGTTCTCGACCGCCGTCATGTCCTTGAACAACCGCACGTTCTGGAACGTGCGCACCACACCCTTGCGGGCAATTTCGTGACCGGCCAGGCCCTGGATCGGCTGGCCGTCCAGCAGGATGCTGCCACCACTGGGCTTGTAGAAGCCGGTGAGGCAGTTGAACACCGTGGTCTTGCCGGCACCGTTGGGGCCGATCAACGCCACGACCTGTTTCTCTTTCACGGTCAAGGCGACGCCATTGACCGCCAGCAAGCCGCCGAAGCGCATGCTCAAGTTTTCGACTTTCAGGATCTCGCGGCTCATTTGCGCAGCTCCATGTGTGGACGTTGCATGGGCAGCAGACCCTGAGGGCGCCAGATCATCATCAGCACCATCAAGGCGCCGAACATCAACATGCGGTATTCGCTGAACTCACGCATCATTTCCGGCAGCAGGATCATCACGATCGCGGCCAGGATCACGCCCAACTGCGAGCCCATGCCACCCAATACCACGATGGCGAGGATGATCGCCGACTCGATAAAGGTGAATGACTCCGGGGTCACCAGGCCTTGGCGAGCGGCGAAGAAACTGCCGGCGAAACCGGCGAATGCAGCGCCCAGGGTGAACGCGGAGAGCTTGATGATGGTTGGGTTCAGGCCCAGGGCACGACAGGCGATTTCATCTTCGCGCAGGGCTTCCCAGGCGCGGCCGATCGGCATGCGCAGCAGGCGGTTGATCACGAACAGCGCAGCCAGGGCCAGCAACAGGGCAACCAGGTACAGGAATACCACCTTGCTCACCGGGTTGTAGTCGATCCCGAAGTACTCATGGAAGGTCTGCATGCCTTCGGCGGCGGTACGGTCGAACGACAACCCGAAGAACGTTGGCTTGGGGATGCTGCTGATACCGTTGGGGCCACCGGTGATGTCGGTGAGGTTACGCAGGAACAGACGGATGATTTCCCCGAAGCCCAGGGTCACGATCGCCAGGTAGTCACCGCGCAGGCGCAACACCGGGAAACCCAGCAGGAAGCCGAACGTCGCGGCCGCCATGCCGGCCAGGGGCAGGCAGATCCAGAAGCTCCAGCCCAGGTAGTGCGACAGCAGCGCGTAGGTATAGGCACCCACGGCATAGAAGCCCACATAACCCAGGTCGAGCAGGCCGGCGAGGCCCACCACGATATTCAGGCCCAGGCCCAGCAACACGTAGATCAGGATCAGCGTGGCGATGTCGACCGCACCGCGTGAACCGAAGAACGGCCAGATCAACGCGGCCACGATCAGGCCGATGATGATGTAGCGCTGGGTGCGCGGCAGGGTGAGGAACTGGCTGACCTTGGGTGAAACCAACGGGCCACGGTTGCCTTTGAACAGGGCGCCGACTTGCTGGGTAAACAGCACGCGCAGGAACATCAGCACCGAGCACAGGGCGATGATGGTCAGGGTCACGGGGCCAGTGCCATGCACTTCCAGGTTGATGCCGACAATGCTCAGCTTGAGGCCGAGTACCGGAAAGGCAACCGCCCATACCAACAAGGCGCTGAAAAACGCCGATTTAAGATATCTGCTCATACTTTCTCAACCTCCGGACGGCCCAGGATGCCGGTCGGACGGAACAACAGCACCAGAACCAACAGGCCGAACGCCACGACGTCCTTGTACTGGTCGCCGAAGATATCGGCGCCAAACGCTTCGGCCACACCCAGCACCAGGCCACCGAGCATCGCGCCCGGGATACTGCCGATGCCGCCCAGGACCGCCGCGGTGAAGGCCTTGAGGCCCACCAGGAAACCGGCGTTGGGGTTGATCACGCCGTACTGCATGCTCAGCAACACGGCCGCGACAGCTGCCAGCGCGGCACCGATCACGAAGGTCAGGGCAATGATGTTGTTGGTGTTGATGCCCAGCAGGTTGGCCATCTTGATGTCTTCGGCACAGGCCCGGCAGGCGCGCCCCAGACGGGAGCGAGAGATGAACAGGGTCAGGCCCAGCATGGCCACCAGAGTGACCACGAAGACCAGGATCTGCATGTAGGAAATCAGGACTTCTTCCGCGCCACCCGGGCCGAAGGAGAAGCTCCCCGGGATCAGGTTGGGGATGGATTTATCCTTGGAGTCCTGGGACAGCAATACGGTGTTTTGCAGGAAAATCGACATGCCGATGGCGGAAATCAACGGGATCAAACGGTTGCTGCCCCGCAAGGGACGGTAGGCGACCCGCTCGATACTGTAGCCATAGGCACTGGTTACGACGATCGACGCAAGGAATGCAGCGGTCATCAACAGCGGCAGTGAGTGGATACCCATCATGGCCAGCCCGGCAAGGGCGATGAAGGCCACGTAGGAGCCAATCATGTATACCTCGCCATGGGCGAAGTTGATCATTCCAATGATGCCGTAAACCATTGTGTAGCCAATGGCTATCAAGGCATAGGTGCTGCCAATGGTCAGGCCATTAACCAGCTGTTGGAAAAAATGATAGATCTCAGGCATTACAACGCTCCTAAAAACCCGATACGCATTTCACTGGTGGAGTCATGTTCCGGCCCTGTGCTGTGTTCTGTGAGCACATTTGCACAAAGCGTTTGCCAGCGAACCGCTGGTGACGGTTTTAAGATTTTCAGGTGAGCCAGCGCCCGGATCGCGGGTGACAGGCCCATAAACCTCGTAAAACAAAGCCCACTGCTCTCACAGTGGGCTTGTTGACCAGTAACGCCTGGCTTACTGAGGGGAAACTTCGGTTTTTGGTTTACCGAAGTGCCATTCGTAGACCACGAACTTGAAGTCCTTCAGGTCGCCCTTGGCGTCGAAGCTCAGGTCGCCGGTAGGGGTCTTGAAGGTGCCCGCGTGGATGGCGGCTGCCACTTTGGCGGTGTCTTCGCTCTTCGCGGCAGCGATACCGCCAGCGATGACTTCAACAGCGGAGTAGGCCGGGAACACGAATGGGCCACTCGGGTCCTGCTTCTTCTCGGTGAACTTCTCGACGATGGCTTTGTTGGCCGGGTCGGCGTCGAAGGATTTCGGCAGGGTGACCAGCAGGCCTTCGGAGGCGCCTTGGGCGATTTGCGAGATGGAGTCGTTGCCGACGCCTTCTGGGCCCATGAACTTGGCGTTCAGGCCTTTTTCCTTGGACTGGCGCAGGATCAGGCCCAGCTCTGGGTGGTAGCCGCCGTAGTAGACGAAGTCGACGTTGGCTTGCTTGAGCTTCTGGATGATCGAGGAGAAGTCTTTGTCGCCGGCGTTCAGGCCTTCGAAGACGGCAACTTTTACGCCTTTCTTCTCGAGGGTCTGTTTGACGGCGGTGGCGATGCCTTCACCGTATTGCTGCTTGTCGTGCAGCACGGCAACGATTTTCGGCTTCACGTGGTCGGCGATGTAGTTGCCAGCCGCTGGGCCTTGGGCGCTGTCCAGGCCGATGGTGCGGAAGATCAGCTTGTAGCCACGGGCGGTGATTTCCGGGCTGGTGGCAGCCGGGGTAATCATGATCACGCCTTCATCTTCATAGATGTCGGACGCTGGTTGAGTGGAGCTGGAGCAAAGGTGGCCGACCACGAACTTGACGCCGTCGTTGACCACTTTGTTGGCTACGGCAACGGCTTGTTTAGGGTCGCAGGCGTCGTCGTATTCCTTGGCTTCCAGCAATTTGCCGTCTACACCGCCTTTGGCGTTGATGTCTTCGATGGCTTGTTTGGCGCCCATGAACTGCATGTCGCCGTACTGGGTCACAGGGCCGGTTTTAGGGCCGGCAATACCGATCTTGATGGTGTCAGCTGCGAACGAATGGCCGGCAACCCCAGCCAGGACCATAGCGGCAAACAGTTTGGAAATCTGCTTAGTAGCCTTATTCATAGTGCTCCACTCTTACTGTTGTATTTTTTATAGTTCTAGCGGCCTTGTGAGCTGCTGAACCGGATCAGATATCTCGGATATCCCCCCGGCAGTGCCCTGGCAACTGTACCGGTACAGTGTAGAGCGCCGGTTGATCGCTTGAAAAGCTGGCTGCTGGGGGCAAAACCCGGACGTGTCGCTTAAATGAAAGAAAAAGACAGAATTGCGGCGGGGTGATGCCAGAGTCTCGGGCAATCCTTGGCTTTCCTGACAGTTTCAATCGTTGACTCATTTGCAACTGGGTTTTTCTACAAGAGCCGCGACGTTATGATTGCGCCGATTTTTACTCAGGTGAACTCCCATGACGCAAGAACCTAGCACCCTCTATGCCAAGCTGCTCGGTGAAACCGCCGAAATTTCCTGGAAGGAGCTTGAACCGTTCTTTGCCAAGGGTGCCCTATTGTGGGTCGACGCCAGCGTGGATTTGATCGAGGCGGCCGAAGGCATGGCCGAGGATAATCGTGACAAAGTCGCTGCCTGGCTGGCCTCGGGGAGCCTGGGCGAGGTGTCTGCGACGCGGGCACTGGACCTGGTGGAGCGTGATCCGAGCCTGTGGGCCGTGGTGGTATCGCCGTGGATTCTGATCCAGGAAAGGGCAGCGTAAGAAAAGGTTGCACCGAAAAGGTGCGTCTTTTGTGCCCGCCTAAGTGTGTAGCGGAGTAACCGCCGGGCCGGTGATGGCATCTTGCCGTAGAGAAAGGTCACAGGTGAGGGTGACGTGCGCGTCATGGGAACAGTTTTGCGGGGGCTGAAACGCCGTAGGAATTGTTTCCGGGTGTGAGTCGATCAGGGTGGCGAGGGAGCAGGCTCCCTCGCCACACCAGCCTAGCCAGTCTTGCCGGTATGGTTATTCAGCGAGATCACCTTGGTCTTGCCGATCCGGTGACGGTAGATCTCACGCAAATACTTGATCGCCTTCTTCACGCAATCCCGTGACAGGCGAATGTCATTGATCGAGACAAACTTGTCTTTGTCATTGATCAGCTCCCGGTACTTCTTCTCGTACATCGGCTTGATCGCGTACCAGTTGGTATCGAGGATCTTCGCCGGGTTTTCAAACTCGTTGAGCAGTTGATCGATCCGGTCTTCGTCGAAATCCTCGTGGATGATGAAGTCCAGGATCGAGTTGTCCAGCGTGTCATCGAAACGGTACGGGTTACGCGCAAAGCAGCGTTTGATAAACGCCACGATCAGCGTCAGGAAGTCATCCGACAGGCACGGGCTCTTGGCGATCAGGGTGGTCAGCGACAGGTTCGCCGAGGCGCCGATTACCAGTGCGTAGCGTTTCAGGGTGGTGTTGGGGAACAGGCTGTTGAGGTGGGTCTTGAGCCGGTTCAGGTCCATGTAGGACAGCTTGTAGTCCTTGGGCAGCGAGACGATGGACACCACCGACGAGCAGTTCTTGAAGAAGTGCAGGTCATGCAGCGCCGCCGCGTCGTAGCCGGAGTTCTTGTACTGCTCCAAGGAGGCCTTGTAGCGCTTGGACTCGATCGGCAGCAGGCTGATGCCTTCGATGGCCTGGGTGACCTTGTTGAAGTGCGGCAGGTCGATCGAGCGGAAGAACAGGTCGTCGATGTTCAGGCGCTGCGGCTCTTTTTCGAAGACCTTGAACTTGTCATTCGACGGCGCCGGCGTTTCCGGGACCACCGATTCGGCGTAGGCAATCGCCACCGGCCCGGCCAGGCTCATGAACAGGTCGTTGGCGTCGAGGCGGATAGTCTCGCCAATGTCGATGCCGGCACGACGGAAGTAGTTCTGGTCGTAGTCGGTGGTCACCGCCTGGGCGGTCAGGATGTTGAAGATCTGCTGGGAGATGTACTGGTTGGCGTGTTTTTCCATGGCATTGACGTCAATGTTCTGGATATTGCCGTCGTCGCTCTCTTCGGCGTAACGCATGATGTCGTTGGAGATCAGCATCATCGCGTTCCAAGGGCGAATACGCCCCTTCACACTGGCTTCGCTGCTGTCTTCATTGTCGAAGTTGTATGAGAAGTCCCATTCTTCCGACAGGTACTTGCACAGCAGTCGCCCAGCGTTGATATGCAGCGCCTCGGACATTTCGCTGCGGTGGTCGGAAATATTCGGCAGCACACAGATGCCGCTGGTGAAGATCGGCTCGAAGACAAAGGCGTGGCCGCTCTTGCTGTCGTGTTCGTCGGCAGGCTTGGTGTCGAACGTCTTGTTCATGTACGAGTGTTGCTGGGCCAGGCCGAATTCGGACGCCATGCCCGAGCCGGTACCACCGCCAGCGCTGAAGATCGAGAAGTACAGGCGCGATTGGTTGGCCTTGATGCCACAGGAGTCGATGAGGTACGAGTGGATCATCTTCCAATCGGGGCTGGAAAAGCGCTGGGTGTCTTTATTAAGGATGATCTTGGCCAGGTATTGGCCAAGGATCGGCGCGTTACCGGCGCCACCGGCATGGACTTCCGAGAGGTCCATGATTTTCATCTTGCTGTAGTCGCGCAGAAAGCCGCTTTTCTCGCCCTTGCGTGAGAAACGGATGCGCCCGGCGATGTCCTTGTCCAAGTCACCCAGCATCACCAGCGGCTCCACCAGGAACACGGGTTTGCTGGCCTTGCCGCCGCCCAGGCGCAGGTTGTTGCGGATCCATTGGGCCGGGCTGTAGCCCTTGTCGAGGGTTTTATCTTCGGTACTGAATTCGTTCAGGTAGAACTTGCGCGCGTTGTACACCAGTTCCGCCACGTCCAATGCGATGTTCGAACCGCAGCGGCCCAGGCCGATCAGGCACACCGACGGGAATTCCTGCTCGCTGTGTGGCTCGCCGTCGCCTTCCAGGTGGGGTGGCCGCGGGAACACCATGTCGCGCAGGCCATCGAGGTTATCGAGGATGCGGTCGGTATTGGTTTCGGTGAAGTACAAGTATTGCTGGGCGGCCAGCGGGCGGGCGCTGCTCAATGACTTTGAGCCTGGGTTTTTTTCCGCAGGGGCTGTCGGCAACACGTCGGAGACCACGGTGGCAGGGTTATTTTTAGAAGTCATTGGGCGCCATGTACCTGGACGGACGGCTGAAAAATATCAAATAGCCATCAATGAATGAGAGTTCGCGACTTTGCAGTGCGTCCTTATCCGGTGTAGTCGGGTTTAACCCTAGTTTTTTAAGGGAAATCCTGGCCGGACTCTGATTAATCGGCCGTTTGTCGGCGTTCTTTAGGTAAGTGATGGCGAAATGCCAAAGAATCGGCGTCATCGGATTGGCCTGATGACCGAGGTGGAGCCGGTACGAGCGGTGGCGGGATCCTTCGGCGATGGCGTGTCCTTGGCGCCGGCAACACTGAAGGGGGAGAGCGGAGTGCGCCTGTGGATACCTTGGATGACCCCGATGATATCGCGGGCAGGCACCGCCGGACTCAGCAGGTAGCCTTGGATGAAGTCACAGCCATGCTTGAGCAGCAGTTCGAATTGCGCCTGGGTTTCCACCCCTTCGGTCACGACCTGCAGGTGCAGGGTGTGGGCCATGCCGATAATGGCCTGGACGATTTCGATATCGGCGTTGGACTTGGGGATGTCCTGGATGAACGAGCGGTCAATCTTCAAGGTGTTGAGCGGCAGGCGCTTGAGATAGGCGAGGGAAGAATAGCCGGTGCCGAAGTCATCGATGGCCAGGGACACACCCAGGGCGCGGATCTGTCGCAACAGTGCCAGGGTGCTGCTGATATTGCCCATCAATGCATTTTCGGTGACTTCCAGTTCCAGGCGGTTGGCGGCGATCCCGCTGAACCGCAGGGCATCTTCGATTTCATCGGCCAGCTCATCACGTGTCAGGTTCAAGGCTGAGCAGTTCACGGCCATGGTCAGCTCGGCGTAACCCTTGTCCGACAACAGGCTCAAGTCGTGGCAGGCCTGGCGCAGTACCCAGTGGTCCAGTTCGGCAATCAGCCCGTTGCTTTCGGCAATGCCGATAAAGCGCTCGGGTGTCAGCAAACCGTGTTGTGGGTGCTGCCAGCGTACCAAGGCTTCCAGGCGGGTGACCTTGCCCCGTTTCATGTCGAAAATCGGTTGGTAGAACAGCACCAGTTCGTTGCGGGCACGCAGGGCAGCGCGCAACTGTTCTTCCAGTTGCAGTTCGAGGAAGGCGCGGGTCTTCAGGTTGGAGCTGAAGAAGTTCAGGCTGTTACGGCCTGAATCCTTGGATTGGTACAGCGCCAGGTCGGCGGTTTTCAGCAGTTCTTCGCAGGTCAGTCCGTCGTCGGGAAACAGGCTGATACCGATGCTGGTGGTCATCACCATGCGCCTGCCGGCGAGTTCGACGGGCTCTTTCATTTTTTGCATGATGCGCTGGGCCAAATGCTGCGCTTCGTCGCGGTGGTGGATGTTGATGAGGATGCAGAACTCATCGCCGCCAAACCGCGCGACCACATCGGCGTGGCTGCGCACCGAGCTCTTGATATGCCCGGCCAGTACGCTGAGCAACTGGTCGCCCGCGTCATGCCCGAGGCTGTCATTGATGCGCTTGAAATGGTCGATATCGAGGAAAATTACCGCCAACATGCCGTCGTGAGCGGTTTTTTCCGCGAGTTTCTCCGCGAAAATCTGATTGAAGCCGCGGCGATTGAGCAGGCTGGTCAGCGCATCGTAATGGGCCACCTGTTGCAGCGAGGCGCGGGCCTGGTCCAGTTCGTCGAGCAGGGCGTTGACCCGGCGCAGGTCACGTTCCTTGTGTTGCAACTTCTTGTCCGCCAGGGCCGCGCTGATGCTGCTACCAATCACCAGCAGCGTGATCACCGCCACTGACAGGCCCAATTGGATGGGGTTATTGTCCAGCGGCAACGAAAGGTCGGCCCCGGCGGGTACCAGCATTTGCATGGCCGCCATGCCGGTGAAATGCATGCTCAGGATGCCGGTGCCCAGCATCAGGCTGGCGGCGTATTTGAGCAGTTGATGGAAGGTGCCCATGCCATTGCGCAGGCAGATCGACAGCAGCAACGCCGCGAGGCTCGCGGCAATGGCGATCCCTACCGAAGCCATGAACAGTCCCGGTTTGAAGTACAACTTGGCCTCGGAATCCATGGCCGACATGCCCACGTAGTGCATCAGCGCGATGCCCAGGCCCATCCAGACCGATGCCAGCAGGTACTGGTGAAGGCGCAGTTGCGCGTGACTGAGGGTTTGCATGGCGAACAGCGAGGCGATCAGGGCGATCACCAACGAGGCGAACGTCATGATCAGTTCGTAATGAATGGCAATGGGCGCCTGGAACGCCAGCATGCTGATGTAATGGGTAGACCAGATACCGCCCGCCAGGCAACCCGCGCCCAGCCAGCGCCAGTGGCGGCGGGCGGTGGGGTCTTCGACATGGCTGACACGTTCTGCCATGTCCAAGGTGCCGAAACCGGCCGCACAGGCGACCAGGTAGGCCAACAGCACCAGAAAGGGGTTATGGCTGCAATTGAGTAGTAGGTGCCCGTTCCCTGGAAGATCGATAAAAAAGTGCAGACCCAGCCATTCCATAGCGTGTCCTGTCATAGCGTCTCGTCACTGCCTACGGCGATGACCTATGAGGTCGAGTATAGAAGCCTCGCGGAATTTGCCATCAATAATGGCACTTTGCTTTGAATGATTTTGGCATGCCGTCCATAGCGTTTGATGCTAAGCGCTGATGGGCAACTCCAGCTCGAAGGGCGGTGCCTCCAGCGGTACCAGACCAAACGCGGCGCGGGCGGCGTCGCAATCGAGGTTTTGCACGCCTTGGTTCCACGACGAATCGAACTCACGGCACACGCTGGAGCGCTGCTCGTAGATCGTGCAACGGGTGGCCTGGCCCACTTCGCCCTCAAGGCTGCAGCAGCGTGCGGGTTTCTGGTCGGTACCGATCATCGCCACGCGCGTGGGGTTGATCTGGACCACCAGGTCATCGGGCACGGTGCCTCCTGACGAGGCGCACTCCCCCCAGAAGAAAGACACACGAAAGTGTGAACAACAGGCACCGCAATTCAGACACGGACTGGCTTCGGACATGGGCGTCATCGATTAGAAAGGGAAGTGGGGTTGTGACAGGAAGGCTCGCCATTCTAATCGTGCCGTGGCCATTGGGAAGAGGGGAGCGCGCTTATATTTTCCGTAGGGAAAGTCCCGTAGTTCCGGGTGAAATCATGCCCTATCAGCTTTACGAATCATTACAGACAACCGCGACGTGTCTGACTATGTTGCAGGGACCTGAGCAGGATGCATCGGGCATCGCAGCTCTCATAACAATAAAAGAGACGGACCCATGCAGAACTCGACCCAAGCGGAGAATGCCTGGCGCATTCTGTTCCTGCTGTTCCTCGCCAACCTGTTCAATTTCTTCGACCGCACCATTCCTGCGATCATCATCGAGCCGATCCGCATGGAATGGCACCTGAGCGACTTTCAGCTCGGCATCATCGGCACCGCCTTCACCATCGTCTACGCCATTGCCGGCCTGCCGCTCGGGCGCCTGGCCGACACCGGTTCACGCAGCAAACTCATGGGCTGGGGCCTGTTCGCCTGGAGCGGGCTGACGGCGATCAATGGCATGGTCGGCAGTTTTTGGACCTTCCTGCTGGTGCGCATGGGCATCGGTATCGGCGAAGCCAGTTATGCGCCGGCGGCCAACTCGCTGATTGGTGACCTGTTCCCGGCCCACCGCCGCGCACGGGCCATGGGGATCTTCATGCTGGGCCTGCCCTTGGGCCTGCTGCTGGCGTTCTTTACCATTGGCGCGATGGTCAAGGCGTTCGACAGTTGGCGTGCGCCGTTCTTTATCGCGGCGGTGCCGGGGCTGATCCTGGCGGTGTTCATGTTCTATATCAAGGAGCCCAAGCGCGGCGCGGCAGAAACCGTGCAGGTCTCCCAGGAACGCGTCGACCGCCCGATCCGCCGCGTGTTGGCGGTGCCGACCTTCCTCTGGCTGGTGCTGGCCGGGCTGTGCTTCAACTTCGCCACCTATGCCTGTAACTCATTCCTGGTGCCGATGCTGCAGCGCTATTTCCTCATGCCATTGCAGGAAGCGGCCGTTGCCACAGGGGTGATTGTCGGCGTCACCGGCTTGGTGGGCCTGACCTTGGGCGGCTGGATTGCCGACAAGATCCATCAGCGCATTGCCAATGGTCGCCTGCTGTTTGCCGCGTTCAGTTTGATCATCTCCACCGTCACCACCGCCTGGGCCTTGCATGCCGGGCGTATTGAAATCGGTGTGTTCGTCGCACTGTTCAGCGTGGGCTGGCTGTTTGCCTACAACTTCTATACCTGCGTGTACACGGCGATCCAGGACGTGGTCGAACCGCGCCTGCGGGCCACGGCGATGGCGCTGTTTTTCGCTGGGTTGTACCTGCTGGGCGGCGGCATGGGGCCGATTGTGGTGGGGGGCTTGTCCGATCACTTTGCGCATTCGGCGATGTATGCGGCGGGGGCCGAGCAGATGACTGAGGCTTACAAAGCGGTGGGGTTGCATGACGCCATGTATCTGATCCCGGTGGCGCTGTTCCTGACCATGCTGTTTCTGTTCCAGGCCTCGCGCAGTTTTGTGCGCGATGCCAAGCGGATGAAGGAGGGGTTGGCGGCGGTGGAGGTGCCGGCTGCTGCTGCGACGGCGTGAAACCGTGGTGACTCTATCGGGGGCAAGCCCCCTCCCACAGTTGACCGAGTTGGCTGATCAATGTGGGAGGGGGCTTGCCCCCGATGAGGCCCGCAAAGCCAAAGCTGTTCTCAAGTGAATAAAAAAGGCCCGCATTGCGCGGGCCTTCTATTTAGCAGGGCAGGGCAGCAATCAACCTGCCACCAACACCCGAATCGCTTCCAGTCGCAGCGCCGCCTTGTCGAGCATGGCCAGGCCTTGTTCGCGTTGCTGGCGCAGGGCAACCAGTTCGCTGTCACGCACGGTCGGGTTGACCGCTTGCAACGCGGTCAGGCGCGCCAGTTCTTCGTCGGTGTCCGCTGCCAGGCGGCGCTTGGCCTCGGCCACACGCTCGGCGTGGCGCGGGGTGATTTTCTCTTCACCGGCATTGATGCGTGGTGTGAGTTGGTCGCGCTGGGCCTGGACGAACTTGTTGGCGCTGGCTCGTGGCACGCTTTCGAGCTGGTCGTTCAGGGTTTCGAACGAGACGCGACCGGACAGGTCATTGCCGTTGGCGTCCAGCAGGCAGCGCAGCGCGGCCGGTGGCAGGTAGCGGCCCAGTTGCAGCGAGCGCGGGGCAACCACTTCGCTGACGTAGAGCAGCTCCAGCAGTACGGTGCCCGGCTTGAGCGCCTTGTTCTTGATCAGCGCCACGGCGGTGTTGCCCATGGAGCCGGACAGCACCAGGTCCATGCCGCCCTGCACCATCGGATGTTCCCAGGTGATGAATTGCATGTCTTCGCGTGACAGCGCCTGGTTGCGATCGTAGGTGATGGTCACGCCTTCGTCGTCGCCCAGGGGGAAGCTGGCGTCGAGCATTTTTTCGCTGGGCTTGAGGATCAGCGCGTTTTCCGAATGGTCTTCGCTGTCGATGCCGAACGCGTCGAACAGGGTTTCCATGTAGATCGGCAGGGCGAACTGGTCGTCTTGCTCAAGAATGGCCTCCACCAACGCATCGCCTTCACCCGCACCGCCGGAGTTGAGCTCCAGCAAGCGGTCGCGGCCGGTATGCAGTTCCTGCTCCAGGCGCTCGCGTTCGGCACGGGCCTCGTCGACCAGGGATTGCCATTCGCCATCGTCGGCGTTTTCCAGCAGCGGCAGCAGGCGCGGGCCGAACTGATGCTGCAAGGCGTTGCCGGTCGGGCAGGTGTTGAGGAAGGCGTTCAGTGCTTCGTGGTACCACTGGAACAGGCGCTCTTGCGGGCTGGTTTCCAGGTAGGGCACGTGCAACTCGATCACATGCTTCTGGCCGATCCGGTCCAGGCGGCCGATGCGCTGTTCGAGCAGGTCGGGGTGGGACGGCAGGTCGAACAGCACCAGGTGGTGGGAGAACTGGAAGTTGCGGCCTTCACTGCCGATCTCCGAGCAGATCAGCACCTGGGCGCCAAACTCTTCATCGGCGAAGTAGGCGGCGGCGCGGTCACGCTCGAGGATGTTCATGCCCTCGTGGAACACCGTGGCCGGGATGCCGGAGCGCACACGCAGGGCGTCTTCCAGGTCCATGGCGGTTTCGGCGTGGGCGCAGATCACCAGGACCTTGGTGCGCTTGAGCATTTTCAGTTGGTCGATCAGCCACTCGACCCGTGGGTCGAAACGCCACCAGCGGTTTTCTTCCTCGACGTCCGGCTGCGACTGGAAGCTGACTTCCGGGTACAGCTCGGCGTGTTCGCCCAGTGGCAATTTGAGGTATTCGTCCGGGTTCGGCAGCGGGTAGGCGTGCAGCTTGCGCTCCGGGAAACCTTGTACGGCGGCACGGGTGTTGCGGAACAACACGCGACCGGTGCCGTGGCGGTCGAGCAACTCGCGCACCAGGCGCGCGCTGGCTTCGGTGTCGCCATCGTTGACGGCGGTCAGCAGCGCTTCGCCTTCATTGCCGAGGAAACCCTGGATAGTCGTGTGCGCGGCCGGGGAGAGGCGGCCCTTGTCGAGCAGCTCCTGCACGGCTTCGGCCACCGGGCGATAGTTCTCGCTCTCGGCGCGGAAGGCCTGCAGGTCGTGGAAACGGTTCGGGTCGAGCAGGCGCAGGCGCGCGAAGTGGCTGTCCTGGCCCAGTTGTTCCGGGGTGGCGGTGAGCAGCAGCACACCGGGAATCACTTCGGCCAGTTGCTCGACCAGGCTGTATTCCGGGCTGGCCTTGTCTTCATGCCACACCAGGTGGTGGGCTTCGTCGACTACCAGCAGGTCCCAGCCGGCGGCGAACAGCGCGTCCTGGGCTTTCTCGTCGTCCACCAGCCACTCAAGGGCGACCAGGGCCAGTTGGGTGTCTTCGAACGGGTTGGCGGCATCGCTTTCGATAAAGCGTTCTTCGTCGAACAGCGCAACCTGCAGGTTGAAGCGGCGGCGCATTTCCACCAGCCACTGGTGCTGCAGGTTTTCCGGGACCAGGATCAGCACACGGTTGGCGCGGCCGGACAGCAGTTGGCGATGGATCACCAGGCCGGCTTCGATGGTCTTGCCCAGGCCCACTTCGTCGGCCAGCAGTACCCGCGGCGCGATACGGTCGGCGACTTCGCGGGCGATGTGCAATTGGTGGGCAATCGGCTGTGCACGTACGCCACCCAAGCCCCACAGGGAGGATTGCAGCTGGCGGCTGGTGTGTTCCAGGGTGTGGTAGCGCAGCGAGAACCAGGCCAGTGGGTCGATCTGCCCGGCGAACAGGCGATCGCTGGCCAGACGGAACTGGATGAAGTTCGACAGCTGGGTCTCCGGCAGGGTGACCTGTTCGTTCTGCCCATTGAGGCCGTGGTAGACCAGCAGGCCGTCGACGTCGTCGACTTCTTGCACGGTCATTTTCCAGCCTTCGAAATGGGTGATGCTGTCGCCCGGCGAGAACCTCACGCGGGTGAGGGGCGCATTCCGTAGCGCATACTGGCGCGTATCGCCAGTGGCCGGATAGAGCACGGTCAACAAGCGGCCGTCCTGTGCCAGAACGGTGCCTAACCCCAGCTCTGCTTCGCTGTCACTAATCCAGCGTTGCCCCGGTTGATACTGCTGCGCCATGCTGCCTGACTCCCGCCGTGAAAAAGCCGACTATCTTAACGGAACAAGGCCCTCATCCAAAGGACTCTGACAAAAACTACTGCGTTTGCACGGTGGTCCGCTGCTGAATCGACGGGTGGCGGGCACTTGCGAGTGTCGACTGGGTCACAGGTTGGCGTGCTTGAGCTCAAGTCGCCCTGCAACCCGCCGACAGCCTGTTGATCAGGAGAATAATCACTATGCTGCCACCCATGCTGCCCGTCAGTGTTGTGCCGGTCACGTCACAACTCGACCCGGTGCGCCAGAAGCCGGACATCCCGCCCGTGGTGCCCGTGCAGGCGGGCTCGAACGAAAGCACCATCGACCTGAAAAAGGGCGATGCCGAGCAGTCGACCTTTTTGCTGCGCGAAGAACAGCGCCGCCAGCAAGAGCAGCAAAAGCGCCGGCGTGAAGCCGACGCGGACGCGGAGCAGCACCTGGCCATTCCTGGTGATGTGCTCAACGCCGACAACACCGTACCGGTGGTGCCGCTGATTGAAGACGCGCCGCGCCAGGGGCTGTGGGTGGACGTCGAGGTTTAATCGCGCAACTCGCGCAAGGCTGTCAGCAGCACCTCGATATCGTGGTCGTTGTTGAAGGGGCTGACGGAGATACGCGCGATGCTGCTCAGGCCGCGGGCCTGCATATCCAGCGGGGTGTAGGCCACACCGTTGGCGCCGATGTTGATTCGCTTCAATCCCAGCCGCCGCTTGAGTTCGAAGGCGTCCCAGCCGGCGAGGTTGAAGGCGATCAAGCCTGAGTGCGTAGCGCCCAAGTCATGCAAGGAAATGCCCGGTATCTGGCGCAGTGCTTCACGGATCCGCGCGCTGGTCTGCCTGACGCGTTCCCAGGCCCGCTCGATCCCCAGTCGATTGATCTCCTGCAGTGCGTTACCCAGCCCCGCCAACAAGGCGGCGGACACTTCGCTGGTTTCAAAGCGCCGGGCGTCGTTACGCAAGTCGTAGCCGTTGGCGTTCCAGGGGGCCGAGAACACATCGCGCTGGGCGGGGTTCAGGTGCTGGAGAAACGCCGGCCGCACATACAGCAGCGCCGTGCCGCGCGGCCCGCGCAGGTGCTTGCGGCCGGCCGATTTGAGCACATCGCAGTGCAGCGCCTGCACATCTACCGGTACCTGGCCGACAGCTTGACCCGCGTCGACAAAGTAGGGAATGCCATGGCGCCTGGCGACGGCGCCGATGGCTTGGGCGGGATTGATCAGGCCGCCATTGGCCGGGAGCCAGGTCAGGTCGATCAGCTTCACGTTTGTATCGATCATCGCTTCCAGGGCCACCGGGCAGACCGCGCCGGTTTCATCGCAGGGGATGACCTCGACCCGTGCGCCGGCATGCACCGCCAGTTCCATGCTCGCCAGGTTACCGCCCCATTCGTGGCGGCCCACCAAAATGCGCTCGCCCGGCTGCCAAGGGCCGAGTGCCTGGAACGCCATGCTCCAGGCCGTCGAGCCGCTGCTGGCAAAGGCAATCGACGAGGCGGGCGCATTGAGCAATTGCCCGGCGGCGCGGCGGGCTTGCTCTATCAGGGCCGCACCGTGTTCGCCGGCTTCCATGGGGCCGTCGCGAGCTTCACGCTGTAATTGTTCGATGATGGCATCGAGGGTTGCCTGGCTGGGTAAGGACGCGCCGGCGTGATTGAAATGCACGATGCCGGATAGGCAGCCAGGGGTGTTGTCCCGCAGTTGCTGGACTTCAAGCGGGCTCACGGTTGCAACTCGAAAATGGCGTCCACTTCCACCGCCACGCCGGCGGGCAGGCTGGAAACGCCGACGGCGGTGCGTACATGCCGGCCTTTTTCGCCAAGGGCATTGACCAGCAGGTTGGATGCGCCGTTGGCGACGCCACTCTGCTGCTTGAAGTCTGCGCTGCTGGCGATAAACACACCCAGGCGAACTGTGCGCACCAGGCGCGACAGGTCGTCTTCCAGCGCCGCGCTCAATTGCCCCAGCAGGCCCAGCGCCGCCAGTTCTGCCGCCTGGGCGCCTTCCTCATCGCTGAGGGATTCGCCCAGCCGGCCCACATAGGCAGGTTTGCCCTCCACCAGAGGAATCTGTCCGGAGATGAACAGCTGGTTGTGGCTGATGACATGATTGATGTAGTTGGCCGCCGGTTGGCTGGGGGAAGGCAGCGTCAAGCCAAGGGCGTGCACACATTGGCGGATGGAAGTGCTCATGTTGAATCCTCTTGGGTCGGGAGGATTCAGCATGGTGGCCGTGGTGTTCGGCGACAAACGGATAGATCTCATGGGACGTATCGAAATAACTCACGCGTCGGTGCAGGCTTGCTGCAACCACTCGCTGAAACAGCGGGCGGCCTCATTGGCAGGGCCCTGGGGGGTAATCAGCCAGTAACCGATCGCGCTGTGATAGGGCGGCCAGTCGAACGCCTCCACCAGGCTGCCGTCCTGGAGCCTGCGCTCGATCAAACGGTGACGCCCCATGGCGATGCCCTGGCCGGACACGGCGGCTTCGACCACGATGTTGTAGTCGTGCAGCATCACGCGGGGGTGTTGATCGAGGTCGACTCGATAATGCGCGGACCAATCCGTCCATTCGAATGGCCGGTGCGAGGTGGCCATCAGCAAGGGACCGTGATGCAGTTGGCTGGCTTTGAATGCCGGGCTGCATACCGGTGAGAGTATTTCAGGCATCAGCCGTATGGCCTGCACGTCGGGCCAATCGCCCTTGCCGTAACGGATGGCCAGGTCGATCGTTGTTCCGTCTACGTTCGCCAATTGAATCGCTGGCAACAGTTCCACCTGGATATGCGGGTAACGGTTGAGAAACCCGGCCAGGCGCGGTGCCAGCCATAAGGTGGCAAAGGATGCGAGCAGGCCAATGCGCAACACTGTGGCGCCAGGGGCGACCCGTTGGGTGCGGGTGGCGGCCGCGATGGCATCGAGGGCGGGGCGGATTTCGTCGTAATAACGCTGGCCGTCGGCTGTCAGGTCGATCGCGCGGGTACGCCGGATAAACAGCGGCTTGCCCAGGTGCTGTTCGAGTTTTTGCACCTGGTGGCTCAAGGCGCTCTGGGTGACCGACAACTCATTGGCCGCCTTGATAAAACTCAAGTGCCGTGCCACCGCTTCAAAGGCGCGCAGGGCGAGCAATGGGGGAAGGTCCTTGAACAGTGCCACCTGGGGGGCCTCCGGGTGCGGGCTTAAAGTGCCGATTTTGGGCGATGCCTCGCCTTTTGTCGCTCGCTGATTTGCCGCCGGACGGGGGAGGCCGCATTATTGAGGCACTCCCGCCATAACGTAGCCAAGCCATGAGTGATGACGACAAGCTGATCGACCTGAATGCCGAACGTGCCAAACGTGTGCATGACCTCAATGACAAACGCCTGAATGAAGTGCGCCAGGCATTTGAACAGGCGATGCCCTTGGGGAAAGTTAAGAAAAAGCCGAAGAACAAACCGAAAAAGCGTTGAAAGGGCCTGCATTTATTGATGCAGGTCAGTTATTACCCTTCTTTACACCCCGTTGAGGGCGACATTGATCCTCGTCAATTTTCCAGAGTGCCTTCTCCATTAACTTAGCCCTATCGCAACAGGGCAAGTGCAGGAGGCCGGTCATGTTTTTCGATAATGTGGTGTTCGCCGGGGTGCTGACTGTAAGCCTCATGGTGATGTTTTTTGTAGGGTTTGGATTTTTTATCTGGAAAGACGCACATAAGCGTAAAAAACCATAAGTTTTTCCGGATTACATGAGCACGCAAGGCATTTTGGGCGACTTCGGTCGCCCTTTTTTTTGCCTGCGATTTAATCAACACCCCATTTGAACTGAGTCCGGTGGCGCAGCAGTTTAAGGACGGGACACACGCATAAAAAAAGGTGCGACCCTCGCAGGTCGCACCTTTATTTTTTGCGGGTTGGCTATCAGCTACCCAATGCCTTGGACGCCAACCAGAACAACCCGGCCGACAGGCCTACGGTGGCTGGCAGGGTCAACACCCAGGCCATCAGGATGGTCTTTACGGTACCGCCTTGCAGGCCGCTCTTGTTGGCAACCATGGTACCGGCGACACCGGAAGACAGTACGTGCGTGGTCGAAACCGGCAGGCTGAAGATGTTGGCCAGGCCGATCATGCTGGCGGTGGTGATCTGCGCCGACATGCCCTGGGCGTAGGTCATGCCCTGCTTGCCGATCTTCTCACCGATGGTCAGTACCACACGCTTCCAACCCACCATGGTGCCGAGGCCCAATGCCAGGGCGACCGCGAGGATTACCCAGAACGGCGCGTACTCGGTCGTGGCGGTCAGGTCTTTGCGCAGCTTGTCGAGGTCGGACTTCTCACGCGCATCCAGGCCCGGCAGCTTGCCGACTTTCTTCGCGGTGTCATCCAGGCATAGCAGGTAGCGACGTACCTCAATGCGCTGGTCGGCATTCAGCGCGTGGTAATCGGAAACGCCTTTCAAGGTGTCCACGAGCGCGTTGATGGTCGGCTCGGTCTGCTGCGGGTTGCAGCGGAACTTGCCCGGCAAGTCATCCTTCACGCTTTTCCCCAAGGCCAGGAACTCGCCCAGGGTTTCGTGGTTGCGCTGGTAGAACTGATTCAAGTGCACGGTGGCGTCGCGGGTGCGCTCGATCTGGTAGGTGGTGCTGCCCAGGTCGAGGACGAACTGTGCCGGTACGATGCCGATCAGCACCAGCATGATCAAGCCGATACCTTTCTGCCCATCGTTGGAGCCGTGCACGAAACTCACGGCCATGGCGGAAATCACCAGGACCAGGCGGTTCCAGAACGGCGGGTGTTTCTTGTCGTCGAGCTTGCGGCGCTGGTCCGGGGTCTTGTGCATCTTCGACAGCGGGCGCCACCACTTCAGGCCGAGCAGCACCAGGGCGGCAACCAGGAAGCCGGCCATCGGCGAGAACACCAGGGAGGCGCCGATATCGATCGCTTTCTGCCAGTTCACCCCGTCAGCCAGGGGAATGTCATTGATCAGGGCGTTGGCCAGGCCGACACCAAGGATCGAACCGATCAGGGTGTGGGAGCTGGAGGCGGGGATACCGAAGTACCAGGTGCCCAGGTTCCAGGTGATCGCCGCCGCCAATAAAGAGAAGACCATCGCCAAACCATGGCCGGTGTTCACATTGATCAGCAACTCCACCGGCAGCAAGTGCACGATGGCGTAGGCGACACCGACACCACCGAGCAACACGCCGAGGAAGTTGAACACCCCGGAGAAGAACACCGCCAGGTGCGGCGGCATGGCTTTGGTATAGATGACTGTGGCCACCGCATTAGCGGTGTCATGAAAGCCATTGATGAACTCGAAGGCGAGGACAAAGGCCAGGGCGAGCAACAGGCTCACGAGAACCCAAGCATCCAGTCCGCTGAATAAATCGATCATGAAGGTTTTCTGACCCGGTCGTAAGGGGGCGCGATTATGCCAGAAAACCTCGGTAATCGATGCACTAGCTGCTCATTGGTAACAATCTTCATTGAAAAAACACGGGCAAAAGGTGCTCATCCCAGGCTTTTCGGGGCTTTGGCAAGTCTTTGATTTATAAAGCGCACAGCTGAAAAGGTGCGGTTTTGTCACCTAATCGTCATGTCTGAAACATTTGTACGAAATTTCCCTGGGGCGGCAGGGTGCTGAGCCGTGGAGGCTCATGCAAGGTGCCCTCCGCCGGCAATAAGCCGGCAGAGACAGCAAGACCCTGAGGACTCGAACCGAAGTGCTTATGGCTCTTCGGCCTTGAGTTCCTGTTCAATCTTTTGGATTTCCTGGGCAAAGGCCTGATCGAGCAGACTGGCTCGTTTGCGCCATGGCTTGCGTTCTGGCTCAGGCTGGGCGGCGTAGGTGGTGACTTCCCCGCCGTAAACGTCCTTGTAACGTTGCTCCTGGCGCTCAAGTTCCGCGCGCAGTTCATCTTTCGTCACAGTGCTACCTAATTGAGTTGAGTTTAATTACCGTGCAGCGGTGGAGCTGAAAATTGCCCTCGGCGTATTTCAATGTTGAACAGCCAAACTGTTCAAGTTTGAATAATTGACCAAAGGTGACTTCGTTAAACCGGTAGTGATAACCGGCGACGCGTTCCGCATGCACCGCCTGCGAGCTCCGATCCCGATAGTGATACCGGGCTGACCTCTGCACAGGTTGCATTATAGCGGCGCATTTGAATAACTCTATCACCATAAAGTTAAAAAACGTCAACTTGCTGTGAGAGTTTTGTTACATGTACGCGTCAGTATTTCGCTGGAAAACCGGCGCCATCATTTTTGCGCTCTTGTAAAAGTTGTCGCGGCCTGTCCGATATTTCTCTACGTCCAGGTTGATTGCGATAATCGAATGATCGTCCGATAATCGCCCAATGTTGTTGGCCCAAGCTTGTGCCTCGCGTCTGGCACGGCTTTCAATAGTGATCAACCCTTCCAGCGGTTGAAAATAAGAGAAAGGATCCGGAAATGAACGATCAATTGCGCAACTCCTTCGCGTCAGCGGCGCCGCCGATCGTGGCTTCGCCCGCCAAGCGCATCCAGGCGTTTACCGGTGATCCAGACTTCATGACCTCCCTGGCCCGTGGCCTGGCCGTGGTGCAAGCGTTTCAGGAGCGCAAGCGGCACCTCACCATCGCCCAGATCAGTCACCGCACCGAAATCCCCCGCGCCGCCGTGCGACGTTGCCTGCACACCCTGATCAAGCTCGGCTACGCCACCACCGATGGGCGTACTTATTCGCTGCTGCCCAAAGTCCTGACCCTGGGTCATGCCTATTTGTCCTCCACGCCCCTGGCGGTCTCCGCGCAACCTTACCTGGACCGTATGAGCGAGCAGCTTCACGAAGCCTGCAACATGGCGACCCTTGAGGGCGACGACATCCTCTATATAGCCCGTTCCGCCACGACCCAGCGCCTGATTTCCGTGGACCTGTCGGTGGGCGGGCGCTTGCCGGCATATTGCACGTCCATGGGCCGCATCCTGCTTGCCGCGTTGGATGACGCCTCGCTGCAGGACTACCTCGACCACGCCGACCTGCAAACCAAGACCAGCCGCACCCTGACCACCCCCGAAGCCTTGCTCGAATGCCTGCAACAAGTACGGCAGCAGGGCTGGTGCATCGTCGACCAGGAGCTGGAGCAGGGCCTGCGCTCCATCGCCGTACCGGTGTACGACGCCTCGGGCCAGGTATTGGCCGCGTTGAACGTCAGTACCCACGCCGGGCGGGTCAGCCGCAGCGAGTTGGAGCAGCGCTTCCTGCCGAGCATGCTCAGCGCCAGCCGCGAGTTGAGTGCGCAATTGTTTGCTTAAGCTGTTCGGTGACCGCACAGATCCCGGTTTGATGAATTGACGGTGTTTCCCCTGGCTTATTACTGTGCGGCAGCGCTCTAGCGCCACAATAATAACGACGACCCCAGGTCGTCAGCCCGCCATCGGTGTGGAATAAAAACAATGAATCAACCTTCTGTCGGCACCACACTGGACGTCCAGGCCTTTATCAATGCCCAACCCTTGTCACGTTATCAGTGGCGCGTGGTGATCCTGTGTTTCCTGATTGTCTTCCTCGATGGCCTCGACACGGCTGCCATGGGGTTTATCGCGCCTGCATTGTCCCAGGACTGGGGTATCGACCGCGCCAGTCTCGGTCCGGTGATGAGTGCCGCATTGATCGGCATGGTGTTCGGCGCCCTGGGCTCCGGGCCACTGGCTGACCGCTTCGGGCGCAAAGTGGTGCTGGTGGGGGCCGTGCTGGTGTTTGGTGCCTTCAGCCTGGCCTCGGCCTACAGCACCGATGTCGATCAATTGCTGGTGCTGCGCTTCCTGACCGGGCTGGGCCTTGGCGCCGGCATGCCGAACGCCACGACCCTGCTCTCGGAATACACCCCGGAGCGCCATAAATCGCTGCTGGTCACCAGCATGTTCTGCGGCTTCAACCTGGGCATGGCCGGCGGCGGGTTTATCTCCGCCAAGCTGATTCCGGCATTCGGCTGGCATAGCCTGTTGATGATCGGTGGTATCTTGCCGTTGATCCTGGCGCTGGTGCTGCTGGTGTGGCTGCCGGAATCGGCGCGTTACCTGGTGGTGCGCAATCGCGGCACCGACAAGGTGCGCAAGACCCTGTCACCCATTGAACCCAGCCTTGTCGCCCAGGCCATGGCCTTCAGTGTCCCCGAGCAAAAAACCGTCAAGGCGCGCAACGTGTTTGCGGTGATCTTCTCCGGCACCTACAGCGCTGGCACCTTGTTGCTGTGGCTCACCTATTTCATGGGCCTGGTGATCGTTTACCTGCTGACCAGTTGGCTGCCGACCCTGATGCGCGACAGCGGCGCCAGCATGGAACAGGCAGCGTTTATCGGTGCGTTGTTCCAGTTTGGTGGTGTATTGAGCGCGGTGGGCGTGGGCTGGGCGATGGACCGCTTCAATCCCCACAAGGTCATTGGCACTTTCTACTTGCTGGCCGGAGTGTTTGCCTACGCGGTAGGGCAGAGCCTGGGCAATATCACGTTGCTCGCGACCCTGGTGCTGATCGCCGGGATGTGCGTCAACGGCGCGCAGTCGGCAATGCCGTCCCTGGCTGCGCGCTTCTACCCGACCCAGGGCCGCGCCACCGGTGTGTCCTGGATGCTCGGCATCGGCCGCTTCGGTGCGATCCTCGGTGCCTGGATGGGCGCCACCTTGCTGGGCCTGGGCTGGAATTTCGAGCAGGTACTCACGGCGCTGGTAATCCCGGCGGCATTGGCCACGGCTGCGGTGGTGATCAAAGGCATGGTCAGCCACGCCGACGCAACCTGAGGCCTGGCACGCTCAAATGTGGGAGTGGGCTTGCCCAGGCAGCAGTGGGGCGGCCAATACATCGGGTGGCTGATACACCGCTCTCTGGGGCAAGCCTCCTCCCACATTGACCGCGTTTGGCTGAATGATTAGCGAGGTAACAATATGTTCGATAATCGAACGCTGAGTCGATTATCGGATTGTTTGGCCCATTTCCCCGGCTTAATCTTCAAGCACTTCGGCGCCACCTCAGCGCCTTTTACGATCAACACCGGGAGCCCAACCCCATGGCTGAAATTCTCACCTTGCGTGATGCGGTCAAGCGCTTCGTGAATGACGGCGATACCGTCGCCCTCGAAGGCTTTACCCATCTGATCCCTACGGCGGCAGGTCATGAAATCATTCGTCAGGGCAAGAAAGACCTGACGCTGGTACGGATGACGCCTGACCTGATCTATGACCAGTTGATCGGTGCCGGCTGCGCACGCAAGTTGATTTTCTCCTGGGGTGGCAACCCCGGCGTGGGGTCCTTGCACCGCCTGCGTGACGCGGTCGAGAAGCAATGGCCGCAGCCGCTGGAAATCGAAGAACACAGCCACGCCGACCTGGCCAATGCCTACGTCGCCGGTGCCTCTGGCTTGCCGTTCGCGGTACTGCGCGCCTACGCTGGTTCCGACCTGCCCAAGGTCAACCCGCTGATCAAGACCGTCACCTGCCCCTTTACTGGCGAAGTGCTGGCGGCGGTGCCATCGGTGCGTCCGGACATCACCGTGATCCACGCGCAAAAGGCTGACCGCAAGGGCAACGTATTGCTCTGGGGCATTCTCGGCGTGCAGAAGGAAGCGGCCCTGGCCGCCAAGCGCTGCATCGTCACCGTGGAAGAGATCGTCGACGACTTGAACGCGCCGATGAACAGCTGCGTGTTGCCGACCTGGGCCCTGACCGCGGTGTGCCATGTGCCCGGTGGTGCGCATCCGTCCTACGCCCACGGCTACAACGAGCGTGACAATCGTTTCTACCAAGCGTGGGATCCAATCGCCCGCGATCGTGGGACCTTTACCGCCTGGATCGATGAATACATCCATGGCACTGCCGACTTCAGTGAATTCCAGGCCAAGCTGGCTACCGCGCAGGAGGCCAAGTAATGGCTTACTCGACCAACGAAATGATGACCGTCGCCGCCGCCCGCCGCCTCAAGAACGGCTCGGTATGCTTTGTGGGCATCGGCCTGCCATCCAAGGCGGCCAACCTGGCGCGCCTGACCTCGTCGCCGGACGTGGTGCTGATCTACGAGTCCGGTCCGATTGGCGCCAAGCCCAGCGTACTGCCCCTGTCTATCGGTGATGGCGAGCTGGCGGAAACCGCTGACACGGTCGTGCCGACCGGTGAGATTTTCCGCTACTGGCTGCAAGGTGGGCGCATTGACGTGGGCTTTCTCGGTGCAGCCCAGGTCGACCGCTTCGGCAATATCAACACCACCGTGGTCGGTGACTACCACCAGCCTAAGGTACGCCTGCCGGGTGCCGGTGGCGCGCCGGAAATCGCCGGCTCGGCCAAGAGCGTGCTGATCATCCTCAAGCAGTCGTCGCGTTCGTTTGTCGACAAGTTGGACTTCATCACCTCCGTCGGCCACGGCGAAGGCGGCGATTCGCGCAAACGCCTGGGCCTGCCGGGTGCCGGCCCCGTCGGAATTATAACCGACCTGTGCATCATGGAGCCGGAAGAGGGCACCCATGAGTTCGTGGTCACTGCACTGCACCCTGGCGTTACCCGCGAGCAAGTGGTGGCGGCCACCGGTTGGCCCATCCGCTTTGCCGACCGGGTGGATACCACCGAGGAACCCACCGAGGTCGAACTGACCGCGCTGCGTGATCTGGAAACTCGCACCGCCGCCGCCCACGGCCAAGCACCGGGAGAAGCCTGATGCGTGACGTCTTTATCTGTGATGCGATTCGTACCCCTATCGGCCGGTTTGGCGGGGGCTTGGCCACGGTGCGTGCCGATGACCTGGCGGCGCTGCCGATCAAGGCACTGATCGAACGCAACCCTTCGGTGGACTGGAGCGCGGTCGACGAAGTATTCCTCGGCTGCGCCAACCAGGCGGGTGAGGATAATCGCAACGTCGCACGTATGGCGCTATTGCTGGCGGGCCTGCCTTCGAGCATTCCCGGTGTGACCCTCAACCGGCTGTGCGCCTCGGGCATGGATGCGATCGGCACCGCGTTTCGTGCGATTGCCAGCGGTGAAATGGAGTTGGCGATTGCCGGCGGCGTCGAGTCGATGTCCCGTGCGCCCTTCGTGATGGGCAAGGCCGATGCAGCGTTCTCGCGCAGCATGAAGCTGGAAGACACCACCATTGGCTGGCGCTTTATCAACCCATTGATGAAGGCCCAGTACGGTGTCGACGCGATGCCGCAGACCGCCGATAACGTCGCTGATGATTACCACGTGTCCCGCGCCGACCAGGACGCCTTTGCCCTGCGCAGCCAGCAACGTACCGCTGCCGCCCAGGCGGCCGGGTACTTCGCTGAAGAAATCGTGCCGGTGCGGGTCGCCCATAAAAAAGGCGAAACCGTGGTCGATCAGGATGAGCACCCACGCGCAGACACCACCCTGGAAACCCTGGCGCGGCTCAAACCGGTGAACGGCCCGGACAAGACCGTCACCGCCGGTAATGCTTCTGGCGTCAACGACGGTGCCGCCGCGCTGATCCTGGCGTCCGCCGATGCGGTGAGAAAACATGGCCTCACTGCCCGCGCTCGTGTATTGGGCATGGCCAGTGCCGGTGTCGCACCACGGGTCATGGGCATCGGTCCGGTGCCGGCGGTACGTAAACTGGTGGAACGCCTGGGCCTGGCGGTTACCGACTTTGACGTGATCGAACTCAACGAAGCCTTCGCCAGCCAAGGCCTGGCGGTGCTGCGTGAATTGGGCATCGCTGACGACGCGCCCCAGGTCAACCCGAACGGCGGCGCTATCGCCCTCGGCCATCCCCTGGGCATGAGCGGTGCACGGTTGGTGTTGACGGCTTTGCACCAGTTGGAAAAAACCGGTGGCCACAAAGGCCTGGCGACCATGTGTGTGGGCGTCGGCCAAGGCTTGGCCCTGGCGATTGAACGCATCTAATAAGAGAGGACAGCTCCATGACTGATAAGCCCGGTTACCGGCGCCCGCAAGCGGGCACCCAACCTGAGTACCTGCACCCGCCCTACCAGTCGACGAGCCTGCGTTCGCCGTCCAAGCCGTTGGTGTTCCTGCCCCATTCGCTGTCGGAAATCACCGGCCCGACCATCGGCGCCGAGCGAGTCAGCGAGAAGGATAACGACCTCACCGCCCAACACGACGGCGAGCCCCTGGGTGAACGCATCATCATTCACGGTCGCGTGCTGGATGAAAACGGCCTGCCGGTGCCGGGCATCCTCGTGGAGATCTGGCAAGCCAACGCTGCCGGTCGCTACAACCACAAGCGCGACCTGCACGACGCGCCGCTGGACCCGAACTTCACCGGCACCGGGCGCACGGTTACCGACGCCGACGGCTGGTACCAGTTCCAGACCATCAAGCCCGGCGCCTACCCGTGGGGTAACCACCACAATGCGTGGCGCCCTGCGCATATCCACTTTTCGCTGTTCGGGCCGAGCGTGCTGACGCGCCTGGTCACGCAGATGTATTTCCCCGGCGACCCGCTGCTGGAATACGACCCGATCTACAACTGCGTGCCGGACACCAGCGCCAAAGAGCGCCTGATCGCGCGTTTCGATCTGGAAAAAACCATTCCTTCCTATGCCCTCGGCTACCGCTGGGACATCGTCCTGCGTGGCCGTGACGCCACGCCGATGGAGAAATGAGATGACACTCAATGCGACCACGTCCCACACCGTCGGGCCGTATTACCACATTGGCCTGACCTGGCTGAATCGCGAAGCCCTGGCCAACGCCGACACCCTCGGCGAACGCGTGGCGATCAGCGGGCAGGTGGTGGACGGCAACGGTGATGTCGTCAACGACGCCATGCTCGAAGTCTGGCAGGCCAATGCCGCCGGCAAATACGACCACCCGGAAGATGAGCAGGACAAGGCCGTCGATCCCAACTTCGAAGGTTTTGGCCGCGTACCGGTGGACGCCGAAGGGCGGTTCCGCTTTACCACCATCAAGCCGGGCAGTGTGCCGGGGCTGAAAGGCACCACCCAGGCGCCGCACCTGGTGGTACTGGTGTTTGCCCGTGGCCTGGTGAAGCATTTGCTGACGCGGATCTATTTTGACGGCGAGGCGTTGAACGGGGATGACCCGTTGCTGGCGTGTGTACCTGCCGAGCGGCGGGGTACCTTGATTGCCAAGACCGATGCGGACGGCGTGTATCAGTGGAATGTGATTTTGCAAGGGACAGATAAGGAAACGGTGTTTTTCGATTATTGAGTCGCTTGTCAGGGCCCCATTGGGGGCAAGCCTCCTCCCACATTTTGATCGCGCTGCCTATCAAATGTGGGAGGGGGCTTGCCCCCGATAGGGTCGGTTCAGGCACTGAGTACTCAAATGTCTGCTTGCGGAACATGGTTGTTGCAAAGTATGTCTAGGCTATAACCGTTCCCACTGAGTGAAAAAACATGACAACAACGACAAGTCACTACACCGGAGAAGAACGCAGCAAACGGATCTTTGCCATCGTCGGCGCTTCCTCCGGCAACCTCGTCGAATGGTTCGACTTCTACGTCTACGCCTTCTGTGCCATTTACTTTGCCCCTGCGTTTTTCCCCTCGGACGACCCTACGGTCCAACTGCTCAACACCGCTGGCGTATTCGCCGCCGGGTTCCTGATGCGACCCATCGGCGGCTGGCTGTTTGGCCGGGTTGCCGATAAGCACGGGCGCAAGAATTCGATGATGATCTCGGTGCTGATGATGTGCGCCGGCTCCCTGGTCATCGCCTTCCTGCCCACCTACAAGGATATCGGCGCCTGGGCGCCGGCCTTGCTGCTGGTGGCGCGGCTGTTCCAAGGCTTGTCGGTGGGGGGTGAATACGGCACCACCGCAACCTACATGAGTGAAGTCGCGCTCAAGGGCCAGCGTGGGTTCTTCGCCTCCTTCCAGTACGTGACCCTGATCGGTGGGCAACTGCTGGCGGTGTCGGTGGTGGTGATCCTGCAACAGATCTTCAGCGAAGAGGAACTGCGCGCCTGGGGCTGGCGCATTCCGTTCGTGATTGGCGCCATCGCGGCGGTGATCTCCCTGCTGCTGCGTCGCAGCCTGAAAGAAACCACCAGCAAAGAAATGCGTGAAGACAAGGACGCCGGCAGCATCGCCGCGCTGTTCCGTGACCACAAGGCCGCGTTTATCACCGTGCTCGGCTACACCGCCGGCGGTTCGCTGATTTTCTACACCTTTACCACCTACATGCAGAAGTACCTGGTGAACACTGCCGGGATGCACGCCAAGACCGCCAGCTACATCATGACCGGCGCGCTGTTCCTGTACATGTGCATGCAGCCGCTGTTCGGCATGCTGGCTGACAAGATCGGCCGGCGTAACTCGATGCTGTGGTTCGGCGCCCTGGGGACCCTGTGCACGGTGCCGATCCTGCTCAGCCTGAAAACCATCAGCAGCCCGTTCCTGGCGTTTGTATTGATCACCCTGGCCTTGGCCATCGTCAGTTTCTACACCTCCATCAGCGGCCTGGTGAAAGCTGAAATGTTCCCGCCACAAGTGCGCGCCCTCGGCGTGGGCCTGGCCTATGCGGTGGCCAACGCGATCTTCGGTGGCTCGGCGGAATACGTAGCCTTGGGCCTCAAGTCCATGGGCATGGAAAACACTTTCTATTGGTACGTCACCGGCATGATGGCGGTGGCGTTCCTGTTCAGCCTGCGCTTGCCAAAACAGGCGGCGTACCTGCACCACGATCTGTAAGGGACGAGTTATGACACTGCGCACGAGCAACCAATTGTTCGACGCTTACTTCACCGCCGACAGCATGGCCGAGGTGTTCTGCGACCAGGGACGCTTGCAGGGCATGCTGGATTTCGAAGCCGGGTTGGCGCGGGCCGAGGCCCGGGTTGGGTTGATCCCGCAGGCCGCCGTGGCGCCGATTGCCCAGGCGTGCCTGGCATCGCTGTATGACGTGGATGCCCTTGGGGTGGCGATTGCCACCGCGGGTAATTCGGCGATTCCCTTGGTGAAGGCACTGGGCAAGTTGATTGCCGCTGAAGACCCGAGTGCCGAGCGTTATGTGCACCTGGGGGCGACCAGCCAGGACGTGATGGACACCGGCCTGGTTTTGCAGTTGCGGCGCGCGGTGGCACTGATCGAAGCGGACTTGGCGCGCTTGGGCGACGTTCTCGCCGCCCAGGCGCAGCGTTATGCCGCCACACCGCTGGCCGGGCGTACCTGGCTGCAGCACGCGACGCCGGTCACCCTGGGCATGAAGATCGCCGGTTGGCTGGGCGCGGTGACGCGCAGTCGCCAGCGCCTCACGCAACTCAAGCCACGCCTGCTGGTGCTGCAGTTCGGCGGCGCCTCGGGCACCTTGGCCGCGCTCGGCGTTCAGGCCATGCCGGTAGCCGAGGCCCTGGCCGCCGAATTGCAACTGAGCTTGCCGGAGCAACCCTGGCACACCCAGCGTGATCGCCTGGTGGAACTGGCCAGCGTGCTCGGTTTGATCGCTGGCAGCCTCGGCAAGTTGGGACGGGATCTCAGCCTGCTGATGCAGACCGAAGCGGCGGAAGTGTTCGAGCCATCGGCACCGGGCAAAGGTGGCTCGTCAACCATGCCCCACAAACGCAACCCGGTGGGCGCCGCTGTGCTGATCAGCGCCGCTACCCGCGTGCCCGGCCTGGTGGCGACGATGTTCAGTGCCATGCCCCAGGAGCACGAACGCAGCCTGGGCTTGTGGCACGCCGAATGGGAAACCCTGCCGGAAATATGCCGACTGGTCTCCGGCGCCTTGCAACAGGCGTTACTGGTGAGCGAAGGCTTGGAAGTCGACCCCGAGCGCATGACGCACAACCTCGACCTGACCCAGGGCCTGGTGCTGGCCGAAGCCGTCAGCATCGTATTGGCCCAACGCCTGGGCCGCGATACCGCGCACCATCTGTTGGAGCAATGCTGCAAGCGCGCCGTTGCAGGAGGTCGCCACCTGCGTGCGGTACTGGCGGACGAAGCGCAGGTCACTGCCGAACTCTCGGCGGCTGAACTGGACCGCCTGCTCGACCCGGCGCATTACCTGGGCCAGGCCCATACCTGGGTCAGCCGCGCTGTCACCGAACACTTTGCATTGACTGCCTGAGGAGGCCACTGTGGCATTTGTACAACTCGCCGAAGGCGAACTGCATTACCAACTGGACGGGCCTATCGACGCACCGGTACTGGTGCTGTCCAACTCACTGGGCACCGACCTGCACATGTGGGACATCCAGGTCCCGGCCTTTACCCAGCATTTTCGCGTACTGCGTTTTGACACCCGTGGGCATGGCAAATCGCTGGTCACCGAGGGGCCCTACAGCATCGAGCAGCTTGGCCACGATGTGATCGCGCTGCTGGATGCGCTGGATATTCAGCGCGCTCATTTTTGCGGGCTATCCATGGGGGGCCTGATCGGCCAATGGCTGGGGATTAACGCAGGCGAGCGTTTGCAGCGCCTGGTGGTGTGCAACACCGCTGCCAGCATCGGCACGCCGGAGATCTGGAACCCACGGATCGAGATGGTCCTGCGCGACGGCGCGGCAGCCATGGTGGCCTTGCGCGATGCATCGATTGCACGCTGGTTCACCGCCGATTTTGCGACGGCCAACCCGCACCAGGCCAAGCAGATCACCGATATGCTTGCCGCGACTTCGCCCCAAGGTTACGCGGCCAACTGTGCCGCCGTGCGTGATGCGGATTTCCGTGAGCAGTTGTCGAAGATCAAGGCGCCCACCCTGGTGATTGCCGGTACCGAAGATGCCGTCACCCCACCGGCCGGTGGTCACTTTATCCAGCACCATGTGCAGGGCGCCGAGTACGCCGAGTTCTACGCCGCGCACCTGTCCAATGTGCAGGCCGGCGCTGCATTCAGTGACCGGGTGATCAAATTCCTGCTGGCCCGCTGAGGCCGCTGTTGTGGCGAGCGGGCTTCCTGTGGCAAGCCCGCTCGCCACAGGTGATCGAGTTGAAATCTAATTGAACCAGGAGTTTTTTGTGGACGAGAAACAACGTTATGCCGATGGCCTGCAAGTGCGCCGCGAAGTATTGGGCGATGCGCATGTCGACCGCAGCCTCAACGCCCTGACAGAGTTCAACAGCGAGTTCCAGGAAATGATCACCCGCCACGCCTGGGGTGATATCTGGACCCGCCCCGGCCTGCCACGGCATACCCGCAGCCTGATCACTATCGCCATGCTGATCGGCATGAACCGCAGTGAAGAACTCAAGCTGCACCTGCGCGCCGCCGCCAGCAACGGGGTAACCCGTGCCGAGATCAAGGAAGTGCTGATGCAGAGCGCGATCTACTGCGGGATTCCGGCAGCGAATGCCACGTTTCACCTGGCGGAGTCTGTATGGGATGAGCTGGGTGTCGAGTCGCGGGAGTGATCAGTGGGCGTCGGCATCCCATACCCAATTCCATACGCCCGGCAGATGCACCGGTTCGTTCACATCCTTGACCGTACGCGCCAGCGCCGCGCGTTCCAGCACGGCATGGTCGGTGTAGAACGGTTCGGCGGCGGTCTTGATACCGTTGATCCGCGCGCTGTCCATCAGGATCTGCAGGTACTCCTGCAGATGCCGCGCGGTGTAGCGGTTGATGTCGTGGAAGGTCACGACCACCGGTATCACGCCGTCCACCGTTGGCAGTTCGCCCAGGGCAATACGTTCGCGCACCACTGACAGTTGCCGGTACAGGTTGGCGCGGCGCCGTGGGCTGGCGTTGAAGCCCCAGATCTTGCCGTCGTTGGCGCTCAAGTCGGTCAACAGCACCTGCATGCCATGGCGCTGGTAGGCGGCATAGGTGCGTCGGTCGTAGTTCCAGAATGGCGGGCGGACCAGGGTCGGCGGCGTGCCGGTGATCGCGGCGATGTCGGCTGCGCCCTGGCTGAGGGTGCGTTCCAGCTCTGCATCGCTCAGCCAGCGATGGTTGGTGTGAAAAGCCGTGGCCGTGTGGAACGCCAGGACATGGCCACCCGCGTATTCACGCTCCATGGTCTTGCGGCCCCGCGCACTGCCACCGGAGCGGGCCGCTTCGGTCTGTAGGAAGAACACCGCCTTGATGCCCGGTAACACCGGGTTGTTTGCCAGGTCAGCCAACACTGAACGGCTCGGGTTGTTGTAGCCCGAGGCGCTGGGCCCGTCATCGAAGGTCAGCAGGAAGCGGATCGGCGCCTGGGCTTGCAGGCGCTGTTCGGTCTGCGGTGTCAGGGCGATGGGCGCACTGATGCAGCCGCCGAGGCTCAAGGCCAGGCTCAGTAGGAGGGAAGCGAGGACGAAGGATTTCATGGTGTGGGCTGGCTCGTCTGGAGGCCGCCATTGAGTGAACTCAGTGGCGGCAGGCGCGCACCATACCGTAAGTACGGCGCCGGTTTACAGCAGACTTATCGGGTAGCTGACGATCAACCGGTTTTCATCGAATTCGTTGTTGCTGTAGTCGCGGCGCATGCTGGAATTGCGCAAGCGCATATTGAGGTTTTTCAACGCGCCGCTCTGCACGGTATAGCCCAGTTCGGTCTCGCGGCCCCATTCCTTGCCGTCGGTGATCGTGCCGGTGTGTACGTTGCTGCCGCTGATATAGCGGTTCATCAGGGTCAGGCCGGGCACGCCGAGGGCGGCGAAGTTGTAGTCGTGACGTACTTGCCAGGACTTCTCTTGGGCGTTGTCGTAGCTGGAGTTGTAGCTGTCGTTGGCCAGGGTGCCGCCGCTGGTGCCGTTGACGCGCATCCACGCGCTGTTGCCGGTGAGTTTTTGCAGGCCGACGTAGAAGGTGTTGCCGCCGTACTTGGCGGAGAACAGACCGGACCAGGTTTTGTTGTCCAGGTCGCCTGCGCGAGCGCTGCCGTCGTCCTTGCCATAGAAGAACCCGAGGTTGGCGCCGAGGGTCCAGTCGCCAATGGGCTGGCTGTGGATCAGGTTGACGAACTGCTGGCTGTAGATGTCCTTGAGCTGGGCGTTCCACAGGCCGATCTGGGTGCGTTTGTCATTGAACAGGTATTCGCCGCCCTGGAAGTTGAAGCGGTCCGAGGTGAACGCGGCTTTGCCGAACATCGACATGTCGCTCATGCTGCTGTCGTCACGCGGGCTGTTGGCGCGGAACTGGCCGCCGTAGAGGGTCAGGCCGTCGATCTCTTTGGAGGTGATCTGCCCGCCACGCAGGGTTTGCGGCAGCGAGCGGCCGTCGTCGGCGCGCAGGATCGGCAGCACCGGCATCCACTCGCCGACCTTCAGTTCGGTCTTGGACATACGCGCCTTGAACGCCACGCCCAGACGCCCGAATTCATCCGCAGGGCGGCCATCGTGGTCCAGCGGCAACAGCTGGGTGCCACCCGTACCGCGTCCGCCATCGAGCTTGAGCGAGTACAAGCCCAGCACATCCACGCCAAACCCTACGGTGCCCTGGGTGAACCCGGATTTGGCGTCGAGAATGAAACTCTGCGTCCACTCCTGTGCACCGCCCTGGGCCTTTGTAGGGTTGGTGTAATTGCGGTTGAAGAAGAAGTTGCGCAGGTTGAGGTTGGCATTGGCGTCTTCCAGGAAACCGTGCTCTTCGGCGGCGACGGGAAGGGCAAGGCTGGCGACAGCGGTAGCCAGCAACAGCTGGCGAGGGTGAAAAGTGCTCATGGCGTTGGACCTGTTGTTATTGGGGGTTATGCAGGTGGCGGCCATGGTGCGGGGCGTTGTGGGGGCGATGAAAGTGGGGCTGGGCGGGTTTTGGGCGATGATCGAACGCAAGTTGCCGGGCGCTGGGGCCCGGCATTTGCGGGTTATCGTTTGGGCAGGTCGAAGTGGGTCCAGGGCACCGCCGGCAGGTAGTGTTGCGCCGCGACGATCAGCGCCACCATCACCACCAGGAACACCACTTGCAGGGGGCTCCAGAAGGCCCAGTGCAAACCGTTCAGCCACGGGTAGCCTTCGCTGAATTTCTGGCTCATCTGACCGATACGCGTCTTGTGCAACAGGTTGATCAGGACCATGCCCGCGTAGGTGAACATGCCCAGCACGCCGAGCATCAAGCCGCAGGCCACCAGCATGATCGCCTGCGGTACCCCGTGGCGAATGACCAGCCAGTAGTCATTGGGGTTGATTCGCTTGGGGATCAGGTACTGGCTCAGCCACACATCCAGAACCCGATAGGTTGAACTCATCCCGGCCCACATTTGGGTGACGCGAAAGCCAACGGCCGCCGGCACGAACGCCATCAGCATGAAAATGACCAGCGACATCCCGTCCATTCTGTCTGGCTTAGCGTGGGCGATGCTCAGGCCAAGCCCCAGGGCGAAGATGGCCCACAGCCGGATAAACACCTGGGTGTAGATCGGCCGGGGCACGAATTTACGCCAGAAGAACAGATCGCTGTGGGGCAGTCGTTCAGCCAACTGCGGGTAACGCCAGGTCAATACTTGCGCCAGGTGCTGGCAGGCGTTCCATTCGTTTTCGCCAAAGCCGTCGATCATGCGTTTGTGTTGCGTGGCCGACATGGGCGTCAGCAGTAGACGCGCCGCCAACGCATCCGGGGATGTGCGCCGCAGATCCTGAGCCTTGTCCTGCAGGTTGGCAAAGAAACTTTCCTGCTCGCAACGCGACACCAATTCGCGCCACATCCACGCCGGTTCCGGGTACACGCCTTTCTCGTCGTCCCAACCGAATGCCTGGCACACGCGCTCGAACAGCGGCACGCTCCATTGGGTGTCATGCAGCAGGTGCAGGACGATGCGCTGCCACTGCTGTTGCAGGTCGAACACCCGTAGCCAGGGCTGGTTGGTGTATTGAGTGAGCTGGGTGATGAACTCGCGCTCGGCCTTTTGCTCCAGCAGTTCCTGCAGGGTGCGGCGGTAGTCTTGCAGCAGCTCGCCGGTCAGCGCTTCGTATTGCCACGGGGTCATGGCCACCTGCTGCCAGGGGGTCAGCCATTCCAGGTGTTGCACGGCCCAACCGACGATGGCACTGCGTTCGCCCGGTGCTTCGAAACAATGGCGCAACAGCCCGGCCTGGAATGCATCGGTGCAGCCCTGTTGCCGAGCCTGCGCCCAGCGTTCATCGAGGTTGTGCGCGTTAAGGCCGCCAAACAATGCCTGCGCCGCGTCCGGTGTGGGGGCTTCGAGGGGCGCGGGGCTGACGGGGCTGACGTCCATCAGTTCGGCCAGGTCGTTCAGGTTTCCGTAGACCGCTTCGGCTACGGGCGCCTGGACGCGTTCTTCCCCTTCGTTATCAGCCCGCCAGCGTGCTTCACTCAACGCGTGTTCATAGGCTTCGCGCAGGCGCTGGAAGCCTTGGGCATCGTCGTCCGGGCGGCAGCTTTTGAGCAGCCGCGCATAACTGCGCTTGATGCTGCGCTCGTCGGCGTCATCCGGCAGTTGCAGTACGTTCCAGCAATCCATCGGTATTCCCTCAGCGCCAGAACCCGTTGTCGAGTTGCTCAAGTTGACGGGTCAGTTCGCTGCGGGCATCGCGGATGCGGCGTTCGTCCTGGGTGTCAAGTACCTGCTGGAACTGCGCCGCCCAATGCCCGAGCTGTTCGCGCAGTTCGCCGAGGTTTTCCTGGTAGAGCCGTTCGAGGCGGGCGACGAGCACGGTGTTGACCTGCTGGTCGCGTGGGTGAACCTTCAATTGCGCCAGGGCTTGCAGGCGTTGCTGGATCTCCTGCGGGCTGAGCACGCCGGGGTTGTTCTCGATCACCAGCGAATGCTGCTCGCCGGTCAGCGGGATATTCACCTGGGCTTCCAGCAGGCCGTTGTTGTCGTAGGTGAAGCGCACGTCCAGGGAGACCTCGCCGGCCTTGCGCTTGGGCACAGGAATATCCAGTTGGCCCAGCTCGATGTTGTCTTTGACCAGGCGGCTTTCGCCCTGGTAGATCTTCAGCAGCACGTGGGTCTGGTCATCGCGCAGGGTGACCACGTTTTTGACCCGGCTGACCGGCACGCTGCTGTTGCGTTCGATCAATGGCAGGTAATGGCCGCTTTCGATATAGCCGCCGTACTGGTTCGAGATTTCGATGCCCAGGGTGTAGGGGCACACGTCGGTCAGCACCACTTCTTCGAGGGCGGCGGAGCGCGCCTTGAGCGCGGCCTGGATCGCCGCGCCGTGGGCCACCACCTGGTCGGGATCGAGGCTGATGGAAGGGAAGCGCCCGAACAGGCCAGCGGCGAGCTTACGTACCAGGGGCATGCGCGTGGTACCGCCCACCAGCAGGATTTCATCCAGGTCGCCGACCCGGATCCGCGCGTCGCGCAGGGCGCGTTCGATCGGTGCGCGCAGGCGTTCCAGCAGTGGCGTGTAGAGCTTGGCCAGTTCCTGCTGGGTGATGGTCTTCACCCATTGCTGGCCGTCGACGCGCAGGGCGAATTCGGCGCTGTCATCCTGGCCCAGGGCTTTGCGCACGCGCTCGGCTTCGCGGCGCAGGGCTTGCAGCACAGTGCTGGTGGGCGGGAAACCCGTGGCGTTACGTTGGCTGTCGACAAAGTGTTCGAGCAACAGGGTGTCGAAGTCTTCGCCACCGAGGAAGTTGTCGCCGGCGCTGGCGCGTACTTCCATCACCCCGTCGAACAGCTCGATGATCGACACGTCGAAAGTGCCGCCGCCCAGGTCGAAGACCAGGAACGAGGTTTCTTTATCACGTTGATGCAGGCCGTAGGCCAAGGCCGCGGCGGTCGGTTCGTTGATCAGTTTTTCAACGTTGAGCCCCGCCAGTTCACCGGCGATGCGCGTGGCCTTGCGTTGGCCGTCGCTGAAGTAGGCGGGCACGCTGATCACCGCGTCGGTGACGGTTTGGCCGTAGGTGCGCTCGATGTCTTCCTTGAGGCTTTTGAGCACCAGCGCCGAGAGTTCTTCGGGGCGGAACGAGCGGTCGCCCAGGCGCACTTCGGTGGCGCTGCCCATGTAGCGCTTGAACAACGAGGTCGTCAGGTGCGGGTGGGTGTGCAGGCGCTCTTTGGCGGCCTGGCCTACCAGGACACGGCCTTGGTCGTCCAGCCCGACCACGCTTGGGGTCAGCAACTGGCCCAGGGCATTGGGCACCATTTCGGCGGTATCACCGCGCCAGACTGCAGCGAGACTGTTAGTGGTCCCCAGGTCGATTCCTACGATCATTACGACAAGCTCCCTCTGTGGTCTGTAAGAATCTGTGACAGATTTTACCCTGAAAGGTTGAGCGGAAAGCAAGGCGGGAGAGCGTGGTGACGAACGCGATTATTGTGCTGGGCGGGCTTGTTGTGGCGAGCCCGCTCGCCACAAAAACAGTCCGGTCATAGCACGCAAGCACCGATGACCAGGCATAAAAAAACCGCTTCCTGCGAGGGAAGCGGTTTTGTTTTACAGCGCTGCTATCAGAACAACTTCAGCTTCGGCGCTTCTTCTTTCAACGGCTCGTTCTTCGCCGTCTGCTCGTTCCAACCACCGCCGAGGGCCTTGTACAGGTTGACCTCGCTGGTCAGTTGCGCAAGGCGATCGGTGATCAGCGATTGTTCGGCGCTGAACAGTTGGCGCTGAGCGTCGAGGAACGTCAGGTTGCTGTCGACACCGATGCGGTAGCGACGCTCGGCCAGGCGGTAGTAATCCTGGTTGGCCGCGACGAAGCCGCGTTGGGCATCCAGTTGCTGCTTGTAGGTCTCACGTGCGGCGAGGCCGTCGGAGACTTCCTGGAAGCCGGTCTGGATCGCCTTCTCGTAGTTGGCCACGTTGATCTCTTTCTGGATCTTCGAGTAGTCCAGGCTTGCGCGCAGGCTACCGGCGTTGAAGATCGGGATGTTGATCTGCGGAGCAAACGACCAGGTACCCGAACCGCCCTTGAACAGGCCGCCCAGGGTCGGGCTTGCGGTACCGGCGCTGGCGGTCAGGCTGATGCTTGGGAAGAACGCTGCACGGGCCGCGCCGATATTGGCGTTAGCCGCCTTGAGGTTGTACTCGGCCTGCACAATGTCGGGACGACGTTGCAACAGGTCCGAAGGCAAACCAGCCGGCACTTCGCTGAGCAGGTCATCCGACAGCGGCTTGCTGGCGAGATTCGCTGGCAGCCCGGTGCCCAGCAGCAGGGTCAGGCTGTTTTCGTCCTGGGCCACCTGGCGGGTGTAGCGTGCCAGTGCCACCCGGGCGTTTTCCACCGAGGTCCGCGCCTGGCTCAGGTCGAGAGCCGAGGCCACGCCAACTTCGTTGCTGCGCGAGGTGAGCTTGAAGCTCTGCTCGTATGCGCCCAGGGTGTCCTGGGTGAGCTTGAGCAGTTCCTTGTCGGCCTGCCAGGTCAGGTAGGCGTTGGCCACGCTGGCCACCAGGCTGATCTGGGTACTGCGCCGTGCCTCTTCGGTGGCGAAGTACTTTTGCAGGGCTTCTTCGCTCAGGCTGCGTACGCGACCGAACAGGTCCAGCTCATAGGAACTGATCCCGAGGCCGGCCGAGTACTGGCTGGCGATAGTCGCTTCGCCGCTCTGCGACAGCTTGGCCGGGGTGCGCGAACGGCTGCCGCTGCCTGTAGCCGACACAGCGGGGAACAGATCAGCACGCTGGATCTGGTACTGCGCGGCATAGGCGTCGATGTTCAGGGCCGCGACACGCAGGTCACGGTTGTTCACCAGTGCGGTCTGGATCAGCTGTTGCAGGGCAGGGTCATGGAAAAACTGCTTCCAGCCCTGCTCGGCAGCGGCCTGGCCCGGCGCCTGGGCCGACGAATACGCCGGCCCTTGTGGGAACTGAGCTGCCACCGGCGCTTCGGGGCGCTGGTAGTCAGGGATCAGCGAGCAGCCACTGAGCACGAATGCCGTGACCGCCAGGGAAAGTAGCGACTTGCTCATTGGCCAGCCTCTTTAGGGGTTTCAGTAGTAACAGTCTTTTTACGCTCGCCAGCAGCGGACACGGTTGCGAAGAACAGTGGCACCCAGAAGATCGCGAGCACAGTTGCGGTGATCATACCGCCAATTACGCCGGTACCGATTGCATGCTGGCTGCCCGAACCCGCGCCCGTGGACACGGCCAGCGGCAGTACGCCGAGCATGAACGCCATGGACGTCATGATAATCGGGCGCAGACGCATGCGGGACGCTTCGATGGCAGCCTCGACGATACCTTTGCCCTGCTCATGAAGTTCCTTGGCGAACTCCACGATCAGGATGGCGTTTTTCGCCGCCAGGCCCACCGTTACCAGCAAGCCCACCTGGAAGAACACGTCGTTGGACAGGCCGCGCAGGCTGGTGGCGATCAGAGCACCGATGACACCCAGCGGTACCACCAGAATCACCGCGATCGGGATCGACCAGCTTTCGTACAGTGCCGCGAGGCACAGGAACACTACCAGCAGCGACAGCGCATACAACGCAGGTGCCTGGGAGCCGGACAAACGTTCTTCATACGACAACCCGGTCCACGAATAACCAACACCCGCTGGCAGGTCCTTGGCGATACGCTCGACTTCCGCCATCGCGTCACCGGTACTGTAGCCCGGTGCCGGAGTACCGAGGATTTCCATCGCCGCTACACCGTTGTATCGCGAGAGCTTCGGCGAACCGAAGATCCACTTGCCCGACGAGATGGACGACAGCGGCACCATCTTCCCGGAGGTGCTGCGCACGTACCATTTGTCCAGGTCTTCCGGGGACATACGGCTGGCGGCATCGCCCTGTACATACACCTTCTTCACACGACCACGGTCGATGAAGTCGTTGATGTAGCTGCCCCCCAAGGCAATTGCCAAGGTCTGCTGGATGTCTGCCAGGCTGATGCCCTGGGCACTGGCTTTCTCGTCATCGACGCTCAGCTCGTACTGCGGCTCATCGTTCACGCCGTTGGGACGCACGCCTGCGAGGATCTTGCTTTGGGCGGCCGCACCGAGGAACTGGTTACGCGCTGCCATCAGCTTGTCGTGGCCGACGCCACCCTGGTCTTGCAGGAACACGTCGAAACCGGTGGCGTTACCCAATTCCAGAACCGAAGGCGGCACGATGGCAAATACCATGGCGTCCTTGAAGGCACCGAAGAAATAGCCCTGGGCACGTTTGGCCACTTCAAACACCGACTGGGTCGCGTCACGCTCGTCCCACGGCTTGAGCATCACGAAGGCGAGGCCCGAACTCTGGCCACGGCCGGCGAAGTTGAAGCCGTTTACGGTAAATACCGACTTCACGGCCTTGCCTTCGCCTGGCTCGCCTTCCTTGTCGTTCAGCAGGAAGGCACGCATATCGTCGATGACTTTTTGTGTGCGTTCAGCCGAAGAGCCGACGGGGGTCTGCACCTGGGCGAAGATCACACCCTGGTCTTCATCGGGCAGGAACGCACTTGGGATACGGGTGAACATCCAGATCATGCCCAGCAGGATCAGCGCATACACCAGGAACGCTGGAACCTTGTGCTTGATCATGGAACCGACGCCGCGCTCGTACTTCTGTACGCCGCTATCGAAGGTGCGGTTGAACCAGCCAAAAAAGCCGCGCTTGGGTTGGCCGTGCTTTTCCGGATCGATCGGCTTGAGCATGGTGGCGCACAAGGCCGGGGTGAAGATCAGGGCAACCAGTACCGACAACGCCATGGCCGAAACGATGGTGATGGAGAACTGTTTGTAGATCACACCGGTGGAGCCGCCGAAGAACGCCATCGGCAACAGGACCGCCGACAGTACCAGGGCAATACCCACCAGGGCGCCCTGGATCTGGCCCATGGATTTGACCGTCGCCTCCTTCGGCGACAGGTGCTCCTCGGCCATGACCCGCTCGACGTTTTCGACCACCACGATGGCATCGTCCACCAGCAGGCCGATGGCCAGGATCATGCCGAACATGGTCAGGGTGTTGATGGTGAAGCCGAATGCCGCGAGGATCCCGAAGGTACCCAGCAGCACCACCGGTACGGTCATGGTGGTGATGATGGTGGCGCGGAAGTTCTGCAGGAACAGGAACATCACCAGGAACACCAGCACGATCGCTTCGACCAAGGTGTCAACCACACCGGAGATCGACTCGGTTACGACCGGCGTGGTGTCATAAGGCACCACGGCCTTCATGCCAGGCGGGAAGAACGGTTCCAGCGATGCCACGGTGGCGCGGATGGCCTTGCCAGTGTCCAGGGCGTTAGCACCCGCCGCCAGCTTGATTGCCATGCCGGATGCCGGCTTGCCGTTGAACTGCGCACTGATGCTGTAGTTCTGGCCGCCCAGTTCGATACGGGCAACGTCGCCCAGGCGAACCTGCGAGCCGTCGGCGTTCACCTTCATCAGGATCTTGGCGAACTCATCTGCACTTTGCAGGCGTGTCTTGCCAATGATGGTGGCGTTCAGCTGGGTGCCGGGCAGGGCGGGCAGGCCACCCAATTGGCCAGTGGCAACCTGGACGTTCTGGGCCTGGATGGCGTTGCTGACATCCACCGGCGTGAGCTGGTAGTTGTTCAGCTTGGCCGGGTCGAGCCAGATACGCATGGCGTACTGCGAACCGAAGACCTGGAAGTCACCTACACCCGCAGTCCGGGAAATCGGGTCCTGGATGTTGGACACGATGTAGTTGGACAGGTCGTCCTTGGTCATGCTGCCGTCTTCCGACACCAGGCCGATCACCATCAGGAAGTTCTTCACTGACTTGGTTACGCGGATACCCTGTTGCTGCACTTCTTGCGGCAGCAGTGGGGTCGCCAGGTTCAGCTTGTTCTGCACCTGGACCTGGGCGATGTCCGGGTTGGTACCCTGGTTGAACGTCGCAGTGATGGTCATGCTGCCGTCGGAGTTACTGTCCGAGGCGACATAACGCAGGTTGTCGATACCGTTGAGCTGTTGTTCGATGACCTGCACCACGGTGTCCTGCACGGTTTGTGCAGACGCGCCTGGGTAGGTCACCTGGATGTCGATGGCGGTTGGCGCAATGGCCGGGTACTGGTTGATGGGCAGCTTCAGGATCGAAAGTGCCCCGACCAGCATGATCACCAGGGCAATTACCCAGGCGAAAATGGGACGGTCGATAAAAAATTTCGACATGGATTACTCCCCTTTGCCAGCAGCGGCAGCAGGAGCAGCGGTGCCAGCGGGCTGGGCGTTGCCGGCGTCCTTGACCTTGACTTCGATGCCCGGCTTGATGAATTGCAGGCCTTCGGTGATCACACGGTCACCGGCGTTCAAGCCTTTTTCCACCAGCCAGTAGGCACCCGTCGTACGGTTGGCCACCAGTTCACGTTGCTCGACCTTGTTGTCGGCATTGACGATCAGCGCTGTCGGGGTGCCCTTGAGGTCGCGGGTCACGCCTTGCTGCGGCGCCAGGATGGCCTTGCTGTTCACGCCGGCTTGCAACTGGGCATGTACGAACATGCCCGGCAGCAGGGTGTGGTCAGGGTTGGGGAACACCGCGCGCAGGGTCACCGAGCCGGTGGTCTGGTCGACCGACACTTCGGAGAACTCCAATTTACCGTCCAGGCCGTAGCTGCTGCCGTCTTCCAGGGTCAGTTTGACCTTGGCGGCGTTGGCGCCGGCTTTCTCCAACTGGCCGCTTTCCAGGTCGCGGCGCAGTTTCAGCATTTCAGCCGAGGACTGTGTGACGTCGACATAGATCGGGTCCAGTTGCTGGATCACGGCCATGGCATCGGCCTGGCCATTGCTGACCAGCGCGCCCTCGGTCACCGAGGAACGGCCAATACGCCCGGAAATCGGCGCGAACACCTTGGTGTAGCGCACGTTGATCTGGGCGGTTTGAACGTTTGCTTCGGCGGTCATGCGGTTGGCGACAGCGGTGTCGTATTCCTGACGGCTGACGGCTTGTTCGTCGACCAATTGCTTGTAGCGATCCGAGATCGACTTGGTCTGCGTCAGGCTGGCTTGTGCGCTTTTAAGGGTGGCCTCATAGACCGAGGGATCGATCTGATAAAGCTGCTGGCCTTCTTTCACATCCCCGCCTTCCTTGAACAGGCGCTTGAGGATGATGCCACTGACCTGAGGGCGAACTTCCGCGATGCGGTAGGCGGTGGTGCGGCCTGGCAGCTCGGACGTCAGGGTGAAGGCTTGCGGTTGAAGGGTGACCACGCCGACCTGAGGAATTTGAGCGGGCGGAGCCGCCTCTTCCTTTTTACATCCGCTGAGCAGCGATGCCAGGGCGACGGCAGTGACCAGAGCGGTAACAGCTGGCTTAAGTTGCATGAAGATCCTCGGGTCAGGCGCGCAGGGTGCGCACAAGAAGTGTGGAAGGGTAAAAAACAGGTTGTGAGTAGATAAGTAGCTTGCTACGCAATATACTTACGTTCATGGTTGTTTGTAAACTCTTGACAGGTTTCGCGCAATGTTGACAAAGCAACGCCCAAAGCCTCGATTCTAGTACGTTCGGCGCCCATGACGGTGTCGTCCCACAATTTATTCAGATGATCGTTACCGCCTATTAAAGCCGCGTTACCGATAGTCTCAAGTATCCCGATTGAGGTTTTACTGCCATGGTTCGTCGCACCAAAGAGGAAGCTCAGGAAACGCGCAACCAGATTCTCCAAGCCGCCGAGCATGCCTTTTACGAGCGCGGTGTTGCGCGGACCACGCTGGCGGATATCGCGGCGTTGGCCGGGGTGACGCGGGGCGCCATCTATTGGCATTTCAGCAATAAGGCCGATTTGTTGCAGGCGATGCTGGAAACCCTGCACGAGCCCCTGGATGAATTGGCGCGCGCCAGTGAAAGCGAGGATGAGGTTGACCCGTTGGGGTGCATGCGCAAGTTGCTGATTCATCTGTTTCATCAAGTGGTTCTGGACCCGAAAACCCGACGCATCAATGAGATTTTGTTTCATAAGTGCGAATTCACCGATGAAATGTGTGACATGCGCCGCCAACGCCAGACCCACACCCTCGAATGCAACCTGCGCATCGGCCTGACACTGCGTAACGCGGTGAACCGCGGGCAACTTCCGGAAAACCTCGACACTGTCCGAGGGGCAGTGTGCCTGCATGCCTACATCGACGGGCTGCTCTGGCAATGGCTGCTGGTGCCTGACAGCTACGCGTTGCATCAGGAGGCAGAGCGTTGGGCCGACATAGGGTTGGATATGCTGCGCCTGAGCCCTAACCTGCGCAATTAAGACAAAATGTGTAATTGCGTCAGATTGTGTCAACAGTAAAGCCTAAGGACAGTCAATCGTCCTTCTGCCTGATTGATGGAGTGACTTTATATACGGGCTGGCGGGCGGTTGATAGGTAGCCGCCTAAGTATTTTGTAGCGATTTTGTTTCGGTTCTGTGAAGCAATGTAGCCAGAACCTGCACGCAGCCAACAATGAGGGAGGGGGCTTGCCCCGATGGCAGTGGTTCAGTCAACACATACTGTGACTGACGCACCGCCATCGGGGGCAAGCCCCCTCCCTCATTTGGTCTTAGGTTTCGGCCGATTACAGCGGCAGGGTCGGGTAGTCGATGTAACCAACTGGCCCTTTGCCGTAGAAGGTTTCCGGGTGCGCTTCGTTCAACGGCGCATCGGCCTTCAGGCGAGCCGGCAGGTCCGGGTTGGCAATGAACGGTATGCCGAAGGCCACCGCATCCGCCTTGCCCGAGGCCAGCCAGGCATTAGCGCTGTCCTTGGTGAAACGTTCGTTGGCGATATAGGGGCCGCCGAAGGCTTTTTTCAGTTGCGGGCCGAGGCTGTCGGCACCTTCCTTTTCACGCGAGCAGATAAAGGCGATGCCTCGCTTGCCCAGTTCGCTGGCGACGTAGGTAAAGGTTTCCGCCAAGTTGTCGTCACCCATGTCATGGGCGTCGGCGCGGGGTGCCAGGTGCACGCCCACACGGCCGGGGCCCCAGACTTCGATGGCGGCATCGGTCACTTCCAGCAACAGCCGTGCGCGGTTTTCCAGGGAGCCGCCGTATTGATCGGTGCGCTTGTTGGTGCTGCTTTGCAGGAACTGGTCGAGCAGGTAGCCGTTGGCGCCATGGATTTCCACGCCGTCGAAGCCGGCGGCCTTGGCGTTCTCGGCACCGGTGCGATAGGCGTCGACGATGTCGGCGATTTCAGCGGTTTCCAGCGCGCGTGGTGTCGGGTAGTCGGCCAGTGGGCGCACCAGGCTGACGTGGCCTTTAGGCTGGATGGCGCTCGGGGCCACCGGGGTCTCACCGTTCAGGTAGGACTCATGGGAGATGCGGCCAACGTGCCACAGTTGCAGGAAGATCTTGCCGCCCGCGCCATGCACCGCCTTGGTCACATTGGCCCAGCCGCGCACCTGGTCGTTGGACCAGATGCCCGGGGTGTCCGGGTAGCCCACGCCCAGCGGCGTCACGGAGGTGGCTTCGCTGAGGATCAGCCCGGCGGAAGCCCGTTGCACGTAGTACTCGGCCATCAGCGCGTTGGGTACGCGGCCGGCATCGGCACGGCAGCGGGTCAGCGGCGCCATGATGATGCGGTTCGACAGTTCCAGGTCGCCCAGTTTGATCGGATCGAAAATAGTCGTCATGGGATAACACCCTTCTGTTTGAAGTTGATCAGTTGGTCGCAGGGGCCAGGTCGGCATCGCCGCTCTGACGGAAAGTAATCAGGGTTACCAGCAGGGCCAGGATCGCCAGGGCCGCAGCCGCCAAGGGCACGCTGGTCAGGCCGAAACCGTGGGCAATCACGCTGCCGCCGACCCAGGCGCCGAGGGCGTTGCCGATGTTGAAGGCGCCGATGTTCAGGGTGGACACCAGGTTCGGTGCGGCCTTGCCGAAGGTCACCACGTTGATCTGCAGCGCAGGTACGGCGGCAAATGAAGCGGTGGCCCACAGGAACAGGGTGATCTCGGTCGGGATCACGGCGACGCTGGTCCAGGTCAGTGCGGTGGAGACCACCGCCATGCTGATGAATACGCCAATCAGGGTGGCCGCCAGGCGTTTGTCCGCCAGCTTGCCGCCGATGATGTTGCCCACGGTGAGGCCCAGGCCGATCAGCAGCAGGGTCCAGGTCACGCCCTTGGGCGATACGCCGGTGACATCACCAAGCAGTGGTGCCACGTAAGTGAAAAGGGTGAACATCGACGCGGCGAACAGTGCCGTCATGCTCAGCGACAGCCAGATGCCAGCCCCTTTGAGGACGGCCAGTTCGGCACGCATGTCGAGTTTTTCTTCGTCCCGCTTGGCCGGCAGGAAGCGGATCAGGCCGATCAAGGCGATCACGCCAATGACGGTCACCGCCCAGAAGGTCGAGCGCCAGCCGGCTTGCTGGCCCAGGGCGGTACCTAATGGCACACCGAGTACGTTGGCCAGGGTCAGGCCGGTGAACATCAAGGCGACGGCCGAAGCGCGTTTGTTGGCCGGCACCAGGTTGGCCGCCACCACCGAACCGATACCAAAGAACGCACCGTGGCACAGCGCGGTGACCACACGGGCAAACATCAGCACGTTGTAGTCACTGGCCAGGGCGCAAAGCAGGTTGCCGATAATGAAGATGCCCATCAACGCTACCAGGGCAGCCTTGCGTGGCAGCTTGGCGGTCGCCAGTGCCATGAACGGTGCGCCGATCGCCACGCCCAGGGCGTAGCCGGTGACCAGCCAGCCGGCACCGGGAATCGACACACCCAGGTCCGCCGCCACATCGGGCAACAGGCCCATGATGACGAACTCGGTGGTGCCGATGGCGAAGGCGCTCAGGGCCAGGATGAGGAGCGAGAGGGGCATTTGGGTTTCCTTGTTAAAGCGGTGCGCGCATTTCAGAACTGACTTCAGGGCTGAGTTCAGTAACGAGTGCCGCGAGAAAAGCCTGGATGGTTTCCTCGTTGCGTTTGAAAAAGTGCCACTGCCCGGCCTTCTGGCTGCTGATCAATCCCGCCCGTTGCAAGGTGGCCAGGTGGGCCGACACGGTGGACTGGGACAAACCGCAACGCTGGTCGATCTGGCCGGCGCAGATACCGTATTCGTGGTTGTGCAGTTGCTCGGGGAACTGCACTTTCGGGTCTTTGAGCCAGGTGAGAATGTCTCGTCGTACTGGGTGTGCCAGGGCTTTTATTATTTCGTCGAGGTCAATGGACATGGCAGTTGCTCGGTTTCGTAAAGCGTTATATCGCGATTAGGCGAACTTTAAATCGATACATCCCGATATACCAATATGATTTCGGTCTTAGCCAAGACTGAATCGGTATATCGGGTTATAACGATACGTGGGTCGCAGTGATAGACTGCGCACCATGAATTATCTCGCACATCTGCACCTGGGCGGCCAACTTCCTGCTCAACTGCTGGGCAGTCTGTATGGCGACTTTGTCAAAGGCCGCCTGCAAGGCCAGTTCAGCCCGCCCATCGAAGCGGCGATCCAGTTGCATCGCTCGATCGACCGCTTTACCGACAGCCACCCGTTGGTCGGCGAGGCGTTGTCGCGCTTCAGCCTGACCCGCCGACGCTACGCCGGGATCGTCCTCGATGTGTTTTTCGATCACTGCCTGGCGCGGGATTGGGCGCTGTATGCCGAGCAGCCCCTGGAACGCTTCACCTCGCAGGTGTACCGCGTGCTCGCGGCCGAACCGCAATTGCCGGGACGGTTGGCGCAGATTGCACCCTTTATGGCGGCGGATGATTGGCTCGGTTCGTACCGGGAGTTCGCGATGATGGAGCCGGTGTTGCGCGGGATTTCGCGGCGGCTCACGCAGCCTGATGAGCTGGGGCATGCGATGCAGGAATTGCGGATTCTGTATGAGCCGCTGAGCAAAGACTTCAGTGAGTTCTACCCGGAGCTACAGGCGTTCGCACAACGCCAACTGAATACCGGGATCTAAATGTGGGAGGGGGCTTGCCCCCGATAGCGGTGGTTCAGCCAATGAATCTGTTGACTGACACACTGCCATCGGGGGCAAGCCCCCTCCCACATTGTTGCCCGTGCCCGCTTCAGGCCGCGAAGGCCGGCCGAACCGCAATCTGTTCTGTTTCCGGCAGGGCCCCAAACAACGCCTTCTGCACCGCCTGCTGCGCCTGGAACGCCAGCGCCGCGCGTTCCTGCCCGGCGCAGGCAATCGGCTTGAGCACATGGATTTCCACGTCGCCCTGGTCATTGCCGAACAGGCGCATTAGGTGCGAGAGCAAATCATCATCGCCAATAAACGGTGCCAGCGGGTCCACTTGCCCGTCGCGCAGATAACGGATCGCCACCGGTTGCAGCGATACATCGGCATCGATCGCACTGGCCAGCAAGCGCCCGTGAAAGGTACGCAGGCTGCGCCCGTCGGTGGTGGTGCCTTCGGGGAACATAAGCAGCGGGTGCTGTTGCTCCAGGTGGCGGGTCATTTGCTTGCGGATCAACTGGCTGTCGCCCGAACCGCGACGGATAAATAAGCTACCGGCCTTCGCCGCCAACCAGCCGGCCACCGGCCAGGTGCGCACTTCGGCCTTGGACAAAAACGACATCGGCGTGACCATGCCCAGCAGCGGGATATCGGTCCACGACACGTGATTGCTCACCCACAGCATCGGTGTCTGCGGCAACTCGCCGTGCACCGTCACCCGAAAGGGCAGGGCATTGGTCAATCGCGCCATAAAGAACCGCGACCAACGTTGGCGTCGCACCATCGAGTTAGCCACGCCCAGGCGCTCGAACACACCAAACACACTGGCCATGCTCAAGCCCAGCGCCACCACCAGCAGCACGCGGGCGATGCGCCCGTACACGCGCAGACGGCGCATCACATGGCCGCCTTGAAGTGGCGTGCGTAACGCGGGCACAGTTCATCGCGCTTGAGCAGGATAAACACGTCGGCCACTTGGAAATCCTCATCCCAGCACGGCTCGCCGCAGATCTTCGCACCCAGGCGCATATAGGCCTTGAGCAGCGGCGGCATTTCCGCGATCACGTTGGACGGCAGATCCAGCGCCGGCAGAGGTTTTTTCGGCTCGGCGCGCAGATGTTCGTTGCACAGGTAGCGTTCGCGCAGGCGTTGCATGATGGCGTGGGCCTGGATGCCGCCGTCGTGCATCGGGATGCTCGCACACCCCATCAGGTAGCTGTAGCCGCCCTGGTTAAGCACCTCGGCCAACTCGCCCCATAACACGGCGATGGTGCCGCCGTTGCGGTAGGCGGGGTCGACACAGGTGCGACCGATTTCCAGGATCGGGCCCTGTAAATGCAGGAGGCCATGCAGGCTGAATTCTTCTTCGCTGTAGAACCGACCCAGGCTGCTGGCGGCCTGGTGGTCGAGTAAACGGGTGGTGGCGACCAGTCGACCGCTGTTCAAATCCCGCACGCCGATGTGGCTGCAGTGAACATCATAGTCATCCATGTCCAGCCCCAATTCCGCGCCTTTCAGCTTGGCGTTGAATTCGCCGCTGAACACGTTGAACCGCAGGGCCTGGGCTTCCTGCAAAGCCTTTGCGCCAACCAGGCGTTCGGCTTGCAGACGGCGTTCATTGCCGGTGTCGCTGATGCGGGCGATCTGAGTCATGGCGAATCTCCGAGTGCCAGCCACCTTTCGGCCGGTCGACTTGTTTGTCCAAACTCAGGCTATGTAGGCTCGGTGTCATCTCCATGAAGTTCCGGTGACGCTTAGATGACAGCCCTCCGTGTCGCCAATCTGTCATCGGCCTCGGCTAGGCTCGCGGGCTTGAACGCCCCCTTGAGTTTGTGTCCATGGTCCGAGGCCTGTTGTGCGTTGCCCTGCTGTCAGTCACCGTTACTGCCCATGCTGAAACCTGGCCTGACAAGGAGTGGGCCAAGGCCCCGCCGCTCTCCGGTCCTGCTGTCGATGCCTTGAATGCCTATGCATTCCCCGCGCGTGACGACACCCATCGCCAAGGTATTCGAACCGACGCGCTGCTGGTGATTCGCGATGGCGCAGTCGTCTATGAGCGCTACGCCGAACCCACCACCGCGAGCACGCCGCACTTGACCTGGTCGGTCAGCAAAAGCCTGATGGCGACGGTGCTCGGCGTGGCCTATGGCGAAAAACGCTTCAAGTTGACTGACCCGGTGGCGCGCTTCTATCCGCCAATGAAACAGCACCCGACGGTCAGCATGGCCGACCTGCTGCACTGGGCCTCGGGCCTGGATTGGCAGGAAGACTACGAGTTCGCCCCGCTGAAATCCTCGGTCGTCGCGATGCTCTATACCCGTGGCCGCGCCGACATGGCGGAATTCACCGCCGGCATGGACGCCGCCAGTGCACCGGGCCGGGTCTTCCGTTACTCCAGCGGCGACAGCAACCTATTGTCCGCGGCCCTCAAAGGGATGCTCGGCCACAAGGCCTACATGAGTTACCCCTGGGATGCGTTGTTCAAGCCGTTGGGTATTCACAACGCCACCTGGGAAACCGATGCCGACGAAACCTTTGTCGCCTCGTCCTACGCCTACCTCACTGCGCGCGACCTGGCGCGCGTCGGCCTGCTGATGGCGCGCGACGGACGCTGGGGCGATCAACAATTGCTGCCTGAAGACTGGGTTGCTTTCAACCGTAAACCTTTCGACCAATACAAGGCCGGCCAGGACGAAGCCGTCCCCGGCGGCCATTGGTGGCTCAATCGCGAAGTGCAGGGCGCTGCCCGACCCTGGCCCGATGCCCCCGCCGATACCTTCGCCGCCCTCGGGCACTGGGGGCAGGCGCTGTATGTGATGCCGGATGAGCACCTGGTGATCGTGCGCTATGGCGATGATCGCGACGGCAGCTACCGCCATAACGAACTGCTCAAGCGCGTGCTTGCGGCGGTGCAACCATGATTCGTCGTCGGCCGTTCACCAGCCTTTTTCTCGTGCTGTTGCTTGCCCTGGTGGGCTGGGTCTGGCACGAGCGCGTCAACCTGCAAGCCTTCCCCGACATCATCGCGGCGTATACGGCCAAGGAGTACTGCTCGTGCCGGTATGTGGCGGACAATCCAGCCGAGTATTGCCGGGGGTATGTGAAGCAGTACGTGCCGATCAGTGCGTTCACCGATGACCCGAAGCGCAGTGAAGTCACCGCCAGTGGATTGGGGCGTACCCATACCGCCAGATGGTTGGGCGAACACCAGGGGTGCCGCCTCATCCCCTGAAACGTCATACCCGATGTGGGGGCGGCTGTGTCAGTTACATTGCGCCCGGCAGGCGGCACAGTTAAGGTTCGTTCAGGTTTTTCGCCCCACGAGTCCTTAATGTTCAACGCGTCTGTCATCAAACCCCTGGCCTTCGCCGTGCTGGCCGCTGCCGCAGTGCCTGCCCATGCCGACTGGTACCTGGATAACGAATCCTCACGCCTGTCGTTCGTCACCACCAAAAACACCGAGATCGCCGAGGTGCAGCGCTTCCTGGTGCTGCACGGCAAGGTCGACAGCAAGGGCGCTGCGCAATTGGAGGTGGAGCTGGAGTCGGTCAACAGTGGCATCCCGCTGCGTGATGAGCGCATGCGCAATCAACTGTTCGAGATCAAGACCTTCCCTGAAGCGCTGATCAGTGCGCAGATCAACCTGCAACCCATCAATGACCTGGCCCCTGGCGCGCAATTGGAATTGCGCCTGCCCATGAGCGTCACGTTGCATGGCAAGACCCAGACCTACAACGCCGAGCTGCTGGCCACGCGCCTGGATGACCGGCGTTTCCAGGTGGTCACCCTGGAACCGTTGGTGTTGCACGCCGAGGATTTCGACCTGGCACCCGGTGTGGCGGCATTGCGCAAGGCGGCTGGGCTCAAGTCGATCAGTTTGTCGGTGCCGGTGGGTGCGGTGCTGATCTTTACGGCGCGCTGACGTGAGCGGCGCAGTGTTCCCGTGGCGCAGCGCCAACCGGTTCGAGTTGTTGATCGACGGCCCGCAGTTTTTTCCGCAGATGCTGGTGGGCATTGCCCGGGCAGAGCGTCAGGTGGAGCTGGAGCTGTACCTGGTGGAAGCCGGGGCCTGCGCCGAAGCCATGGTGCAGGCGCTGGTGTTGGCGGCTGGGCGTGGCGTGCGGGTTCGTTGCTTGTTTGACGATTACGGCAGCCTGGCGTTTACCCTCGGGTTGCGCAAACGCTTGACGGATGCCGGGGTGGAACTGCGCTTTTACAATCGCCTGAGCTGGCGGCGCTGGATGCGCAACCTGTATCGCGACCACCGCAAGCTGTTGCTGGTCGACCAGCAAATCGCCGTGGTCGGCGGCACGGGCGTGACCGATGAATTCTGGACCCCAGGGCAAGACACCGCTGACTGGCATGAAGTGATGGTGCAGATCAGCGGGCCGCTGGTGCTGGATTGGCAGGCGTTGTTCGACCGGCAATGGCACGCGAACAGCGCGCGCCGGGAGTGGAAGCCCGCCACTCATTTCGGTTTGCCGCGCCTGCCCAAGGTGCCCGCGACGGGGCCAGGCCTGGGGCGCGTGGCGTATGCCGATGCGCGCCAGCACCGCGACATCCTGCAATCGTTGATTCGCGCCTTGAACAGCGGCAAGCACCGCATCTGGTTGGCCACCCCGTACTTCCTGCCCACCTGGGGGGTACGCCGTGCCTTGCGCCGAGCGGCGGGACGCGGGGTCGATGTGCGTCTGCTGCTCACCGGGCCACGCACCGATCACCCCTCCGTACGCTATGCCGGGCACCGTTATTACCCGCGCCTGCTGCGCTCGGGTGTGCAGATATTCGAGTACCAGCCGTGCTTCCTGCACCTGAAGATGGTGTTGGTGGATGACTGGGTCAGCATCGGCTCATGCAATTTCGACCACTGGAACCTGCGCTTCAACCTGGAAGCCAACCTGGAAGCGTTGGACCCTGAGTTGACGCGGGACGTGGTGGACAGCTTCGAGCGGGATTTTACCCAGAGCCAGGCGGTGAGCCTGGAAGCGTGGAAATCGCGGCCGTTGTGGCGGCGGGTGAAGCAGCGGGTGTGGGGCTGGATTGATCGCTTGGTGGTGAACGTGCTGGATCGGCGCGGCTAGCAAGAACACTGAGATCAAATGGGGGAGGGGGCTTGCCCCCGATAGCGGTGATTCAGCGACAGATCTGCTGGCTGATACACCGAAATCGGGGGCAAGCCCCCTCCCACATTTTTTGACCGTGTCAGGTGTCAGAGCAGTTCGAAGGTCTGCTGCTGCACATCCTGGGAATCCAGCCCTATCTGGACATTGAATTCGCCCGGCTCCGCTGCGAACTTGAGCTGGGTGTTGTAGAACTTCAGGTCTTCCTCGGTGATGGTGAAGTGCAGCGTGCGCTCTTCACCGGCCTTGAGCATGATTTTCTGGAAGTTCTTCAGCTCCTTGATCGGGCGGATCATTGAGCCGGCCACGTCCTGGATATACAACTGCACCACGGTTTCGCCGTCCACCTTGCCGGTGTTGGTCACGGTGACACTGGCGTCGAGCTTGCCGGTCTTGTTCAGGGTGGTGGAAGACAGCGCCATGTCCGAGAGGCTGAACGTGGTGTAGCTCAGGCCATAACCGAACGGGAACAGGGGCCCAGTGGTGTCATCGAAGTACTGCGAGGTGTAGTTGCCCGGCTTGCCTGGGGTGAAGGGCCGGCCAATGGTCAGGTGGTTGTAGTAGGTTGGAATCTGCCCCACCGAACGTGGGAAGGTGATCGGCAGCTTGCCCGACGGGTTGTAGTCACCGAACAGCACGTCGGCGATGGCATTGCCGCCCTCGGTGCCGGCGAACCAGGTTTCCAGGATCGCGTCGGCTTGCTGGTTCTCTTCGAGAATCGACAGCGGGCGGCCGTTCATCAGTACCAGCACCAATGGCTTGCCGGTGGCCTTGAGCGCCTTGATCAGGTCGCGCTGGCTTTGCGGGATATTCAGGTCGGTGCGGCTCGACGATTCGTGGGACATGCCACGGGATTCACCCACGGCGGCGACCACCACATCGGCATCCTTGGCGGCCTTGACCGCTTCATCGATCATCACCTGGGCAGGGCGCGTGTCATCCACCACTTCCGGGGCATCGAAATTGAGGAAGTTGAGGTAGTCGACCACGGCCTTGTCATTGGTGATGTTGGCGCCACGGGCATAGATGATCTTGCCTTTTTCGCCGATCACCGCGTTGAGGCCGTCGAGCAGGGTCACCGATTGTGCCGGCTTACCGGCGGCGGCCCAGCTGCCCATCATGTCGATGGGCGCCTTGGCCAATGGACCCACCAGGGCAATGGTCGCGGATTTCTTCAGCGGCAGGGTACCGTTCTGGTTCTTCAGCAAGACCATGCTGCGGCGCGCCACGTCACGCGCTTCGGCGCGGTGCAGGCGGCTTTCGGTATAGGTGTCGGCCGGGTCGTCCTCGGCCTTGCCGATACGCAGGTACGGGTCTTTGAACAGGCCCATGTCGTACTTGGCGCCAAGCACCTCGCGCACGGCGTTGTCGATGTCGCTTTGCTCGATCTCACCGGACTTGAGCAGCCCTGGCAATTCCTTGCCGTACAGCGAGTCGTTCATGCTCATGTCGATGCCGGCCTTGATCGCCAGCTTGGCGGCTTCACGCCCGTCCTTGGCCACGCCGTGCTTGATCAGCTCGAAGATCGCACCGTGGTCGCTGACGGCCAGGCCCTTGAAGCCCCAGTCCTTGCGCAACAGGTCGTTCATCAGCCAGGTGTTGGCGGTGGCGGGTACGCCGTTGATCGAGTTGAGCGCCACCATCACGCCGCCGGAACCGGCCTTGATCGCCGCGTGGTACGGGGGCAGGTAGTCCTGGTACATCTTGACCGGGCTCATGTCGACCACGTTGTAGTCGCGCCCGCCTTCCACGGCGCCATACAGGGCGAAGTGCTTGACGCTGGCCATGATGCTGTCGGCATTCGCGGGGCTGGTGCCCTGGAACGCCTTGACCATCACTTCGGCGATGCGCGAGACCAGGTAGGTGTCTTCGCCGAAGCCTTCGGAGGTACGGCCCCAGCGCGGGTCGCGGGAGATGTCGACCATCGGCGCGAAGGTGATGTCGAGGCTGTCGGCGGCGGCTTCCTGGGCGGCAATGCGCCCGGACCGGCCGATGGCGTCCATGTCCCAGCTGGAGGCCAGGGCCAGGCTGATCGGGAAGATCGTGCGGTGGCCGTGGATCACGTCATAGGCGAAAAACATCGGGATCTTCAACCGGCTGCGCATGGCCGCGTCCTGCATCGGACGGTTTTCCGGGCGCGTGATGGAGTTGAACGTGCCACCGATGCGGCCGGCGGCAATTTCCTTGCGGATCAGCTCACGGGGCATTTCGGGGCCGATGCTGATCAGGCGCAATTGGCCGATTTTTTCATCGAGGGTCATCTGCTTGAGCAGGTCGCTGACGAAGGCGTCCTTGTCTTTAAGCGCAGCAGGCTTTGTTTCTGCCCAGACGGGGTGGGTGGCCAGAGTGGCAACAAGGCCGAGCAAACACAGCTTCTTCATGAATATCCTTTTTCGGCTCACTGCACAGCGCTAGCGCTGATCGGCCAAAATGTGGGGAGCGTCTATTGTTGTTCGGGTGTTGTTCAGATAAATGCAGCACACTCTGAACTCTTTTTCGCGCTGGGCATCTTTGTAGCTGATTGGCTCGATGCATTCCAGTGGTGGCGGATTATGCCCCAAGCGCGCGGTTTATAGGGTTAGTCGTCAAATTCCATCAAGATTGGCCAGGAGAAACACCATGCAAGCAGCACAAGGTTACCGCTGGGGCTTGAAAGCCGCGGCGTTGTTATTGATCAGCAGCGTGCTGAGCGGTTGCGGTATCAATACCATTCCGACCCTGGATGAGCAGGCCAAGGCGGCCTGGGGCCAGGTGCAGAACCAGTATCAACGGCGTGCCGACTTGATCCCCAACCTGGTGGAAGTGGTCAAGGGCTATGCCACCCATGAGCAGGACACCCTCACTGCGGTGATTGAGGCGCGGGCCAAGGCCACCTCGATCCAGGTGGATGCCAGTACCCTGGATAACCCGGAAAAACTCAAGCAATTCCAGCAAGCCCAGGACGGTTTGAGCAGTGCACTCAGCCGCTTGATGGTGGTGTCCGAGCGCTACCCAGACCTGAAGGCCAACCAGAACTTCCTGGCCCTGCAATCCCAGTTGGAAGGCACGGAAAACCGTATCGCCGTGGCGCGTCGCGACTTTATCCAGGCGGTGCAGGCCTACAACACCGAGATCCGCACCTTCCCTGGCCGCCTGTGGCACAGCGTGATGTACAGCGACCTGCCGATCCGCGCCACGTTTGAAGCCACCAGTGCCGATGCCGATAAAGCGCCGCAAGTGAAGTTCAAATAAGGCTGCATTGAGGTGTCGATGCGTTTATTACGGATAGGCCTGGCGCTGTGGTTGCTGGCATGCGTCACTTCGGCCCAGGCGGCGTTGACCTTCCCGGCACTGACCGGGCGGGTGGTGGATAACGCCCAAATGCTCGACCCGGCGACGCGCCAGCAATTGACCGAGCAGTTGCAGGCGCTGGAGCAAACCACCGGCGACCAGATCGTGGTGGTCACGGTGCCCGACCTGCAAGGCGTGCCCATTGAGGACTACGGTTACCAATTGGGCCGCCAGTGGGGTATTGGCCAGAAGGGCAAGGACAACGGCGCGTTATTGATCGTTGCCCGCGATGAGCGCAAGTTACGCATCGAAGTCGGTTACGGTCTGGAAGGTACGCTGACCGATGCGCAGTCCTGGGTGATCATCAACCAGGTGATTGCACCCAAGTTCAAGGCCGGCAATTTCAGCCAGGGTATCAGCGACGGCGTAGCCGCCATGATCCAGGTGGTGGGCGGTCAGCCACTGGCAGTGCCGGCCCATGTGGCGGATGCCAACTTTGCCAAGGATAATCCCGGGTTTTCCATCGGCTTGTTTGTCCTGCTGATCGGCGTGTTGTGGTTGTGCAATCGCCTGGGCCTGCCGGTGGGGGCGATCCTGCTCGCGATCCTCAGCAGCAGTGGACGCGGCGGTGGGGGCGGTGGCGGCGGCGGCGGCGGTTTCCGAGGCGGCGGTGGTGGCTTCGGCGGCGGCGGCGCGTCGGGCGGCTGGTAATGACAATAACTAGAAAAGAGCATCTACAACCATGGCATTACTGACTGAACACGAGCAGCGCCAGGTCGCCGAAGCGATCGCCCGGGTCGAAAAAACCACCGACGCCGAACTGGTGACCGTGCTGGCTGCCCGTGCCGACGATTACGCCTATATCCCATTGCTGTGGGCCAGCCTGATCGCGTTGGTGGTGCCGGGCGTGGTGCATTACCTGTCGGGCTACCTGACCATGTACACCTTGCTGCTGGCGCAATGGGCGACGTTCATCGTGCTGTGCCTGGTGTTTCGCCTGCCCAAGGTCACCACGCGCCTGATCCCGCGTTCGGTGCGCCATTGGCGCGCGTCGAACCTGGCGCGCCGGCAGTTCCTGGAGCAGAACCTGCACCACACGCTGGGCAGCACCGGGGTGCTGATTTTTGTCAGCGAGGCCGAGCGTTATGTGGAAATCCTGGTGGACGATGGCATCTCCAGCCGCCTGGATGACAGCCATTGGGAGGGGATCGTCAAGGCGTTTACCCAGCAGGTCAAACAGGGGCAGACGCTGGCTGGGTTTATTGCTTGTATCGAGGCGTGTGGCGAGTTGCTCAAGGTGCATGTGCCGGTGACTCAGACACGTAATGAACTGCCCAACCGCCTGGTCGTGCTCGAATAGAACATCCAACACTGGAGATCAAATGTGGGGGAGGGCTTGCCCCTCCCACATTGGGTCCCAAGTGGTCAGGCGCAGTACCGTTGATCAAATAACCCCGTGCCCTAAACCCCCATCCCCCCTAAAATGCCCGGCATTCCCTGCCCGAGGCGTTTTTGTTCATGTCCGTTACCGCTCAACCTGCCCGCCCTGCGCCGGATCATCATGCCCAGTTCATCGAACTGCTGAGCGCAAGCCTTCAGCACGACGCTTTTATCAAGCTGGTGCTGGCCAAGTACGTGGGTGAGGACGCCGAGCTGCAACGGCTGATCATCAAGCCGGTGACGGTCAAGGAACAGCCGTGCCTGTCCTTCGTATACCGCTACAAGACCCGCGACATTACCAAGAACCTCCCGGTGGCCGACGGCGTGGCGGCGATTGCCGAGCTGTTGCCGGCTTCGTTCAAGAACGCTCACTTGCTGGCACTGACCGACGAAGCCCAGCTCGAATACAGCAAAAAGAACAAAAGCTCGCTGTTCAAAAGCAAACCCCAGCAATTGCGCGAAGCGCCGTCGGCCGAGCATAACCGCGAGAAGCATCGTTTCCTCGAGTTGAGCCGACCGTTCCTCTTCGACCTGGGCGTGACCGACGCCAAGCACGCGCTGATCCCGTCGATGTCGCGCAAGTGGAAGCAGATCAACAAGTTCATCGAAGTGTTCAGCCATGCGCTGACCTCGTCACCGCTGCGGCTGGACGGGCCGGTGCGCGTCGCTGATTTCGGTTCGGGCAAGGGCTACCTGACGTTCGCCATCCATGACTACTTGCGCAACACGCTCAATGTCGAGGCTGAGGTCACTGGCGTTGAATTGCGCGAAGACATGGTGACCTTGTGCAACACCGCCGCTGCGCGCCTGGACCACCCAGGGCTGGTGTTCAAGTGCGGTGACGTGCGCAGCGTGGCACCGAGCGAGCTGGACGTCATGATCGCCCTGCACGCCTGCGACATCGCCACGGATTACGCCATCCACACCGGTATTCGTTCCGGTGCGTCGATCATCATGTGCTCGCCGTGCTGCCACAAACAGATTCGCCTGCAGATCCAGAGCCCGGTGCTGTTAAAGCCTATGCTGCAATACGGGTTGCACCTGGGCCAGCAGGCGGAAATGGTCACCGACAGCCTGCGCGCCTTGTTCCTTGAAGCCTGTGGTTATGAGACCAAGGTGTTCGAGTTCATCTCCCTGGAACACACCAACAAGAACAAGATGATCCTGGCGGTCAAGCGCGCCGAACCGCTGGACAATGCGCAGTTACTGGAAAAAATCCAAGAGCTAAAGGCGTTCTACCACATCACTGAGCATTGCCTGGAAACCCTGCTGCGTGCGGATGGCTACCTGATCTGACCGCCGCCCCCTGTAGGAGCGAGCTTGCTCGCGAAAAGCCTGAGAGCACCGCAGGCTTTCAGGTTTCCCGCGTTATCGTTAGCGACCTTCGCGAGCAAGCTCGCTCCTACAGGGGGCTGGCGCAGCCTGCACCGCGGTCTTGCGCCCGAGCATCACCGTCACGATCACCCCACAGGCAAACACCCAGGTAATCGGCTCGATATGTTCACCAAAGAACAACGCCGAAAATGCAATGGTGAAGAAGATCTGCAGCAGCTGAATCTGGCTGACCCGCGCAATGCCGCCCATGGCCAACCCGGCGTACCAGGCAAAGAATCCCAGGAACTGCGAGAACAGCGACACATAGCCGAACGCCCACCAGGTGCGCATCGAAATCGCGCCCTGGTGCTGCGCCGCCAGGTACCACACCGGGCCGATCAGCACCGGGGTCGACAGTACCAGCGCCCAGCAGATGACCTGCCACCCGCCCATCTCCTTGGCCAGCCGACCGCCTTCGGCATAACCCAGGCCGCCCACCGCAATGGCGCCGAGCATCAACAGATCGCCGGCTTGAATGCTGCCGGCACCGGTAATCAGCGCATAGCTCAATACCAACGCGCTGCCCAGTGCGGCGCAGGCCCAGAAGGCTTTCGACGGCCGCTCATGGGACAGCCACGCTGCATACAAGGCCACGCACAGTGGTTGCAGGCCGTTGACCAGCGCGCCATGAGAGGCCGGTAACGTTTGCATGGCCCAGGCTGACAGCACCGGGAAACCGAGGATCACGCCTGCGATCACCAGGCACAAACCGCGCACCTGGCGCCAGGTTGGCCAACGCTCGCGGCGCCACAGCAACAGCGCCGCCGCCGGAATCGCCGCGAACAACGCACGGCCCAGGCCGTTGAGCAACGGGTGGATTTCCTGCACCACGATGCAGGTGAAGGGCAGGGTCAGGCTGAAGATGATGACGCCCAGCAGGCCGAGGGCCATGCCGGTGTTTTCGCGCGAGCTCATGGGGAGAACCGAAATCTAGAGGGCTTCAAGGGAAGCCCATCTAGCCACAACCCCCGGCGATTGCGGGCCTACAGCTGGGTGCGGATTTATCCGTACAGTTGCTGTTGTGTGGGCGCTGTCGAGTTTCAGTGAGTCTGCGATGGGCGCACCGCAGACTTACTGATAAACCGCGTCGCCTGTATCGCGGGCAAGCCCTAATGCCAGTCAGTTAAGAGATAGAGCGGGCAAACAGGTCACCTGTGGAAGAGATGGAACGGGCAAACGGTCATCTGTGGAAGAGATGGAACGGGCAAACAGGTCACCTGTGGCGAGCGGGCTTGCCCCGCGTTGGGCTGCGAAGCGGCCCCAAAACCAGGCACCGCGGTGTGTCAGTTAAAAATACATCGCCTGTAATGGGGCTGCTCCGCAGCCCAACGCGGGGCAAGCCCGCTCGCCACAACAAGCCCGCTCGCCACAACAGGCCCGCTCTCCATAACAAGCCCGCTCTCCACAGTGGCAGTGCCAGTCTTCAGAAGAAACGTGTGACGCTGATCTTGGCATCGCGCCCCTTGGTGTAGGCACGATCACCGCTCAGCGCCGGACGGAAGTTGTTGTTGAACAGGTTGTCCACGGTGAAGTTCACCTCGGTGCCTTTCAGGTAAGCCTGTTGCGGTGCCCATTTCGCGAACAGGCCCTGGGTGTTGTAGCGCTTATTGCCATACTGGTCGTAGAACAAGTCGCCGACACTGCTGCCGGGGCCGCCGGAGTATTTGTCGCTGGGCAGGCGAGTGGTTGCGCCGATGAACTGCCCCGTCCACCCCACCTGGGCATCCCAGGCCGGGATGTGGGTCCCCACCACCAGCACCCACTTGGTCGGCGGAATATCGCGGGCCGCCACATCCGGGCCCCAAGGGTTGGTATAGGCACCCTCGTGTTGGCCGGTGGCATAGGCGAACGATGCCGAGCCGAACAGGTAGGTGGAGTTATAGAGCGTTTCGAACTCGAAGCCCTTGATGGTCAGCGCGCCGATATTGCGGTAGTTGGACATCGCCCCCGGTGGGCAAGCGTTGGCAATTGTGCCCCCGTTGATGGCCTGGTTCTGGCAGCCCACGCCCGTGGCCTTGAAGATTTCGTCTTCGACTTTGTTGTGGAACAGAGTGGTGCGCAGTTGCAGGTTGTCGTCCTGGGCGATCAGGTTGTCGAAGCGGGTGATGTTACCCAGGGTGATCGAGGTGATGCGCTCCGGGTCGAGGTCGACGCTGGTGGCTGTGCGGTTGCCCAGGCCCTGCACTTCGTATTGCTCGTCGATCACTGGCGCCCGCCAGGTCTGGCTCCAGTTGGCGAACAGGCCGACGTTCGGGGTCACCGTCCAGAACAACGCCAGGCGCGGCGACCAGCCGGTGTAGGTGCGATCGCTGTAGTCATGGCCGACGGCGGGGTCGGGGTTGCTGTAGTACGGTGCATCGTTGGCCTCGCCGCGATTGCGTACATGGTCGTAGCGCAGCGACGGGGTGATCGTCACATCGCCCAGGGTCACCGCGTCCTGGATGAAGAAACTGTTGGTATCCACCTTGCCGTGGGGCATGAAGCCCGGTTGAAAGTGCCCATAGTTGTAGCGTGGCGTGTTGTAGGTGGTGCCTGGCATCCACATCTCGGTTTCGCGGATGTGCTTGCGCAACTGCCCACCGATAGTCACCGCATGCTGCAACGGCCCGGTGTCAAACAGGCTGACGTTACGGATGTCGAGGTTCTTGTCGGTGTAGGACGTGTCCATCTTGCGCCCACCCGTGGCCAACTGGAAAAACGCCGTGGCGTCGCGCTCGTCAGTCTGCTCGGTGTTGGACTGAGAGTACTTGACGGTCAAGTCCACCAGCGGGTTGTCCAAGGGTTGGTATTCATACTTGCCCGACCAGGTGGTGTCGACGGTGTCGCGGTGTGCCAGAAAGCGCTTCAACGCGCCTTCGTAGCCGTAGCGGTTGATGTTGGCCTGGGTCGGCGGTGTCGGGTAGCTCGCGGCGGAAAAGGGTGTCCAGCGATTGCTGTGGGAACGCGAGTACGACAGGCCGAGACTGTGTTCATCGGTGAAGTGTGCATTGACCTTGAACAGCTTGCCGTCCACGTCCTGGGCGGTGTTAGGCAGGCGTTGGGGGTTGATCGGGTACTGGTTGTTCTCATTGGGCAGCTTGGCGGCCACCTTCATGTCACCACCGTCGCGTTGGGTCAGGTAAGCCAGCGCATCGAACCGGCCATCGTCGGTGCGGCCATACACGGCGCTGCTATAGACCTGTTCATGGTCGTTGCTGGAGTAACCGTACTTGAGCATCGCACCGCTGTTGCGACCGTCCTTGAGCAAGTCCGGGGCGTCCTTGGTGGTCATGTTGACCGTGCCGCCAAAACCGCCGTTGCCGGTAAACGGCGAATTGGGGCCTTTCTCGACCTCGATGCTTTTGATCAGCTCGGGTTCGATAAATACCGTGCCTTGCTGGTAGCGCTCGAAGCCGCTCTTGGTGGCACCGTCGACGGTCATCGGTACATCCTCGGCATCGCCGAAACCACGGATGTTGATGGTCTGGCCACCGGGTTTCAGCGAGCCACCCTGGCTGACCCCAGGCAGGGTCTGCAGCAGGCTGGGGATGTTATTGGCTTGGTAGCGGTCGATGTCGGCCTGGCTCAGGGTGGAACGGTTCACGGTGCTGGAGTCGACTTCATTGCCCGTGCCGATCACGCTCAAGGTGTCCAGCTGGATCGCGCCGCTCTGGGTAGTCTTGCCCGCATCGGGGCGTACGACGTAGGTAGTGCCGACCTTGATCAGGGTGAACTCACCAGGGGCCAGCAGGGTGCGGATCGCCACTTCCGGGGTGAAGTCACCATTGAGGGCCTGTGCCTGCACGTTCTTGAGCAGTGTTTCATCGAACAGCAGCTGGATCTTCGTCTGCTGCGCCACCTCGCTCAGTGACGTGGCCAGCGACTGGGCCGGCAGGTGCAGCGTGAACGACTCGGCCTGGGCCGTGAGGCTGAACGCCAGGCAGGTGGCAAGCAGGGTCGGTTGAAGCAACAGGTGCGAAGCGTGGCAAGGCGCGCGAAACATGAAATCCCCCGGGTGGCCAAATAGCCAAAAAGGTGTGCGTATCAAACACAGTCGGGAGGAAGACGGGGCAGGCTAAAAAAACCACACGTGCAAATGCAAAATATTCTCAAGTACGGTTTTTGTATTATTTGCTCGGCTCAATGCTTATCACGCCATCGGCTGAAGCCATGACTTTTACCGGCAGCAGGGCGGGCAGGGCATTGAGTAAGGCGTCTGGATCATTCACATCGAGATTGCCCGAGACCTTCAGGTGTGCCACTGCATTGCTCACCTGCAACGGTGCCTGCGGGCGGTAAAGGCTCAGTTCATCGATCAGGCTGGCCAGCTCGCGGTTGCGGAACGACAGGTGTCCACTGCGCCAGTCGGCCACGTCTTCGGACGTGAGGGGTTGTTGCTGCACGGTGCCCTTGGCGTAGTGGTAGATGGCGCGTTGCTGGGCGCCGAGCAAGGTGACGGCGTTTTTGGCGTCCGGCTCGAAGGCGACCTGGCCATGGGCGACGCTGACCACCAGTTGCTGCGGGCTGCGGCGCACATCAAAAGCCGTGCCCACCACCCGCACATTCGCTTCGCCGGCTTGTACGAACAACGGCCGTTCCTTGTCAGCAGCGACCTCGATATACAACTGGCCCTTGTCCAAATGGATGATGCGTTGGTAGGCGGTGAAGTCGACGCGCAGGCGGGTGTTGGCATTCACATACAAGGTGCTGCCATCGGGCAGGTCCAGGGTACGCACGCCCTTGGCGTGGGCCGCGACCTGGCTGTGATACAACTCGCGCGGTGCACCCAGATGCGTGGCCAGTACGGCACAGAGCACGGCGGCGGCGGCGGCGAGGGCCGGGCGCCAGAAGGCTGGTTTGCGCGGGGGCAGCGCCACGGGTTTGCTCCGTTGCTGCAACTGGGCGAGGTCCGCCCACAGCTGCTCGAATTCGGCATAGGCGCGGGCGTGGGCCGGCACGGCTTGCCAGGCGGCAAAAGCCTTGCGGTCGGCGCGCCCCGCATCGCTACGGTTGCGTGCAAACCAACTGGCGGCTTGGGCATCGATGGCGTCGCTCGCTTCGATGTCCAGGGCGTCGATGTCGCTCAGGCGGTTCATTAGGGCTGCTCCGTGCCGAGGTCGGGTTGAAGGCGTCGCTTGCAATGCAGCAGGGCAAAGGCGATATGCTTTTCCACCATGCTGGTCGAAATGCCCATGCGCTCGGCGATCTGTACCTGGCTCAGGCCTTCGAAGCGGTGCAGCATAAGGGCTTCTCGCCTGCGCGGCGAGAGCTCGGCGAGGACTTCTTTCAACTGTTCCAGGCGTTGCAGGCGTTGTGCGGCGACCATGGGGTCGTTCTGCTCGTCAATGACCGGCTCGGCATCCTTTTCGGCCTGATCGGCGTGGACGGTTTGTCGTACCTTCTGTTTGCGCCAATGATCGCGCAGCAGGTTGCGCGCCATCTGGAACAGAAACGCCCGTGGCTGCTCGACCTTGGCGCGGTCGCGGTAGTCCAGCCACTGAGTAAAGACATCCTGGGTCATGTCGGCCGCGTCGCTGGCGTTGTCCGTGCGTTTGCGCAGGAAATACAGAATGTCTGCATAAAACCCGCGAAAGGCATCGGCCGACAACGGGTCGGGCTTGGGACGAGACATGGATATCCTTCTTGACGAAGCACGACGTGGAAAAGTCGTGAATTCTATCGAGAATCATTATCATTTGTCTCTATTAAAATGTGGGAGGGGGCTTGTCAGTCAGTTAAGGAGGAACACTGTAACTGTGACGAGCGAGCTTGTTGTGGTGAGCGCGCTTGTCGTGGCGAGCGGGCTTGCCCTAATGCCGTTCAGTTAAGCGGACATCGCCTTCTGTAGGAGCGAGCTTGCTCGCGAAAAACGTCAACGATAACGCGTGTTTCCTGAATGAACGCGGCGTCTGTGAGTTCTTCGCGAGCAAGCTCGCTCCTACAAAAAAACCTTAACTGAACGGCATTAGGGCTTGCCCCGCGTTGGGCTGCGAAGCAGCCCCAATAAGGCCCCCGCGTTTATCCAGGCATATTGAATCGCCAGGTTTTGGGGCCGCTGCGCAGCCCAACGCGGGGCAAGCCCGCTCGCCACAGGTTACGGTTTGCTCGTTCTATCTCTTAATTGACTGGCACTGGGTCAAGCCCCTCCCACATTGGATCGCGGCGTCAGCGCAGCAATGTTTTCAGCTGTTCGATTCCGGCCTCGCCCAACGGGAATACCGGCAAGCGGGGATCACCCACCTCCAATCCGGTCAAGCGCAACCCTGCCTTGATCGTCGCCGGCAACCCGCCCTTGAGGATGAATTCCAGCAACGGCAACTGCCGATAAAACAGTTCGCGCGCCTTGCCCAGGTCATTGGCCAACACTGCCGCATACAAATCCAGGTTCAGTTGCGGGATCAGGTTTGGCGCCGCCGTGCACCAACCCTTGGCCCCGGCCGTGAAGGCTTCCAGTGCCAACGGGTTGCAGCCGTTGTAGAACGGCACGTCGCTGCGCTGGTGCAACTGGTGCATGCGCTGAATATCCCCGGTGCTCTCCTTGACCATGGTGACGTTGGCGACCTGTTTGATAATGCGCAGGATCAAGTCCACCGACATGTCCGTGCCGCTGGTAGCCGGGTTGTTGTAGAGCATGATCGGCAAACCGATGCTGTCGCCAATCGTGGCGTAGTGGGCGAGGATTTCCGCCTCGCTGAGTTTCCAGTACGAGGCCGGCAGCACCATCACCACATCGGCGCCATGGGCCTCGGCGTAACGCGCGCGGCGTACGGCCTTGGCGGTGGTCAGGTCGGACACGCTGACAATCGTGGGCACGCGCCTGGCGACTTTTTGCAGGCTATAGGCGCTGACTTCGTCCCACTCGGCCTCGCTCAGATAAGCGCCTTCACCGGTGCTGCCCAAAGGCGCGATGGCATGCACGCCGCTGGCGATCAAGCGGTCGATGGAGCGGCCCAGGGCGTCGAGGTCAATGCGTTGGCCGTCGGTGCTGAATGGGGTGATGGTGTAGCCGATGATGCCGTGAATGGTTGGGCTGGACATGGGAGGTCTCCGGTCGAAAAAGGGCAATCAATTCAGGCAGTCGGCGTGCTTGCGCAGGTTCTGCCGGGCGTAGTAATTGAACGCAGCGCCATGACGCTTGGGCTTTGAGATCCAGTCATGGGCTTCGCGTCCCAATGCCGGCAGGATCGGCTTGAGGGTGCCGGCGGCCATCGCCAGCAATTGCAACTTGGCCGCACGCTCGATCAACTGCGCGATCACGCAGGCTTCCTCGATATTTGCCCCGGTCGACAACTGGCCGTGGTGCGAAAGCAAAATCGCGCGCTTGTCACCCAGTGCCGTGGTGATGATTTCCCCTTCTTCATTGCCCACCGGCACCCCTGGCCAGGCTTCCAGGAACGCGCAGTCCTCGTACAGCGGGCACAAGTCCATATGGGATACCTGCAGCGGCACTTCCAGCATCGACAGGGCGGCGATGTGCGTCGGGTGGGTGTGAATGATGCAGTTCACATCCGGCCTTCCACGGTAGACCCAGGTGTGAAAACGGTTGGCCGGGTTGGGGATGCCGTGGCCTTCCAGCACCTCGAGGTCTTCGTTGACCAGCAGCAGGTTGCTCGCGGTGATTTCGTCAAAGCCCAGGCCCAGTTGCTGGGTGTAATAGGTGCCAGGCGTGGGCCCGCGCGCGGTGATCTGCCCGGCCAGGCCGGAGTCGTGGCCGTATTCGAAGAGGATGCGACATGTGAGCGCCAGCTTTTGCCGGTCGGTCCACGTATTATCCGCCAGGGTGTTTTGCATCTGGATCAGCGCTTGCTTGACCAGTTGGTCTTTGGGGAGTGCTAATGTCTTGGCCATATCGGTGTCCTTTGGGTGGTTCAATGGACGTCGGATTTGCTGGTCCCCCGCTGCTCGCAAGGTCGTTGGGTGAGGCAAATGACACTAAAGATGCTATATGACACTTTGTGTCATTGGCAAGCACAGCTCTTCGCTTTCTGCATGGATTAACCGCAGCGCATGTCTATCCGTTTGAAATTATTGAGAAAAAAACTCGGCGTGACGTTGGAAACCCTGGCCGAAAAATCCGGGATGACCAAGAGTTATCTGTCGAAAGTCGAGCGCGGGCTCAACACACCGTCGATTGCCGCTGCGTTGAAACTGGCCAAGGCGTTGAACGTGAAAGTGGAAGAACTGTTCAGTGAAGACAGCGTCAGTCTCGACAGCTACAGCCTGGTGCGCTGCCATGAGCGGCCCGACACCGCGCCGGGTTATGCGGTGCTGGCCCATCAGGTCAGTGAACGCAGCCTGTTGCCTTTCATCATTTACCCGCCGGCGGAGTTCACCGACAAGACCTTCAAGGAACACGTGGGGGAGGAATTCCTGTTCGTGCATGAAGGCCAGGTGGAAGTGGACTTCATGAATGAACGGGTGATCCTGGAGCGGGGCGATGCCCTGCATTTCAATGCACAGAAGCCCCATCGGCTTCGCTCGGTGGGGGATGTGCAGGCGCAGTTGTTGGTGGTGGTGCACAGCGCTGAAGAGTGACCGCGCTGACGGCTTGAAAGGCGATCAATGTGGGCGGGGGGCCAGCTCCGTCCCATAGGTTGCTCAGCGTTCCACCGGTACCGACAGTGCTGGATGACCCAACGGATGCGTGCGCGCCGCAAAAAACTTCAGCTCCACGCCGCTGCCGTCAAACAACTCCGAATACCGCCGCTTCTGCTGGCGAATGAACCCGTCGCTGCGTCCCGACACCGAGATCGCCAGAGTGGTCGGGCTGGCCTGGCGAATCGCATCCACCAGGTGTTTATCCTGCGGCCCCAGGTCGTGGCCGAAGATGCACAGCGCGCCGGCATGGGTGAGCAACTGCTCATAGCAGAACGACAGGTAATCCGAACTGCGGATGGTCTTGAGCTTCTCCTGCACCTTGCCTTCGCTGACAAACAACGGCACATCGTCCAGGGTCTTGATCGTGTTGTTGATCGCGAAACTGCTGAGCAGGGTGCTGTCGGTGCTCGGCAATTTGCGCGCGGTGCCGTCGAGGTTGCGCACCAGGTGCAGGCCGCCGTGCAGGTAGAGAATGCGTGGTGCATCGGTGCGGGTATTGCGCAGGTCGAAGCTGGCGTCGGCGCTGCGGAACAGGTCGTCGATGCCCGGCGTGTGCAGGATCGCCCAGTAGTTGAGCAGGTCGTAGTTGCTGGTGAAGACCGTGGGGTAGCTGGCCAGCTCGGCGTTGATCGTCGCCAGCGTCGACGGCTGCACCAGGCGCCATGGGATGTGCACGGCGTGGATGGTGTTGATCAGCGCTTCCTTGATTGCGTAATAGCGATTGCGCGGCGCCGCCGAGCTGACGGCCAGGGCCTTGTTGACCCGGCTGGTGGTTTTCAAGGCGCCCAGGGCCTGTTCGAAGCTGCGGGTTTGCAGGGCGTCGAACACACTCAGCTCGGATTGGCTCAGGGGTTTTTCTTCGACGGTGCGGGCGTTTTCGAACAACGAGTCGTAGGCAAAGTCCTCCCAAATCGCCCGGCTGGCGCCGTTGCCGATCAGAATCCCACTGAAGTCGATGGTGCTGCGCAGCGCGCTCCAGTCTTCAAGGTGGGCGTCAATATCCTGGAAATCCTTCATCGCGGTGGGTCTACTCGAAATCGGCTGGACGCAGACTTTATCATGAGCGAGGGTTGATCCTGGTCAAGGTGCACCATGCGCTCTCAGTGGATTCTGTCGGCATAACGCCTCTGAGGATTCGCCATGAGCAGTACCTTCTTCATTCCCGCCGTCAACATCATGGGCACTGATTGCCTCGACGAAGCGATGGTTGCCATCCGCAACTACGGTTTTCGCAAGGCCCTGATCGTCACCGACGCCGGCTTGGCCAAGGCCGGCGTGGCCAGCATGATCGCCGAGAAACTGGCGATGCAGGACATCGACTCGGTCATCTACGATGGCGCCAAGCCCAACCCCAATGTGGAAAACGTCGAGAAAGGCCTGGCGCTGTTGCAGCAAAGTGCCTGCGATTTTGTCGTGTCCCTGGGCGGTGGTTCGCCCCATGACTGCGCCAAGGGTATCGCCCTGTGCGCCACCAACGGCGGGCATATCGGCGACTATGAAGGGGTCGACCAATCCAGCAAGCCGCAACTGCCACTGGTGGCCATCAACACCACCGCCGGCACCGCCAGCGAGATGACCCGGTTCTGCATCATCACCGACGAAACCCGCCACGTGAAAATGGCCATCGTCGACCGCAACGTCACGCCGCTGCTGTCGGTCAACGACCCCTCGCTGATGGTCGGCATGCCCAAGGGGCTTACCGCCGCCACCGGCATGGATGCGTTGACCCACGCCATCGAAGCCTACGTATCCACGGCCGCCACGCCGATCACCGACGCCTGCGCGATCAAGGCCATCGAGCTGATCAGCGCCAACCTGCGCCTGGCCGTACGCGACGGTACTGACAAAGCCGCGCGGGAAAACATGGCGTATGCCCAGTTCCTCGCCGGCATGGCCTTCAACAATGCTTCCCTGGGGTTCGTGCATGCCATGGCTCACCAACTGGGCGGCCTGTACGACCTGCCCCACGGCGTGTGCAACGCGGTGTTGCTGCCCCATGTGCAAAGCTTCAATGCCAGCGTCAGCGCCAAGCGCCTGAGCGATGTCGGCCGTGCACTGGGCGCGGACATCAAGGGGGGCTGTGCGGAAGAGGGCGCCCAGGCTGCCATTGCCGCGATTCGTACATTGGCCCTGGACGTCGAAATCCCAGCGGGCCTGCGTGAGCTGGGGGCCAAGTTGCAGGATATCCCGCTGCTGGCGGCCAATGCATTGAAGGATGCCTGTGGGCTGACCAACCCACGACGGGCTGATCAGCGTCAGATCGAGGAGATCTTCCGCAGCGCATTCTGATCCTTGCTGTGGCGAGCGGGCTTGCCCTTTGGGCAAGCCCTAATGCCGTTCAGTTAAGCGGACATCGCCTTCTGTAGGAGCGAGGGGGACGCCTAGTTCTTGCTCGCGAAAAACGTCAACGATAACGCGTGTTTCCTGGATGAACGCGGCGCCTGTAAGTTCTTCGCGAGCAAGCTCGCTCCTACAAAAAAGCCTTAACTGAACGGCATTAGGGCAAGCCCGCTCGCCACAGGTCACTGTTTGCTCGTTCTATCTCTTAACTGTCACCAGCAGGCTCGCCACGCCCCCACTCATCGTCTTCAGCCGCCCCGTGGGCGCGACGAAGTGATTGAGCATCAACGTCTCTACCCGATACGCCTCTCCCCAACCCGCCATATCGCGCTGCAATCCACTCGAAACGCCCTGCAAAATCAAAGGTGCGCGGGTGTTGAACACCATGATCGCCCCATCGCCTGAACCTTGCGCCAATGCCGCGTGCAAATTGCGGCTGATGCCGACTTGGGTAAGGAGGGCCGCGCTGCAAGCAAGGGCGGGGTGGTGGTGCGTTTCAAGAACGGACGATTCCTATTTGGGCGCTAAGCTACTGGCAGCACGCTACAAGCTGTTAGTGTATTTGTCTTTAGCGTGCCGTTGATGGCAGGCCATTGAAGGTAAAACCTTATGAGAGTCTTATTATTCGGTGCCACCGGCATGGTCGGCCAGGGCGTCCTCCGTGAGTGCCTGCTGGCCGCGGATGTGCAGGAAGTCGTGGCCGTCGGCCGCACGCCGCTGGCCCAGGAGCACGGCAAGCTGCATCAGGTGTTGCACAGCGACATGCTGGATTTCCAACCCCTGGAAAACCTGTTGCAAGGTTTTGATGCTTGCTTCTTCTGCCTCGGCGTTTCGTCGGCGGGCATGAATGAAACCAAGTACACCCACCTCACCTATGACCTCACCCTTGTCGCCGCCAGTACCCTGGCTCGGCTTAATCCGCAGATGACCTTTATCTACGTGTCCGGCGCGGGTACCGACAGTTCCGAGGCGGGCAAGTCGATGTGGGCGCGGGTCAAGGGCAAGACCGAGAACGCCTTGCTGCGCCTGCCGTTCAAGGCGGTGTACCTGTTCCGGCCGGGGGTGATCCAACCCTTGCATGGCGTGCGCTCGAAGACGCCGTTGTACCAGTTGTTCTACACGGTGCTCGGGCCGTTGCTGTCGGTGGTGCGTGGGATCAAGCCGGGCTGGGTGGTCAGCACCGAGACCGTGGGGCGGGCGATGCTGGCGGCGGTGCGCAACGGCGCGCCGCAAGCGGTGGTGGAACAGGCCGAGATCAATCGACTGGCTCGCGACACACCCTGAGCCCTGTGCACCCGTGCGGATCAGCCTGCCGTCGCCAGTGTGCGGGCGGGTGTGGCACTGAACTGGATCAACGCCACGCCGCCCATCAACAAGAGCGCTCCCAGCACCCGGGGCGTGGTCAGTTGCCGCTCTACCAGGCCAAACAGGCCGAAGTGATCCAGCAGCAGCGACGCTAGAATCTGCCCGGCCATGGCCAGGGCGATAAACCCCGATGCACCCAGCTTGGGCAGCAGTATCAGTGCCAGCGAGATAAAGCACACACCCAATGCGCCACCGGCCCACATCCACAGCGGTGCCTTGCTGATAAACGCCAGGTTCGGCAACGGCAGGCGCAGTGCGACGATCACCGGCAGCAGCACGATAATGCTCACCAGCAACGACGCCAGCGTCGCCCACAGCGGGTGGCCGAGACCGCGACCGAGGTTGGCATTGATCGCACTTTGAAACGGCACCACCGCCCCGGCGATCACCGCCAATAGCAACAAACCAGCCCAATGCAACGTCGTCATGTCGAATCTCCCAGAGGTTTTGCTGGACTCTAGGCTATTCGTCACGCAAATTTAAATTCCAATCCCTTATGCCAGGCATGCAGCTGATGAATGATCTACGGCGCATCGACCTCAACCTGTTGGTGATCCTCGACGCCTTGCTTGCCGAGCAGCACGTCACCCGTGCGGCGGCGCGCCTGCACCTGAGCCAGCCGGCGGTCAGCCATGCGTTGGCGCGCTTGCGTGATGTGCTCGGTGATCCCTTGCTGGTGCGCCAGGGAGGCACGTTGGTGCCGACTGCCCGCGCGCTGGAATTGGCGACTCCGTTGGCCGAGGCCCTGGCCCAGGTGCAGGCACTGCTGGCACCGAATCAGTTTGACCCGGCCTCGGCCAAGCGTCGGTTTCGCGTGGCGATGTCGGACTACAGCGCGGCGATTTTCCTACCGGGGCTGGTGCGAACCTTGCGTCACGAAGCGCCGGGTATCGACCTGCAGATTGTCCAGGCCAGCCGCGAAGGCATGGTGGAGGGCGTGCTCAATGGCGACCTCGACCTGGCCGCTGGTGTGTTCCCCGATATGCCCGCCGAACTGCGCAGCTCGCCGTTGTTCGAAGAGCATTACACCTGCCTGGTGGACCGCGACAGCCTGCCGGAGGGCGGCATCCTCGACTTGCCTACCTACCTGTCGCGGCCCCATGTGTTGCTGGAAATGCGCGGCAGCGGCACGCCGGAAATCGAGCGCGCGTTGACGGCGATTCGTGAGCGGCGGCATGTGGCGATCAGCCTGCCGCACTGGGGCGTGGCACCGCAGTTGATTCGCGGCACGGACCTGATCCTGACGGTGTCATCGCGGGGGTTGCTCAACATCGACCATCAGCACCTGCTGACCGTGCCGCCGCCGTTTCCTATTCCCTCGTTTGCCTTTGAGCTGGTGTGGCATGGGCGGCGGGGCGGGGATTCGGGGTTGCAGTGGTTGAAAGACCAAATGCAGGGTGTATTGTCCGAAAACCACCGCTAACACAGAAAAAACAACATGCTCACCGGCCTCAACCACCTGACCCTGGCCGTCACCGATCTGCCTCGCAGCGTCAGCTTCTACCATGGGCTGTTGCAACTGAAGCTCGAGGCCACCTGGGACAGCGGCGCCTATTTGTCATTGCCGGGCCTATGGCTCTGTTTGTCCCTCGATCCTTTACGCGACTCGAATCCGACGGCCGACTACACCCACGCTGCGTTTACCGTCGCAGCGTCAAATTTCACCGCATTGGTCGAGCGCCTGTGCGCCGCCAACGTACAGGCGTGGCGCGACAACCGCAGCGAAGGCGCCTCGTTCTATTTTCTCGACCCCGACGGCCACAAGCTTGAAGCCCATGTGGGCGACCTGGCCTCGCGCCTGCAAGCCTGCCGCGACAAACCCTATGTCGGCATGAAGTTTTACCCTTAGTACTGGAACGTGCAGAATCCAGCCACCTCCACATCCTCTGTCAGAGTCGCGCCCATGACCCTTTCCTTGCTGTTCGCTGTGCTCGCTTCGGGTTTTATCTACGGGATTACGCCGGGGCCGGGGGTACTGGCCGTATTCGGCATCGGCGCCGCCCGTGGTCGTCGGGCCGGGGCGGGGTTCCTCTGCGGGCACCTGCTGGGCGATGTGCTGTGGTGCAGCACCGCGCTGGTGGCGATTGTCGGCGCGCGGGAAGTCGGCAGCAGCGCGTTCGATGTGCTGGGCGTGCTCAGCGGCCTGTACCTGTTCTGGCTCGGCTGGCGCGCGATTCGGACCCAGCGTCGCAACGGCGATGCCCCCCAGGGCGCGGCGCGCCATCCGTTCTGGCACGGTATTGTGTTCGGCCTGACCAACCCCAAGGCTTACCCGGTGGCCGTGGCGACGTTCACTGCGCTGCTCTCCAGCCGTGCCGAGTTGCTGACGTGGTCGATGTTGCCGTCGTTGATCTTCCTGAGCTTCGTCGGTGGCCTGCTGGCCTATGCCATTCTGATCGGTGTGGTGGGTGCCCAACGGGTGCGCACGGTGTATCAACGCCATGAAATCCTGATCACCCGACTGTGCGGCGTGATGTTCATCGGCTTTGCTATAAACGCCCTGGCCCATGCGTTACCGGGGCTGTTTGGCAGCAAACCGGCTTGAGGTGGCGACGACCGTTCGTCGCAACGGCAAGTTTTTTCTAAACCTTTGCCGCCCAGAAAATTCGAATCCAGGGTGGGGTGTATTCCCCCCGCACCTATTTTTGCCCTGGAGGAACCCATCATGAGCCGCATGGCTATCCGGTTACGCACCGCCAGTTTCGCGATGCTGCTGGGCCTCGGCGCCAGCAATGCTTTCGCCCAGTCGCCTGCTGAGTTCATCGAGCAGGCTTCGGCCAAAGGTATGGCCGATATCGAGACCAGTCGCATGGCCCACGCCAAAACCTCGTCCCAGGAAATCAAGGACTACACCATCGAGGTGATCAACGAGCGCACCCTGGCCAACCAACATTTGGCGGCGATTGCCAAGAAGCTCGACTTGCCGGTGGCCCCACGGGAGAAGATCGTCGACAAAGCTGAAACCCTGATGCCCGAACTCAAGGAGGGTGACTCCTTCGACGCCGCCTACACCGCACAACAGGTCAAGGAAAACGAAGAGGCCATCGCCCTGTTCAAGCGCGAAGGCGCCGCGTCCGATGTCCCGGAAATAAAAGCGCTGGTGGATGAAACGCTGCCCAAGCTGGAAGAGCGCCTGCAAAAGGCTCGTGCCCTGGCATCCACCTACGGCAAAGGTCATCAAGGCGATGGTTGAGGCCTTTACTGCTTAGGAAAAACGGCGGTTGGAGCTGATCCAACCGCCGTTTTTCATGCCTGGTTCAAATCGGTCTTGGTGGGGGCCGCATCGTCGGCAGCGTGACCGCAGCTGCTGTTCAGGCTGACGCTGCCGGTTTTGCCAATGCTGCGGTATTCCTGGCGTAGCTTTTCCAGTTCTTTGCGGTCCAGGCCGTCCAGGCTCAACACGGCATTTTGCGCGTCCTTGGACACGCGCAGCAGTTCATCGATCTTGATGTGCAGGATGTCGTTATCGCGGTTTTGCGTGTTTTGGATCAGGAACACCATCAGGAAGGTGATGATGGTGGTCGAGGTATTGATGATCAGTTGCCAGGTGTCGTTGTAGTGGAAATACGGCCCGCTCAGGCTCCACAGGAAAATCAGCGCGACGGCCGCGTAGAACGTCCGGGCACTGCCAGCCCAGCGGGACAGGGATTGTGAGACTGCGGAGAATTTCATGACCGGTTTCCTTAAGGGGAGGTGATGAAGTGATGGACCGCAGCGCAGTGCTGAAATTTCTTTTTACAACTGGTCTCCTGAACAAAGGGGACGTTTTTGCCGCGGCGCGTTTCAGAACACCAGTTCGGCCTGGCCGCCGCCTTCCAGCGCGAGCAAATATTGCTTGGCCTCCAGCCCGCCAGCGAATCCGGTCAGCCCGCCTGACGCGCCGATCACCCGATGGCACGGAGCAATGATCGAGATCGGGTTGCGACCATTGGCGGCTCCCACGGCACGCACGGCTTTCGGGTTGCCAATCTGCTGGGCGATCTGGCTGTAGCTGCGGGTTTCGCCAAAAGGGATCGTCAGCAATGCCTGCCACACCGATTTCTGAAAATCGGTGCCGGTGAAGTCCAGTTCCAGCTCGAACCGGTGACGGGTGCCGGCGAAGTATTCGTGCAATTGGCGCTTGGTTTCCAGCAACACCGGGTTGTGATTGGCCTCATGCAATTCACCCAGGCGTACGCGGTTGGCGCGCTCGCATTCCCACAGGATGGCGCTGAGCTTGCCATTGCGCGCCACCAGGGTGAGCTCGCCGACGGGGGAGGGCATGAGTGTGTATTCGTAGCGCATGAGTGGGCTCCTCGACAGGCGGCGTTAAAAGGTTCAGCGCTACTGTAGCGCCATCGGCTTGCCTGGAAACTGCGCTTCTTGCGGTCAAATTCGCCTTGAGACTAAAAACTCCAGTAAAGCCAGTTGGCGAAATACGGCCACCAGTAGAGCCGCGCGAGCATGTAGAGCGCCATGAGTACTGATGCGGTGCTCAGCATGACCCATGAAACGGCATTGAGCAGAGTGACAATCAGCGCGAACATCGTCACGCGTCGACTGGCGTGGTGCCAGGCATACCTCACGCCATAGGCCGACGCTGCAATCACTCCCAGCGCCAGGAACAGGCCAAAGGGAAATGGCAGCCTCACCCATGAGACCAGGAAGGGCAGAACCAGCACCCAACCGACCACCTGGCGCAGTACGGGTTTGGGGGTGGATTGTTCAGGCTCAAGCATTGCGGGTGCCTCACTCTCAGGGCTAACGGGTTGACAGTATTACGGTGCTCATTTGTGGGTGCATTCAGACTTTGCTGGCGTTGCAGCTACCTCACCGATCACTGCCATAAAGGCTTGGACCGACAGGTTCGATTCCTCCTTGCGCGTCAGCACCAATAGCTTTGCACGGGCATCCACCTCCACCAGCGGCCGATACGTCACCCCCTTGTTCATCAAACTTTGCGTACAGGCCGGAACCAGCGCCACCCCTTGCCCGGCCGCCACCAGCGCAATGATCGAGGTGATCTGCCGCCCGGTCGGCCCCGCGTACAGGGGCACGCCATGGTGGCGGTACAACTGCTCGATGGACTGGTTCAGCCCCGAGCCGTAATCGGCCGGGAACAGAATCAACGGAAATGCGCTGAGCCGCGCCAGGCTGATTTCGGCCTGGCTGGCCAACGGGCTGTCACTCGACACCGCTGCCACCAAGCGTTCCTCGCCCAACGACAGCGCTTGCACCGCGTCGTTTTGCGGCAACAGCCGGCTCAAGCCAATATCCAGTCGCCCGTCGGCCACTTGCGCACCAAGGCTGCCGGAGGCGCATTCCACCAGGGTCAGTTGCACATCGGGAAAGCGCTGGGCAAAGGCCTGGATCGCTTGGCTGAACAGGTCCGACAGGGCGATTGAACTCACATAGCCCAACGCCAGTTGCCCGGCCGTGCCCGCAGCCAATTTAGTGGCGATCACTTGTGCCAACTCAACCTGTTCCAACACGCCACGGGCGTAGGGCTGGAACGAGCGGCCCTGGGCGGTGAGCGTCACCGTGCGGCTGGTGCGATCGAACAGCTTGAAGCCCAACTCTGCCTCCAGCGCTGAAATCTGCCGGGTCAACGGCGGCTGGGCGAGGTGCAGGCGCAGGGCGGCGCGGCCGAAGTGCAATTCTTCGGCGACCGTCAGAAAGTAACGCAGCTTGCGTAGGTCGAGCATCCTGGTCCTTGGGTATTGATCGGTCGGAAAACGGTATTGGTCACGATCATGCCGCTCATTCTATAAAAGCGTCACAAAATAAAACGAGAGCTTTCATGAAACCGCGCCTGCATTGTGCCCGCCTTGCCCTGTTCCTGTGTGGCTGCGCGGCGTTTCTCAACCTCTATGCGACCCAGAGCATTCTCCAGACGTTTGCCGAGTACTTTCATATCAGCGCCAAGGTCGCGGGCTGGAGCATTACCGTCACCACCCTGGCGGTGGCCGTCACGGCGCCGTTTGTCAGCCGTCTGACCGGGCGCTTCGAACAGCGCACGGTGATCGCCGTGGCTGCGCTGCTGTTGGCGGTGCCGGCGTTGATGACGGCCTATGCAGACAGCTTCGCCGAAGTGCTGGTGTGGCGCTTGATCGAAGGCATGTTGATTCCGGTGGTGTTCGCCACCAGCGTGGCCTACATCGGCGATCGCTGGCAGGGCGGCACGGTGACTGAAGTCACCAGCTTGTATGTTGCAGGCACCGTATTGGGTGGGTTCGCCGGGCGCTTCGTCACCGGCGTGATGACCGAATATGTAGGCTGGCGCGAAGCCTTTGAGTTGCTCGCGGTGCTGAGCTTGATGGTCGGCGGTTTTATCCAGTTTTTGTTGCCGGCCAACAACCGCCCACGCACCGAGCAGGCTAAAGGCTCTTCGTCAGGTGGGTTTCGCCGGCCGTTGCTGGCCGCTTATGCCGTAGGTTTCTGCGTGCTGTTTTCGCAAGTCGCGGCGTTTACCTACGCAGGTTTGTACTTGGGCCTGCCGCCATTCAACCTTGGGCCGGCGGCGTTGGGGACGCTTTACATGGTCTTCCTGCTGGCCCTGTTCGTGATCCCCATCGCCGGGCGCCTCAGCAAAGCTCGCCCTCACGCCGAACTGCTCAGTGTCGCTGCCATGCTGGGTGTCAGTGGCTCGGCCCTGACCCTGCTGCCGTCCCTGTGGTGCATCGTAGTGGGCCTGGCGCTCAGTTCCACCGGCGTGTTCTTGGCCCAGGCTGCCGCCAATGCGTTTATCACCGCCACCGCGCGCGATAACAAGACGGGCGCTGTCGGGGTGTATCTCACCTGTTATTACCTGGGCGGCAGTTGCGGCGCCATCGTCCCGGCGCTGATCTGGGATCGCTGGGGCTGGGGCGGCTGCGTGGTGCTGATCATCGCTTTCCAATTGCTGACCTTGTTGATCGCCTTGACCGGCTGGAAGCCCCTTAAACCTGAGCTGATTCCTACACCATGAACGACACTGTCGCTTTGCCTGCTTGCGAAACGTCCCGCCGCCGCCGTGCGTTGATCGCCGGTTGCAGCGCCCACGCCGTGCATGATGGCCTGACCGATGTCATCTACGTCCTGTTGCCGATCTGGCAGGCGCAATTTGCCTTGTCCTATGCTCAGGTCGGCCTGTTACGCGGTGCCTACTCCGGGGCGATGGCCGTGTGTCAACTCATGGCCAGCCGCGCCGCCAAACGTTGGGGGCGGTTACCGATGCTGATCGGCGGTACCGCGCTCGCGGGCGTCGCTTATTTGCTGGTGGGCCAAGCCACCGGGTTGACGCTCTTGTTGCTCGCGCTGCTCCTCGGTGGGCTCGGCGCCAGTACTCAACATCCATTGGCTTCCTCGATGATCACTGATGCCTATGAAGAGGGCGGCGGGGTCAAGCAGGCCCTGTCGCAGTACAACTTCTCTGGCGATATCGGCAAAACCCTGATCCCCGGCCTGGTAGGCTTACTGCTCACCGTGGTCAGTTGGCAGGCCAGCGCCACCGCTCTGGGGCTGCTCGGCCTGGCGGCCGCGGGACTGCTGTGGTGGCTTATCCCCACCCAGGTATCCGCGTCCACGGTCACGAAAAAAGCCAAGCCCCTCAGCGGCAACGGCTCTGCCACCGGCCTGCGCGCGCTGATCCTCATGGGCACCCTCGACAGCGCTGTGCGCATGGGTTTCCTCACCTTCCTGCCGTTTCTGCTGCAAGCCAAAGGCGCCGGTACCGCCGGCATCGGCCTGGCCCTGACCCTGCTGTTCATCGGCGGCGCCTTCGGCAAACTGCTCTGCGGCTACCTCGGCGCACGCATCGGCATGATGACGACCGTGTGGATCACCGAAGCCAGCACCGCGCTGCTGATTGTCGCGGCGGTGTATCTGCCGCTGAGCGGGTTGATGGTGATGTTGCCGCTGCTGGGGTTGGTACTGAATGGCACCTCCTCGGTGCTGTACGGCGCCGTGCCCGACCTTGCCGGCGCGGGCCAGCGCGAACATGCGTTTGCGCTGTTCTACACCGGCACGATTGGGGGTGGCGCGCTGGCGCCGGTGGTGTTTGGCGCAGTGGGGGATGCGCTGGGCGTGCCGGTGGCGGTGATGGTGTTGGCGGGGATGTTGTGTGTGACGTTGCCGTTGGCGTGGGTGGTGCAGAGGGGGGAGGATGAGTGAAAAGTGAGGTGTCAGAACGTAGAGTTGAACCTTGCGGCATTGCCTACACAATGATCAGACTCGTCCGAGTTGTGCGCCTTGGGCGACCTCTTTAAGGTTCGTCAGCCGCTGCCCATCAGCGGTCGGGTTTAGTAGCCCGATACGATCAACGGCGTACAGCTGCTCTTATGGTGGCTGCACGCAGGGCGTCTTCGGGCGCGCCGGTTTCGTTGATTCGCCGGTCTACTAACCTGCGTACAGCCGCCACCCATTGTTTAGTAGCTCTGGTATGCGGTCCCTAACGAGGATCAACAGATGTGTACTGATTCATGCAACCCTGCCGTAAAACTGTTCAGCGTCCGTCCCGAAATCGACACTCAAGCGCTGCTCGCCAACGCCTACGAAACCATCGCCGGTGCAGGTGCCATGACCCACGAGTTCGTCGAAAGCCTGCCCTCTCAACAGCGCTACCTGGCCCTGGCCATTGAGCAAATGATTGAACTGGGCCTGCTGCTGGTCGAGGCTGTTCAGGACCGCGTGGACCGAGCCGCGTAGGTCACCCGTACGGTGTAAACGGCTTGCCTTCCCAGGCCGCCCATACCACGGGGGAGGGGAGCCAGCATTTAGAGTGTCGCCGCCAGCGAAAACGGAACGCGCAACGCACCGATAGGCCCTTCACGCGTGCCGCACATTTCATCGTGAACGCAGTGTTGCACCAGTACGCAAGGAAACGGCGGAACCCGCTGCAACAGGTCGCGTAAATGCGTGGTGGACCCAATGCGCATCGGCTTGCCGTGATCGTCCAGTAACGTCGCCTCGACGTGCTCCAGCCTGATGCGAGCGATATAGAAACCGCCCTCCAGGGACAGCAACTCCAGCTCACGTATTTCGCCTTTCTCGGCCAGCTCGGTGAGCATTTGCATATTCATGATTTACCCTCGCTCGGGGTTCATTGGCGACGAAAGAACAACGTGACCTGGCCCCACTCGACACCGAACTTGGACATGCTCGAGCGGTTGATCAAGGTGTCCTCGTCCATCAGGTACATCCAATCGTCAAAGCTGACTTCATACACCGAGCCATCCACCGGCAGATTGAGCCGGTAGCGCCAACGCAACGTATTACCCGCTACTTCGCCGATGGCCTCGCCCACCACATCCCCAGCTCGTCCGCGCCAGCGCCCTGGGCCGTCCGGCGTCAGCGTCCACACCCGTTGCTGGCGTGTGCCATCGCTGTACAGGAAGCGCTCATCCAGAATCAACGCGTTGCCCTCGTGCCGGCTGGCAATATTCACCTCAAAGCGCTTGGCCACTTCCCCGGAACGCTTCTGGAAGATGCCCCAGGCTTTCACGGGTTTACTGAAGAAACGCTCCAGATCCAGTTTCGGTTGCTGGTCGGCGTAGTGGTCGACCTCAACGTTGGTGCAACTGGCCAAGCTCACTATCAGCAACAGTGAAAACAGTAGACGTGTCATGGCCTGGCTCTTCGAAGGTGCGGGGCGAAGTGCCGCCGCTCGAAGCATGATACTTGTACAAGAAAAATAATTTGTACAGGTTTGTGCGCGCTTTATTTTTTGAATCTCAAATCCCACCCATAAAAAAACCGGCCACCAAGGACCGGTTTTTTTATGCATTCCCCGCCAAAACCCTGCTGGCGTGGAATCTATGTCTGAGTGGAGCGGGTGAAGGGCTTGTGACTGGCCTTTGTTTATAGGGCCTGCAAGGCATACAAGATAAACGCCATACACGCCGCCATACAAAAAATATGGGGCTGTTGCGGATCGCTAAGCCCCGGTAGATTTGCGTTTGTAATTACTGGTTGGCACCCGGTTGGTCGCGAGCGGACTTCTTGTTGGCAATCCACTGTTCGATTTCGGCAGGATCGAAACGGAGTCGTGCGCAGCGTGCATCGCTGGTTGTGATCGGCTTGGGAAACGTTTTGTCGCGCTCCCGAAGCTTGTTCAGTCCTGACACGCTCTGCATGCCGATCATCTTGCTTGCTTCTACGTTGCTGATCAGGATAGTGCGTTGTTGTTCCATGGATATTTCCTCGTTAGATGTGACCTAGGTGCACTCTTGCTTGTTGCGCGCCACGTTTTTGTTTATCGCAAATCGTGGCGCGAATTTAAGATCGGTTGAAGTGGTCGGCCAGCACCCGGCGTGCGTCGACCCCGCACGATGCCGACATAGCGTAGATCTGGCCGAACGTGGTTTCCCGACGCTGCAGGGCGTTGAACAGCTCGATCAGGCGCTGGCCCTTGGTGCTGTTGTGGCGGTTCATAGTTGGAACCCCTTTTCATATGACCCACCTGCCGATGCGCTAACTTGCGATTTTGCGCAAGTTGACGATTCGCTGGTTTCGCGCGGCAGTGGGGCGGCCACTTGAAGTCCTTTTTTCGGACCTGAATCGGCGTGAGAGTCCCGGCCTACCTCGCTTGATGGGGTGGCGGTGGGGTGGCCTTGAAATGAGCCATCTGGCAAGCAGCTGATCCCTGTGTTGTTCAAGATCCAGCAGGTGACGCCGCGCACGCTGTCGTGCTGGACGTCGATCAATTGCTCGCCGGCGGTGGTCTGGCCAGCGATCAGCAGCAGGATCATTGTGATGATGGTTTTCATGGCCGCTCCTCCCAGTCCCAGTTCAGTTTCGGATTGACCGGCGGGTGGCACTGCAACGTACCCAGGTCGATCAGTGTGAAGTGACCACCCATCCAGGCCCCGGTGTCGATGTGATACACGTTGCCGAGGATTGCCGGCTGGCGCACCGGGGTGTGCCCGACAATGACCGCGCGCACGCCGCTGACCCCTTCATGGTTTTCGTCCGTGATACGGCTGCGCGACCACTGGCAAACAGCATCCACGTTCAGCAGGCCCGGCATCTGGCCGTTGAGCGCATCGCGCAGCATCGACCACACAGGGAAGGGGCAATCGGCATGTACGATCCCTACAAGGCCCTCGCCCGTCACAACTTCAATCGCGATCGGGAGGTCAGCCAGCAACGCGGCATAGCAGCCACGCTCAACAGATGGCAGGCCCAGCATCCAGGCACCACCGTTCGCGACATGCAGGTTGCCCGCGCGGCCATCAGGGTCGAAGTGATAGGCGTCGTACACCATCGCCTCATGGTTGCCCTGGACGGCGAAGAACCACGGCTTGGCCAGCCAGGTGTCCACGTCGGCAGACTCGGGCCCGCGGTCCACCAGATCGCCGACACTGAACAGTCGATCAATGGCAGGATTGAACCCGGCCGCATCCAGTGCTGCCTGGAGTTTGGTGAAGTGTCCGTGCACATCACCGACGGCGAAGTCGCGGCCCGTGGTGTTGAGTTCGAATCGCTTGAATTTGTTCATGCTCGTGCCTCCCCTGCGATCATCGCCAGCTTGGCCAGCAGGTCATCAGTGCGTCCGTAGAAGCGCCCGGTGTCTTCGTTGATGAACTGGCCCAGCACCTCGGCCACCGCCGGGCTGGCGGTCAATCCGCCCAGTTCACACACTGCTACGTTCGCAGCAATATCCGTCGATGGCTCATGCACGAAGGCGTCGGCCTTGATCTGCAGGACCTTCACCGGCCGTATCCCGTTGCAGCCGCTGACCCAATTGGTGTCCGGCACCGCCCATGGATACATACCCATCAGCCATGCCGTAGCCGCGTTCTCTTTCTGGGTGCTGGACCAATACTGATGGGAGCCACGGAACGCCTGCGGCGCGGCCTCACATATGCGGTGATTCCAATCTGGCAGCTGTAGCAGGTTACCCCGCATCAGGTTCAGCTCTTCAATGCTCGGGATATGCCAGCCCCAGGTGCCCCGGATGTTCATGCCCAGCACCTTGGTTGCGATGGTGCTGCCCTCGGCGCTCATGGCCAGGGTGTTCGCCATTCCGTCAAATCGGTGTGTTGCACCACGGATGCGTGGTCGCGGGCCTTCGTGGTCCCACCAGTGGGCGGCGGTCTCGAATTCCTGACCAGCATCGATAAGTGCAAACTCGGCACCGTCGAAGTAGATCCGGCCTGCGTAGAAGCCGCCGGCGAACGGTTGGCCGATAGCGGGCAGGGCGGCGGGTGATATTTGGCGGCGTTTCATCGCGCTATCTCCAGTGCGGCCGAAGCCGCAGAAGCAATAAATGAATTATTAAATAGGCAGCCTGCGGACGGGGCGGACACGGAGCTCGTAGAACTTGGCGTTGGTGTCCTGAAAGCCATCACCGAAGTACATGTCGAATGCGCTGTAGGCTGAGCGCTGCGAGCTGCTCCAGTACGCCTCGTTGGCGAAGCTCTCCGGGATGTACAGCCATGCGTGACTCAGTTCGCCGATGCTTGGCAGATAGAAGTCTTGGTGACCGTCGGCCGTGTAGTTCACTGCTGTTTCGGCGGCAGGGCTTGGGGCGTCGTGGTCGATCAGGGCGGCGGTGTTTGCTCGACCGTCGGTGCGACTGGTCACCAGATCGAAACCGGTTTTGCTCCAGGCGTGTCCGCCCACGTCCTCAGCAGCGAACACGACGTGGCACAAACCTTCCGGGTACTCGCGGCGACCGCCATAGATGCCGCCTTGGCCTGGCCAGTATTCGCCGATCGCTGGTGGAACAATACCTGCCGGCGAAGGTTGGGTAGGGGTAGCGACTGCGTTGGCCAGAACACTCAACAGGATCTGTTGCTGGTGTTGGCCGTCCAGGTACTGGCGCACGGCCCGGACGAACACGCTGTTCATGCTTCGGTCGTCGGCATTGGCCGCGGCTTCGATTTCGGCGCGCAGGCCGTCCGGAAGGCGTACCACAAACTTGTCAGCGGTGCGTGAATCGTAATTTGGTGAACTCATGGTGTTCTCCTGGCCGACTCCACAAAATTGCGGAGTCGCCGTTGTTGGGTAGACTCAGTTTGGCTTTGACTTGCCGGCCATCAGCACCACCAACAGCAGGACAACCAGGACCAGGTCGCCCACCATTGATAGGATGCGACTGGCCGAGTCGACGAAGACAACGCCACCGGCGAGCCCGTAGGCTGCCAGCGAGCGTGCCTTGGTACCGAACTTGGCCAGCATGGTTACAGGTAGTCTTTGAGGTTGAGGTTCATGATCTTGGCGGCCTTTTCCAGCACCACCATCTCGGCGGGCTCGATCTCGCCGTCAGCCTCGGCCACGGTAAGCATGAAATTCAGGACGGTTGCGGCGTCGTCGACGCTGTGGGCCAGGTCCTTCAATTCCTTTTCGGCGTTCTGGCGGATGATGCGCGGGCCGCCGTCGTTGAAGTCGGCCTTTGCGCGATCGATGGTGTTGCTCAGCTCAGCGCCGAAGCCCTTGAGCGCCGCCGAGTTGTTGATCAGTTTCTCGATTTTTTCGAGCTCTTCCTTCTCGATGTCGCCATCAGCCGAAGCGACGTAGAACACGCCGTAAACCGAAGCCTGCATCAGGTCACGATTAGTCATCACGGCCAGGGCCTGACGTGCTTCGCCGGATTTTTTGCCAAACAATTTACCGAGCATGGGTGTTTCCTCTTTCGTGGGTGGGGTGAATCTTTTTCGAGGCCGAAAGAATCCCGGCCGCGTTGTTGGCTTTCGCGAAAATATGTGAGTAAAGGCTCTGGCTTTAGGCCAGGAAGACCCCTTCGCAATCAGAATTTTGTTGCTGTGGATCGGGCGTAAATGTGTGGATGAGGCCGCGCTTGAACGCTTCCATCACCAGGCCGCGAATGCTGCGGACGCCGAGCTTGAACTTCGCATCGTCCAGGCGCTTCGAGACTGCGCCAGGAGTAATACCCATCAACCGTGCGATCTCCTTGGCCGTCAGGTCATTGGCGGCATAGAGGGTCGCTTCCAGTTCGCGCGGAGCCAGGCCCCGGCCAAGAGAGCCAGCCCAGTTACCGGCGGTGATGGTTGCAATGTTCATGCGTAAGGCTCCATAGGGTTGCGTTGGGGCAAATATAGGTCAGCCTTTATTGTGGTGTCAACAGGCATACCTTTATTTTTCATTGAGCACCACATGCACCTTCACTTTGGGTACGCTTATGTTTCGCTGTATAGATATACAGTTAATCGGGAGGTGAAAGTGGCTAAGGCGAGAAGACAAGCGGACCCGGCAGACCGGCATATCATGAGCGGCGTAGAGCGCTTGGGCTTGCGGGTTTCATCAATGATCAACCATCCCACGGCTCAGCATCAGCGCTGGGTGACAATCCACCGGCTTGATACAGACGGTGATCGTGAGTGGGAGGAGGTAATGGGGCGCCTGGCTGAGACCGACGACATTGAAATGATTTTCAATGATGAAAGTGAGTCGGTGACGCTGAGGTGGGAGGCGGCATCGGACGATGACCGTCCTGCTGAGGCAGCTGACTTTGAAGTGCTGGAAGAGGTGCCGGTTTTTTAGCAGGGGTGAGCTGTATATATTCCGCTATGTAATTACTTCACGAACCAGCAGCCGATCGCGCAGGCGGTACCGATAAAGCCGGTGATTGGCTGTGTGAGCACCATAGTTTTTGCGCCTTCCCCCGAGCCAGCAGCGGCCTTTGCCATCAGCCCAACGAAAAAAGACAGGCCGATAAAGATCGCGATCGTCCACCAGCTGAACGCGTAGGCAGAACGCCAAATCAGGGACACGAATGCAGGAACCGCAATCACTCCAAAGAAAACGCCGATCGTTCCTGAGTGGCCAAACTTTTGAGACGTCCCTAGGACGATCAGGCAGAACAAGCCAACGACAATTATTGATCCAATCAGCATGTGCAGAGCTCCATTAATCCAAAAAGGCTGGGTTGTGTTAACCCGGCCGTGTCAGGCAATCATGCCTTTCTGGCGTTCCAGATGAGCAGCACCTTGGCGTGAATAGTCACATCCTCAGAGCGTGCTTCCTGGTCTTTGTGCTTGGTGTTGTCCGAGATCAGCCATAGGCGCTCAGCATCCAGAACCTGCAGGCGTTTGATGTATAGCAGGCCATGCCAGGTGATAACGTAAATCCCGTCTCCGACAAACTCATTGACTCCGCGATCAACAATCACCGGGTCTTTGTCGTTTATGGTCCCTTCCATGCTCTGCCCCCAGCCAGTGATCACCGCGAGTGCTGAAAGGGACGTATAGGTGATCCCTTTCTCCAGCAAGACGTCCTCACGAACAACAAGGTTGCGAACTGCCTCGTTGTAATCGGCCGGAACCTGTCCGTGCCCCATGGATGCACGGATATCGTACTGCGGGATCAGGATCTCATCCGGCTTTACCTTCAGGAATGGCAATTCATCCCCAACTCCGCCTGGAGGCTGCAATGACTCTCCATCGATCGCGGATAGAATTTTGCTGCGGGCTTCGTCAGGTAGGCCTTTCCCAATCCTTGTGAGCATTGATCGGATCTGATCAGCCGAGCTCATGCGTGAGTCCTCCTGAACTTGTGGTCGCACGCCGGCTTCCGCGAATCCAACGCCCTCAGCAAGCCATAGCGGATCAACGCCACAGATCGTGGCTATTTTCACAAGATATGCGCTCGTACGGGACAAGCCACGCTCAATTTCAGACACGGATGCCTGTTTGATACCGGCTTTATCGGCAAGCTCAGACTGAGTCAGGCCGGCCCTTTTTCGAGCGTATTTAAGACGATCTTTAAGTTCCATAGCGGCTCAATTTAATGGTTTGCCTTTTAGCTTGCAAAAAGGAGTGCCTTTAAAATACAGTAAAGGCATACCTCTATTAGGTCGTGCGAGATGGCGAATGTATTTGAAGAGCTGACTACCTTCTTCGGCGGGCAGGTCCCTCTGGCGAAAGCGTTAGGTGTAACCCAGGGAACCGTTAGCGGATGGGTCAGGGGGGTTCATGGCTGCTCGGCAGAAATCGCTTTCTTGATCGAGCGCAAAACCGGTGGGAAGTTTTTGGCGTCCCGGCTCCGTCCATCGTTGGCAAGCGCCTCGCCAACCCTGAATCAAACGATACGCCAAGCCTCATCGAATGGTCAGTCCGTTGATGATGCTGTGAATCCATCCAGTATAAAAAGATGCGTCGCGTAGTGATCACGCAGACCATTGAACATTATCGCCAGCGCATCGTCTGGCCTTGCATTCCTGGAGACCGTGCTATGCGCGCCCAAGCATCTATTCCGCCCGCCCAACCTGGGTAGGTCGCAGCTCTCTCACTGAGAGGTTGCATAAATTTGTGACGTGTAACGATGGGTTGGACCTGAAAGACACGCACAAAAAAGCCCGCTGTTGGAGGCGGGCTTCTTAATCGTCACTTGGTTGGACAAGTGATTAGGTACTTCTTCGTTCTGGAGAACGATATGTCACACCAAAAAAATACCACTACGCCATCAAACGTGCAACTCCCGAAGCTCAAGCCTTGCGCTTTTGGGATGGAGTACACCGAGATGTTCAGCATCAACCCGGAAGCAAACTTGATTGATGCGCTCTCTATTGCATCCGATCTGTCCGACGGCATCAGCCAGTTGTGTAGCCGCCTGGCTTACGCGATCAACGATGGCGAGATCGCTTATCTGTCTGAGGTTCGCACCCTGGGCTTCATTGGCGACGTTGTATCTGCGCTCACTCGTTCGGCCGAGCGCGGACTCAAGGCTGCATACGAAGCGGAGGACGCCCAATGAAGCCTCCAATGTGGAACCAACTGCTGGTCGATGTCGAAAAGATCTTCCCCGCTCAGTCAGCCAAAGGGGCAAAACTCAGTCCTGAACAGGTTGAACAACTCAAGTGCGTTGAGAACGCCAACGACAACTTCCAGATCAGCACGCTGCACGGTGTTGCGGCTATCGGCGAACTCATCGTGCATGCAGCAAATCACGGCGAACTGTCCGATGAGCTCGCTATGAGCGCCGGCTGGCTGGTCAATTCTTTGGCTCTTCTGTCGATGTCAATGGCCGAGGCCGGCGCTGCCGCCGCTTACAAGCTGCAGAACATCCCTCACCAGGGAGCCGCCAAATGAACGGACCACTACCAACCATGCAAGAGGCCGCTCAAGAAGCTGAGTTTCAGCTGCTCGCAGCTAAAGATGTGCTCGAGTGGCAGCACGCACTGATCAAGGCCATTCACCTGGATCACCTGCACGCTGGCGGAAAAGGGATTGCCACCTTGTTTGAGGTGGCGAAGTACTTCAGCGACACCGGTTTCGGCGGTGTTTACAGCGCTATCGACCAATTCAAGGATCTCGGCGAATCCGCGCCACAAAACGCGCAATACGAAAACGTGGCGCGCATTCCGTTGGAGGCATTTGCATCTGGCCGTCACGCATCCACTGCTCGTCGACTAGGTATGTCGCAAGGTTCGCTCAGCAAGGCGATCAGGGAAGGTCGCTCGATCTTTGTGTCAGAAGGGTCGGAAGGCGAACTGCGGGCTTATGAAGAAAAGGAGTTCCCGGGCCAGCGCCGGGAATCGGAGGGCGCCCAATGACCATCGCAAAATTCCAAGGCGGCGATGCCGTCACCATGTCTTCGCGTGAAATTGCCGAGCTGACCGAAAAGCGTCACGACCACGTCAAGCGTGACATTGAAAACATGCTTGCCGAGCTGAAACAAGATATCCCCAGTTTTGGGGGCATCTATTTGGACAGCATGAATCGGGAGCAGGTCGAGTACCACCTCGACAAGGAGCTGACCGAAACCTTGATCACCGGCTACAGCATCCCGTTGCGGCACAAAGTGATTCGTCGGCTTAACGATCTGGAAGGGCAGGCCGCGCGCCCAATGACCCAAGCCGAGATCACCGCCGCCAATGCGAACCATCTGGTGGCGGTCGAGCGTCAGCAGCGTGAGCAACAGGTGGCGCTCGAGCGGATAGAGCGCCGCGTCGAGGACTTGAGCCAGACGACGGTGTGGGATCACTGCCCGCAGAACTGCCAGTCCCTGACCCGCATCAAGGAAACCATGTTGGCGCGCCACGGCCTTTCCGGCGCCGTTGTCGACTACGTGCTGAAGGTCTGGCCAAACCAGCCCAATCCCGCCGGTATGGTCCGCAACGGCCACGAGGAAGCGCTGGGCTCTCAGTACCTGGTCTGGTCCAAGAGCCACGTCACGGCCGCATTCCACCGGTTTGTTTCCGAATCCACCATGGTCACCGCCACCCAGGCGACCCACCCATATTTTGAGGGCCGGTTCCGCCTGGTCCAGAAGGTGCCCAAATGAGCAACGTATTGAATTTTCCACCGCAGGTACTGCCCGTTGAGCATATCGACGAGGCCCTGTTCGAAAAAAATAACGACGCAGCCTTGTTGCTTAAGTGTTTCGAAGTAGTGAAGGACGTATTGGACGTGATCGCCGAGCCCGAGTATTCCATTGAAGACGGCGATGACACTCACATCGACCTCTACCGCGCCTACTATGCGCTCAAAGTCTTATTCCGGCGGCGCACCGGGCACGATGCCGCGCAGGTAGCCAAGGATCACTTCGACGCAATGGGCCGTCACCTGCTGGCGGGTGAGCCTCGCCCCGATAACAAAATACCCATCGTCGTGTACCCGGCCGAGTGCTTGCCGGACGAAGCGTTCGACGGCCTGACTGATCAACAGCTGGCTTGCTCGGCGTTCAACTACAGCGACCGCGTTCGGCGCCTGCTCAGCGAGCACTCTCCGACTGGCCTGGCGCTTGACGAGGCCAGGACCTTCTCCATTGATTCCAGCACCGCGCTCCGCCTACTGGTATTGCGGTTGTCTGGCGGCTCACTGGAATCCATGGCCGAGCAAATCAGCCGCAAACCAGGGGAGACGCTGCAATGACCATCATCAACCCTCATGCCCCCCCCCAGGACGCCCGTACAGCGCCGGTAATCGTCGGGCCCTGGCCGAGCTATGCCGCGTTCGCCGATCTGCCGGAGCATCAGCGCTGGAAGATGTACAGCGGCGCCAAGGCCCACCGCGAGATGCTGGAACAGGCGGGCTTCGTCATGAGTGAGAACTATGACGACTTCGTGCGCCGGGTAACGCGGGAGCTCAACGTATGAGCATGGATCTGATGGTCAGGGCCATGAAAACCAAGGTGGGCAACCCGTTGCGCAAGCTGGTGCTGGTCAAGCTGGCCGATAACGCCAGCGACCAGGGAGAGTGTTGGCCGTCGTACCAGCATATCGCTGACCAGTGCGAGATCGACCGTAGCACTGTTCGTAGGCATATCAAGCAGTTAGCCGAGCAAGGGTTGTTGCGAGTGGAGAATCGCGACGGCCCAAAGGGAAACTCTTCAAACCTGTACTTCCTGACCCTCGGGGGTGTAGGCCAAAAAAGCACACCTGTAGGCACAGAAAGCACAGGTGGGGGCACACCGCCTACAGGGGGTGTAGGCACAGAAAGCACCAGAACCAGTCACTCTTCTGAACCAGTCAAGGAACCTAAAACCTTGTGTGCCCAAGGTGATGAATTGGCTGAAGCCTTCGAGGTGTTCTGGAAGCTGTACCCCAACAAGAAATCGAAGAAGGACGCTCGCAAGACATGGGAGAAGCTCAAGCCAAGCGCTGAACTTCGCCAAACCCTAATGACCGCCCTGGGCAGCCACCGCGTTTCTCGCGACTGGACCAAGGATGACGGGCAGTACGTGCCGATGGCGTCGACCTGGCTGAACGGTGAGCGCTGGACCGACGTACTCAAGCCCGCCGGCTCCACACAGACCGCTTTCAACAACCTGCCCAACCACACACCCGACATGTACCAAGGAGGCGAAGATGGCCCAGCGTTCTAACTTTCGTCGCCAGCCAGAGCAACGTACCTTCGCCGGCGAGTGCCCAGTCCACGGCAAGGTTGATCGCTCCGAGGTTGAGCAGTTCAACGGCACCATGGCTGTGCGCCCATGCAAGGAGTGCCAGTTCCACGGCCTGCGCGTAGCGCCACGAGGCAGCGAAGAACACTCGCAGGCGCTGGCCAACCTGCAAGCCGAAAGCGTCAACAGCGCGCTTGTAGGCTCTGGCATCACGCCTCGGTTTGCCGACAGCACCTTCGCTACCTACCGTCCCACAACTCCGGAAATGAAGCTGGCGCTGGAAACTTGCCAGGGATACGCCGACAGCTTCGGCGAGCACTTCCAGGCCGGCCGCAACCTGTTGCTCTGTGGCAATGTCGGTAACGGTAAGACGCACCTGGCCAGTGGCATCGTCCAACACGTCATTCGCCATCACCGGGCCGTGGCGGTGATCACCACCGCCTCCGAAATCATCCGCGTCTTCAAGCGCTCGATGGACCGCAACGCCGGGTACACCGAGGGCGACGTGATCAGCGAACTGGCGAGTTTCGACCTGCTGGTGATCGATGAGGTTGGCGCCCAGGCCGGTACCCATTACGAGCTTTCGGTTCTGCATGAGGTGCTGGATCGTCGTTACAACCTGATCCGGCCGACGGTTGTGGTGTCAAACCTCAGCGCCCAAGGCCTGAGCCAGTACATCGGCGAGAGAGCCCTTGACCGTCTGCGTGAGAACAAGGCGCTGCTGGTCGGCTTCACCTGGGCATCGGCACGGGGGCGCGTATGAGCGAATATCGCGAGTTGTACAGCGATGAGGCCGAACACGCGCTGCTCGGGTCGCTGATGCTGGATGGCGAGTTGTTCGACTCGATCACCGCCGCGGTTACAGCTGCCGATTTCCACGATCCGGAAAACGCGGCGCTGTTCCAGGTGATGCTGGATCTGCACGCCACTGGTGCTCCGGTTGATCCTGTCACCCTTCACGACTTCAAGCCGGTCCTCCCGAGTGGCGGCACAACCATTGCGTATGCCGGTGAGCTGGCGAGGAACACGCCCAGCACCGCCAATTGGAAGGCGTATGCCCGCACTGTTGCAGAACGGGCAGTGCTTCGCCGCCTGGTTGAAGCTGCCGATGCGGTTCGCGATTCGGCGAACGAGAACCGGCCGGTTGCAGAGATCATTGCCAGTGCTCAACAAGCGATGGCGGACCTGCGCGATCTGGATACTGGTGAGCCGGATTACAAGCGCATGGATGAAGTGGTAGCCAGAAACATCGACATCATTGACGCCAAGTACAACGGGAGCGTGCAGGCAGGGCTATCCACCGGCCTGGTGGATCTGGACAAGCTGGTCCGTGGGTTGCGCAAAAAAACCGTGACCATCGTTGCGGGCCTGCCGGGCAGCGGTAAGACAACCCTCGGCCTGCAGATAGCCCAGCATATCTCTTGCACCGGCCTCGGCGTCGGCATGGTGTTCTCGTTGGAAATGCCAGAAGAGGAGTTGGCCAACCGAGCGCTGGCGTCACTTGGCAGCATAGACCTGCAGGTACTCGACAACGGGAAGCTGGAGGACGACGACTGGCCTCGGCTGACCTCCGCGGTCAACAAGATCATGGACAAGCCCCTTTACGTCAGCGACAAGTCTGGACTCACCGTCGCGCGCATTCGGAGTATCTGTCGCCAGGTCAAGCGTAAGCACGGCCTGGACGTGGTGGTCATCGACTATATCGGTCTGATCGGATCAGACGGCAAGGCATTCAATCGAACTTCCGAACTGGGCAAGATCTCGACCGGCATCGTGAACATCGCCAAGGAATTGGAGGTGCCAGTGATCCTGTTGGCCCAACTCAACCGCGATTCGACCAAGCGCCCTAGCAAAAAGCCGATCGCCTCAGACCTGCGCGACTCCGGACAGATCGAGGCGGACGCCCACTGCATCATCCTGGTTCACCGAGACATGGACAGCGAGGAGGGTCAGAACGGTGCGACTGAACTGCTCATGCCTAAGTGCAGGCACGCGCCGGTCGGTTCGTGCGTTGTTCAGCAGCAGGGCAAGTTCGCCCGATTCGTCAACTTCGCAGGCCGCGAACCCACCCAGGAAGAGGTGGAGATTAGCCGCCCCTTCGCCGAACAGTACAAGGGGAGAAAGAAACCATGAAGCCATTCGCTTTTTTGCGGCGCTCCATTGCAACAAAAGACATCAGTCAGCCCTTGGCTGGCGGGCTGGTGATCACTGTGGCCAAGCGTAGCGACGTTGCAGTTCGCCGCCAACCGCAGATCGGGCCATGCGATATGCCGGCGACATTGGCCGAGTGCGATGCCCTGGAGGAAAGGCTCTGCCGCGACTCAATCCGTCTGGAGTGCCAGTTGGGGATCGCGAAAGGCAAATCCCAGGCCGAAGGCGAGTACGCCGATCCTCACTGGTACCACAAAGCAAGCGCCGCGCTGAAACATATCAAGCGCGATCGTCAGCGCCTCGCCGTGCACATGAAACAACTGCGCATAGCCGCCCGGCGCACAGACCCGCATTGGCAGGGGCGTGACCAGGCACTGATCCGCGCGCTGCGTGACGAACTGCCGGAAGGGCGTTTTGACCAGATCGTCGAGGAAGTTGAAATGAACATCGAAGCGGGGATACCCCAATGAACAGTGTCATCAACGCAATTCCACGCAAGGTGTTGCAGCCATTCGAGCGTGATCTGCTCCGCGCTGGTAATCGCATGCTGCTGGAGGAAACCAACGGGCGTATCGGCTCTGCAGCGCTCATGGACCTTGTGACGGATTGGTTGGCTCACCGCTCGGCCATGGGGTTTGAGCAATTCGCCAAGGCCTGGATCACTCAGGGAGGTGCCAAGAACAAGATCGCCGAAAGGCTTCTACGCCAGATGTTCGGCATGGATGAACCAGACCCAAGGAGAGCTGCATGAAGCCAGAACTGCACTGGTCGTGCTTCGACCTTGCGGGTGGCTGGGTGATGTTCGGCGTGGACGCTTACCTGTCCACGCCAGCTGAACCGGAAAGCCTGCTCGCCTACCGACGCGCCGTTGATCCGTCCGAGATCCTTGGCGCTGAAAATCCGGGAATGGCATTCGCCGAAGTTATAACCGAAATGAAGGGAAGGATTGAAGCGGGGCTTGGATTGACCACGCAACCGCTGTGTGCCTCGCGCGCGCACGCGTTTGAGGGGGAGGGCGCAGGCGTCACAACCCCAGAGTTCATGGCGGAGTTTATAAAAAACTACCGTGCCGCAATTGAAGGTGATCAATGAACGCTACCCATGCCTTGCCCAAGACGATCGCGCAACAGATTGCAGCGCGAGCCGAGGTGATCAGGATCGCAGAGCCATACATGGGGCGGATGCTCACCATCCTGAGCTTGACCATGCCAACCATGACGATGACCCGGCATGAGGGTCATGTATCAATCGAAACCAGTTACCCGCCAGAGGTTCAGGGTGCACTTGATCGGATACAGGTCATGTGTAGCGAGGCAGTGCGCCGATACCTTGAGCGAGAGGGCTTTGTGTATGGATCGATGTATGGTGGCGACTTAAAATCGCACGGGGCCTATGATATTCATGACTAGTTCGACTCCTTGTATGGGCGTCGAACCAGGTATTGAACGCAATGCTGCCTGTATGGCGCACCACGAAGGCGGGGTCTGAATGAGAAACCCGATCCATCCAAGCCAGCTCGATCTGTGCTTTCCGCCGGCACTAGACACCGCCGTGGAAACTCGCCACGGCCAGGTAGTTGCGCGCTTGTCGATACCTCGGCGCGAGAGGCCGCGAACAGTTCCGCAGGTTGAGCGCCGGGTTGACTGGTTCAAGGTCATCACGCAGCTATCACGTGCCGGGTACTCGCCACACATAGTCTCCGACCGAATAGCGGTCCCGCGCTCAACCTTGATCGGGTGGAAGCAAGGCGCCGAACCCCGTTACACCGAAGGCGAGCGCCTGGTAACCCTCTGGTGCCAGGTCATGCGCCGGGATCGCTCCAAACTGCCCATGGTCGCCGTCGGTGACTGGTGGGCTTATCACTCCAAGGCTTGAGGGCTGAACCATGAACACCGGTAATCAAGAACTGCACGACATGCGCGTGCTTTGCTCGGAACAAGCGCTGCAGATCCGCAACAAGGAACTGGAGATACTCTCGCTCAAGTCCAAAGTGGGCACGCTCGAGACCAAACTCGACCGCACGAACCCAACGTCCGTGCATTCACAGATGGCATTTGTGGAGCGCATGCAGGGGCTTGGGTACAACACGGAGCGCTTCGAGGGCGCGTATGTCAGCAAGATCACCCAGGAGTTCTGGGAGTGCTGGCAGGCTTCCCGCGCATGAAATAGTCGGGATTCCGACACCTGACCCCGACGACTCTTACGGTCATCGCAGCCCAGCCAACTAGCGCTGGGCTTTTTTTTGACCCTGGAGGCCGACCATGAAGGCGCCAGTTAGGAGTAACAGCATGGCCAACCCTGCGCCGGAAAGCATCGTTGAGGTAGTCGGCGCATCAGTCGCGAGCAAAGGGATGCTCACGGGCGGCGCTGTTGGCCTGGTGGGATTCTTCTCCCAGGTGAACTGGATAGGCGTGTCAGGCGTTGTCATTGCGGTGGTGGGCCTGGTGATCAACGTGTATTTCCAGTGGCGCAAGGATCACCGCGAGTCCCTGGAGAGCGCCGCACGCATTGAAGCGCTGCGCGAGCGTGCCAGGTCGTGAGCCCCCAACTGCGCCAACGCATCGCCGTAGGGCTGCTCAGCATCAGCGCTGCCGGCTTCGCTACCTGGCAGGCCAGCGAAGGCCTGACCACCACCGCCGCCATCCCCACCAAGGGCGACGTTCCCACCATTGGACACGGCTCCACTCGCTACGAGGACGGCTCGCCAGTCCGCATGGGCGACACCATCACACCGCAGCGTGCCGAGGTCCTGGCCCGCAACCTGAACAGCCAGGCCGAGAAGCAATTCGCCGCATCCCTCCCGGGCGTGAAGCTCCACCAGGATGAGTTCGATATCTACATGGACTTCGTTGGCCAGTTCGGCATGGGCACCTGGCGCGCGGGCTCACCGCGCCGTGACCTGCTGGCCGGCAACTACGCCCAGGCCTGTCACGACCTGCTCAAGTACCGCTTTGCTGCTGGCTTCGACTGCTCAACACCGGGCAACAAACGGTGCTGGGGCGTCTGGACCCGTCAGCTTGAACGCCATGCCAAGTGCATGGCTGCGCAGTAATCCCCCAAACCCCGAGGCAATCCCCATGACTCAACACTACGTCGGCACCAAGATCGTTATGGCCTGGTCCCAGGACAAGGACGGCCAACCCGGCTACACCGTCAAGTACAGCGACGGGTACACCAGTTTTTGCCCCAAGGCTCAGTTCGAAGAAGCCAACGTCGCTATCGGTCACGTCGGTCACCTGCCGCCACATCAGCAACGCGTGATCGCCGAGCGTGAGCAGCTGGCCGACCGCATCCAGAAGCTGGAAGCGTTCCTGCACACCGATCTGTACGCCAGCCTGCCCGATGACGAGCAACAGCTGCTCAAGATGCAGGCCGATGCGATGGTGCTGTACCTGGGCATCATCAACACCCGCACGTCGAAGTTCGCCTGACCATGGGCGCCGTGGCTCGCTATCTCGTTGCAGGCCTTGCCATGGCGCTTGTGCTGGCACTCTGGCGTCTCGACCATGTCAGCACCAGTCTGGACACCGCAACGGAGCGTGTAGGCGTGCTGGAGGCTGCCAACGCATCACGCAAGGCCACTCAGCGCCTGCTGATCCAACTCGACACCGACAACACGAAGGTACTCACCGATGCTCAAGCCCAGAACAAAGCCCTTCTTGCTCGCGTTGGCGCTGGCGCTCAGCGGCTGTCAGTCCCAGCCCGCTGCCCCGTCGTGCGAGCCAGCCCAGGCCCCGGCCGCGTGGATGATGCAGAAGCGCGCGCCGAACTTGACCCAGCGGCTGGTCAACGAATTGTCGCCATCGCCGGCGACGGAGACGAGGCCATCATTGCCCTAAACAGCTTGATTGATTGGGTCAACACCGCCTGCCTCCCTCGCAAATAGTCGGGAACCCGACAGCCTCCCCATCCGATCCTTGGCCCTCAATTCGTTGATTCCCCATCAGCAAGAGGGCTTTACCCATGCCAGTAGCAACCCCGCGCCGCGTAGACATCGATGACCTGAATCAGGCAATCAGCCTGATCGACGCCGCTGCCCGAGTATCCGCAGCTCTCCCGACCCTTACCCGTCTCGATGTGCAGGACGCCTACAACAGCCTGGCGCTGGACCTGGTGGCATTCGCCAAAGAGCTGATCAAAACCGAAATCCCGGCAGCGCCTGAAGCACTAGCACTCAAAGCCGCCGAGTAATCCCCCATCGCCCGGCCACGTGCCGGGCTTTGCACATCAGGAGAAGGCACATGCCAGCCCCAGACCTTACCCCGCAGACCCCAGGCGATCCGCTCGCCAATGCCATCAGCACCGCCACGGCCAGCACCGGCAACCAGGATGCCAACGAGCAGGCCACCGCCAACGCCCAGGCACCAGCCGTTCCAGACTTCACCGCCAAGCACAACGGCGGCGGCCGCTGGGTCGTGATCGACGCCAACGCTCCGCAAGTGGACGGCAAAGACGTGAAGATCGGCGACTTCACCGGCACCAAGGACGAAGCCCTGGCCGAAGCCGTGCGCTTGAGTGAAGGCGGCGAACCGCTGGTACTGGACCCCAAGCGCGAGAACGAGTCGAAGCCAGCCGTCACCGCCACGGCCAGCACCGGCACCATCGATGCAACCACGCTCAAGCAGGCTGTCATGACGCCCGAAGGCTGGTTGTGCCCTGAGCCAGTAGCCAAGGGGTAACGACATGGGAAGCAAGAAGCAAAAGGCCCCGGCCGTCGTCGCGCCACCCGATCCAGCCATCGAGGCCCAGAAAGCTGCCGACGCTGCAGCCGTGAAGGCCAACGAAGAAACCGCCACCCGCAAGAAGCGCAAGGCCGAGAGCAGCCTGCTCACGTCTGGCGCCGCTGGTACCGGCAGTGTCCTATCCCAAGGCAAGAGCACCCTCGGCCAATGAACGCATCCCAGATCTGCAAAACGTTGAGCACCTTGAAGTCGCTGCGCTCGCCGCATGAGCAGACCTGGCGCGACTGTTACGACCACAGCTACCCGATTCGGGGTAGTGGCTTTTGCACTGAGCAGATCACGGCCATGGAGGCGCAGATGCGCAAGGCCAGGATGATCGATGGCACCACCACGGACGCGGCCCGGATTCTGTCGTCCGGGATCATGTCGGGCCTGACCCCGGCCAACTCGCTGTGGTTCGGCATGGATGTTGGCCAGGAAAGCGAGGATGAGCGCCGGTGGCTGGATGATTCGGCGGACATCCTGTGGCAGAACATCCACGCATCCAACTTCGACGCGGCCGCCTTTGAGGGGCTTATCGACGTTGTGTGCGCTGGGTGGTTCGCCCTGTACATCGATCAGGACATGGAGAAGGGCGGTTTTACCTTCGACCTGTGGCCGATTGCGAGCGTCTACTGCTCGGCATCGAAGGCCGGCGGCAAGATCGACACCGTGTATCGAGAGTACAAGCTCACGGCAGAGCAGGCGGCGAACGAGTTCGGCGAAGGGAACGTGAGCGACGTCACCCGCAGGCTGGCCAAGGACAAGCCACAGGAAATGGTGAAGTTCATTCACGCCATTTACCCGCGCAGCACCTACATGGTTGGCGCCAAGCTGGCGAAGAACATGCCCGTTGCTTCCTGCAAGGTCGAGGTAGACCAGAAGCACCTGGTCAGCGAGTCGGGCTATCACGAAATGCCCGTCGTTGTGCCGCGCTGGATGATGATCCCCGACAGCGTTTACGCCGTGGGCCCGGTGTTCGATGCCCTTCCGGACTCGCGCACCTTGAACGAGCTGTGCCGGATGGACCTGGCAGCCGGCGACCTGGCCATCGCAGGTATGTGGATTGCCGAGGACGACGGTGTATTGAACCCCCGAACCGTCAAGGTCGGGCCGCGCAAGATCATCGTGGCCAACTCTGTGGACAGCATGAAGCCGCTACAGAGCGGGTCCAACTTCCAATACGCCGAGACCAAGATCCAGCGCCTGCAGGGCTCCATCCGCAAGATCCTGATGGCCGATCAGCTCCAGGCCCAGGACGGCCCGGCGATGACCGCCACCGAGGTGCACGTGCGGGTGAACCTGATTCGCCAGTTGCTCGGCCCGGTGTATGGCCGACTGCAAACCGAGTACCTGCAACCCATGATCGAACGGTGCTTCGGCATCGCCTACCGCGCCGGCATCCTGGGTGAAGCCCCGGAATCTCTGGCTGGTCGTAACTTCACCGTGCGTTACCTGTCGCCGCTGGCCCGCTCCCAGAAACTGGAAGAGGTCACCGCCATCGATCAATTCGTTGCTGGTGCTGCCGCCCTGGTCCAAGTCGACCCGACCGTTATGGACAACATCGATCTGGATGAGGCCCAGCGCTTCAAGGGCGAGGCGTTGGGTGTTCCGTCGTCCGTCATCCGAAGCAAAGCCGACCGCGACAAGCTGCGCCAGGACCGCGCCGACGCCCAGCAGCAAGCCCAGGAGCAGGCGCAACAGCAACTCATGCAGCAGCAGGCCGGCGAAGCCGCAATGAAACAGCAGGGGGCCGCAGCGTGATCGATGATCCGAGAGACGCCAAAGATCTGGACGAGGCATCACGCAACCCGGACGGCACCTATAACGGTCTTAGGGCCTTGTCGTGGCTTAGTCGGGCATTGACCGGGGGAAAGGGTATTCCCCTTGAGGAAGTAGAGCAGATCGCCGCCGAAGCCAAGGCCAAAGCACAGGAGAAAGCCAAGTGACGCCGGAACAGATCGACGCGATGTTCAAGCGCGTATTCGAGGATCACCACGAAGGTGCCATGTGCTTTGAGCTGCTGTTGCAGCGCTTCGCCAAGAACGCCTGCACCGTCGGCGGTATCGACGCCATCCTCACCACCTACAAGCAAGCCGGGGCCCGTGAAGTCCTGGACCACGTTGTAAACCGCATCAACCGCGCCAACGGCGTTCAAGCCGATCCCAACGAGCAAGAGGAATAACCGTGGAAGCCATCGACACACAATACGCGAAAGCCCTGGCTGATTTGCTTCGCCCTATCAACGAAGCGACCGCCGATGCCACCAGCATCGAAGCGACTGAAGCACTGAAAGAGGCGAGCAAGTCAATTGCGCTGCGCCTTAAGGACCTGACAGCAATCCAAGGTGGTGACAAATGAACATGTTTATCCATGGCCGCCTGGGCCATTTTTTCATGGCTGAAAGCACCGAGGGCGAACCGGGCTCGATCGCCACACCCCCAGCAACACCGCCTGCTGATTCGTTACTGGCCACCGGTGCCGCGCCCGACTTCATCCCCGAGAAGTATCGGACCAACAAAGAGGACGGCACCCTTGATCTGGAAGCGTCGAGCCGCAAGGTTGCCGAAGCGTACAAGCACCTTGAAACCCGCCTGGGCTCTGGTGACGCGCCGCCCAAGACCGCCGAGGAATACACCGTCAAGCTGGAAGGCGTCGAGGGTTTCGACTGGGACGAGTTCAAGGCCGACCCTGACACGCAGTCGTTTTTGAAGGGGGCCCACTCCAAGGGCCTGACCAACGACCAGGTGCAATACGTGATCGGCGAGTACATGAAGGCCGCGCCAAACCTGATCGGTGGTGCTGCCCAGCTCACGCAGCAGGATTGCACCGCGGCGCTCAAGGCTGCATGGGGCGATGACCAGGCGATACGCGCCAACGTCACCGCGTCCTATCGTGCCGCCGAGGCTTTCGCCAGCCAGGGCGATGCACCGGGCAACTTCAATGCCCTGATGACCAAGTACGGCAACGACCCGGACTTCATCGCCTTTACCGCCAACATCGGCAAGGAACTCAAGGAAGACAGCGCCATTAACGGTGGTGCCCAGGTGAGTGAGGCAGATTTCGCGGTCAAGACGTCCGAGCTTCGCCAGCAGTTGCAAGACCTGCCCGCGCACGACCCGAAGCGCCCAGGCATTCAGGCGCAACTGGATGAGATGTACAACCGCAAATACAACAAGCCTCAATCCCGCCTGTAACTCCCTCGCTTCAAATAGTCGGGAAACCGACACCCCCCATGCACAAACATCGCAGGCATCCCAGCAATGGGCCGGCCTGCGATGGCACGCAGACACCCGGAAAGCCCCGAGGCGCAGCAAAGCCGATGCACGCCAGGTAATACCGGCCCGCGATGCGGACACCCGGCAGGCAATCCCTTATCTGCATTGGAGTGCATCGAATGTCCTTTCAAATCACAGAAGCCTTTGTCCAGCAGTACGCCGATAACTTCCGGCACCTGGCGCAGCAAATGACCTCCCGCCTTGAAGGCCACGTCACCATCGAGCCGAACATCGTTGGTATGTCCAAGTCCGTCAACCGTTTGGGCCAGCGTACCGCCAAGCGCCGCACCACCCGCCACGGTGATACCCCGATCAACGACCAACCACACAGCACGCGCTTTGTGGATCTGTTCGATTGGGAAGACGGCGACATGATCGACGACCAGGACAAGGTTCGTATGTTGGTTGACCCAACCTCGGACTACGTCAAGGCAATGGTTTCCTCGCTGAACCGTGCCAAGGATGACGTGATCATCAGCAGCTTTGGCGGTTTCTCGCGTTCCACCACCGGCAACATTCTCCTGCCTACCAAGCAGAAAATCGCCGTGGGCGGCACTGGCTTGACCAAGGCCAAGATCATCCAGGCCCGCAAGCTGTTCCGTCAGAACGAAGCCGACAACCACAACGGTGAAGAGCTGTGCATCACCTACAGCGCCCAGGCTGCCGCCGACATTCTCGCCGACCCAACCTTGACCAGCGCTGACTACATGGCCGGCAAGTTCCTCGAAAGCGGCGACGTTGAAGGCAAATGGATGGGCTTCACCTGGATTCCATCTGAGCGCACTCCGCTGTCCGCTGGTGTCCGCCTGCTCTACGCGTGGGCCAAGTCCGGTGTAACTCTGGGCAAGGGCGCCGAGATTCAAACCGAGGTAGGCAAGGATCCGGGCAAAGGCTTCAACGTGCGTATCTACGGAAAAATGTCCATCGGCGCCGTGCGGGTGGAAGAGGAAAAGGTTGTGGAAATCGCTGCGGCTGAGTCCTAAGGCTCTGACGCCTGCCTTCCCCCCATCTGATCAGGAGCAATGAATCATGGCAGTAGTAATCCTCAAGTCCGCGGCCGTCACCAACTCTGACGCGCTTCCACAAACCCTGTCGCCGCAACGTATCGACGGCGGCCGCCTGCGCGAGCGCGTCGGCCTCGTCGAAGCCAGCGCGACCGATTCCATCGGATCCGTGTATCGCCTGATGCGCATCAACTCGGTGGACCGTGTGTCCCGCCTGTTGCTGTCGTGCGATGCGATCACCACCGCCGTGGGGGATATCGGTCTGTACGACGTTACCGCCGTCAACGCTGGCGCTGTAGTGGACGCTGACTTCTTCGCCTCGGCCCAGGCGCTGACCGCTGCATTGGTTAACCAGGACGTTACCCACGAAGCGGATGCCGCTGACGCCGGTACAGGCTTCGGTCTGGCCGACATCGAGAAGCCGTTGTGGCAGGCCCTTGGCCTCGCTGCTGACCCGGGCAAGCAATACGACGTAGCTATCACCCTGACAGCCGCTGCAACCGGCGCCGGTACGGTCAGCCTGAAGCTGCAATACATCGACGGCAACTGATTCACGGGCCGCCAAGGAAGGCAAAAACTTTACCGGGGCCCTGTGCCCCGGTCTTTTTATCTGGAGGTTTTACATGAGCATGGCGACCGGCGTTTCGATCTGCTCCAACGCCCTGTTGATGCTGGGAGCCCAGACCATCAACGACTTCAATGAGCCGGTAGACCGGGCGAAGCTGGCGGCCAACCTGTATCCGACGATCCGCGACGACCTGCTGCGCGCCCATCCGTGGAACTGCACCATCAAACGTGCGCTGCTGGCGCCAGACGCAACGCCGCCAGCATTCGGTTATGACAACCAGTTCGAACTACCAGCGGACTTCCTGCGCGTGCTGGAGGTTGGTCAGAACGGTTGCCAGATCGATTACTTGGTAGAGGGCCGGAGCATCCTCGCCGACGCCACGTCGCTTGAGTTGCGCTATGTGTACCTGAACGAAATAGAAAACACATGGGACGCCAGCCTAGTGGGCCTGCTCACCCTGGCCATGGCTTCCGCGATGGCCTACCCGATCACCCAGTCATCTGCCCTGCAGGCTGCTTTCGAACAAAAACTGGCCATGGCCAAGAAGGTCGCACGCGCCGTTGATGGCCAGGAAGATCCCCCGCAAACCCTCGGCGATGAACGCCTGTACGCCTCCCGCTTTGGAGCGCACGGATAATGGCCCGCCTGACGATCAATCAAACCAACTTCACCGCCGGCGAACTCTCCCCACGCATGCTTGGGCGTGTCGATATCGCCCGGTACCAGAACGGCGCCGAGATTATCCAAAATGCTTGGCCGCTGGTGCACGGTGGCTGCACTCGCCGCGATGGCACCCTGTACGCTGCCACCACCAAGTTCCCCGCCAAACGATCCCGCCTGATCCCTTATGTGTTCAACAAGTCCCAGGCATATATGTGCGAGTTTGGCGATCTGTACGTGCGTATCTTCTACCCGGACGGCACTTACACCGGTGTCGAGCTGGTCAGCCCTTACACAGAGGCAATGCTCAGCACCATCGATTACGTGCAGGGCGCCGACACCATGTTCATTTTCAACACCCAGGTGCCGATCAACCGCTTGCGCCGTATCGCGGATCTACAGTGGAGCCTGGCTCCGGCGCCGTTTGTGACCAAGCCTTTCGACGAAAAGGGCATCAGCTTCACCACCTCGGCAACAATCAGTGATGTAACCGTGGGGACCGGGCGCACGTTCACGTCATCGGTGTCCGCTTTCCTGGCTGCCGACGTCGGGCGCGAAATCTGGTCTGGCGGCGGTATAGCCAAGATCACCGCGGTTGTCAGTGCGACCGTGGCCACCGTGCAGGTGATCACGGTATTCCCAGTCACGCCCATGACGGCCTGGTCGATCAAGGGCTCTCCGCAGACAACCTTGACCCCAAGCGCCGTGGGCACCGTGGGTGGAATCATCAGCCTGACCCTCGGCGCGGCTGGGTGGCGCAGTGATGACGTGGGCAAGTTTGTGAAGGTCAACAGCGGCCTGGTGGAGATTCAGTCCGTATCAAGCACCACGGTTGTTTCCGGTATCGTGCGCGGCGCCATCACGTCAGCGGTGGCATCCCCTGCGAACGCCTGGTCTGTTGAGGGCTCGGTATGGAACGACATTGATGGTTACCCATCCACCGGAACCCTGCACGAACAGCGGTTGGCCGCTGCTGGCTCGCCGAATTACCCCCAAACCATCTGGGAATCGCGTACCGGGGAATACCTGAACTTCGAACTTGGTACCAAGGACGATGACGCCATGTCGTTCACCGTTTCGAGCGACCAGATCAACCCAATCACTCACATGGCCCAGATCAAGGCCCTGATTGCATTGACCTACGGCGGTGAGTTCAGCCTCACTGGCGGCGTTGAGAAGCCAATCACGCCCACCAATATCCAGGTCAAGAACCAATCCGTGTACGGCTGCAACAACGTTAAGCCCGTCCGGATCGGTAATGAGCTGTACTTCGTGCAGCGGGCTGGCCGCAAGCTGCGCGCCATGGCCTACAAGTACGACTCCGACGCCTACGGCGCACCAGATATGTCCGTGCTGTCTGAGCACGCCACAGAGACCGGTATCGTCGATATGGCCTACCAGCAAGAGCCGGAATCAGTTCTGTTCCTGGTGCGCGCTGATGGCGTGATCGCGACCCTCACCGTCGACCGTGACCAGGATGTGGTGGGATGGGCCCGCCAGATCACCGATGGCCAGTTTGAATCGGTCGCCTCGATCCCCACGGCTACCGGCGAACAGATGTGGGCCATCGTCCGCCGTACTGTCAACGGCGTGCAGACCCGCTACGTTGAGCGCTTCACCTCGGGCATTCGGGTTGATTGCGGGATATCCGCCGTCAGCGGCCCAGGCTCAGCAGTGTGGAGCGGCCTGGCCCACCTGGAAGGGAAGACTGTCGACATCGTCGCCGATGGCGTGGTGATGCAGCAGCAGATTGTCACCGGCGGGCAAGTCACCATTCCGCGCAATGCCTTCGCCGTGCAGATCGGCCTGCCATTCAAGACCCAGATCAAGACTCTGACCCCAGAAGTCCAGGGCAACACCGGCAGCGCCCAGGGCAACAGCATGCGCATTGCTGAAATCACCCTGCGCTTCCTCCAGACAACTGGCTGCGAGATCAACGGACAGCCTGTGGCATTCCGCAACCTGGGCTCGCAGGCCCTGGACAAGCCGCCTGTGCTGTTCACCGGCGATCACCGCATGGAGAACCTTGGATGGGATCGCGGCCAGGCTTCCCTGGTCATCGAGCAAAACCAGCCACTGCCGTTCCACCTGCTGTGCGTCATCAAGAAAATGTCCTTTAACGACTGAGGCCCGACATGATCAGAGCCGCGAAGCACTCCGACGTACCCCGGCTGATCGAGCTGGGCACCATGCTGCACGACATCAGCAGCTATTCCGAACTCGCGTTCTCCCCCGAGAAGTCGGCGGCGTTTCTGCATGAACTGATCAACGGGCACAACGGTGTGGTGTTCGTGGCCGAGATCAATGGAGACATTGTCGGCGGTATGGCCGGCGGCATCGTTGATCAATGGTTCAGCGAAGAAACCATCGCCTACGACTACTCGGTATTTATCGAGCCATCACGCCGTAGCGGGTTTACGGCACGCCGGCTGATCTTGGCCTTTGTCGAGTGGGCTCGCATCCGTGGCGCCCGCCATGTGCAGTTGGGTATCGGCACCAAGCTCAACGTCGAAGGCACATCGAATCTGTATCGATCATTGGGGTTCGAAGTGTTCGCGCCCCTCTTTCAAATGGAGATCAAATAATGGCCGCCGGCGCTGCGTTTATGGCTGCATATGGTGGATACATCGCTGCCGCGGCTGCTGTCGCGGGCACGGCGTATTCCGTTTATTCCTCCCAGCAAGCGGGCAAGCAGGCTCAGGAGACCGCCGACGCCCAGGCCAAACAGTCCCAGCTTGACGCTGATGCGGCTGCAAGCGCTGCTACGGTGCAGGCTGACCGAATCCGGCGCCTTGCCCGTAACCAGGCGAGCGAGGCCAATGCCGCGCTGGCAGGCTCCGGCGTGGAGACCGGCGAAGGCTCCGCGATCAACATCAACGAGGAAATCATCGGCAATGCCGAGGAAGACGCGGTGTTGACCATCTTCAACGGGCAAAACCAAAAAGCCCGTGGCTATGCGGACTCCAGCAACATGCGGCTCAGCGGCGCGCAGGCCAGGTCCACCGCAAATGCTCAGTCGGTAAGTTCTGTGATGCAGGGCGGCGCCCAGATCTATTCGGGGTGGAAGGCATCGGCAGCTGGGCGAAATATGCAGGGCCAAGATCAGGGGCTTAATACCAACGCGGCATGGGTGAGGAACTCCTAATGGCACAGATCCCTCTTGGTAGATTCGGCCAGGCAAACGTCCAAACTGAAGTTGCCCAAAACCGCGTCATCGCCGCTGACCCGAACACCCAGAATCGCGCCAATCAGCAGGTCGCCGGAACGCTGCAAAACGTCGGCCTGAACATCATGGATCAGCGCAACAAGGAAGAGCAGGCCTTGGCCAGGGTCAAGGCCAGTAATGCGCTGATCGATCGTGAATCGCAGATCAAGACCATTGCCACGGACCTAGACGAACAGATCCGCGTGGGCAAGCTGTCCTATGACAAGGCGCCAGAAGCCTACAACGCGGCTGTGTCGAAGCTCGAGCCCATAGACACGCCCGGTCTCGACGCTGCCCAGCAAGGCGAAATCGGTAACTCGCTCAAGCGTATCCAGTTGGGCGGCCTGGCCAACATCGAGGCGTCAGTAGCAAAGGGCAGGATCCTTTCAGCCCAGAGCGACCTCTCATCCCGCATGGATATGCTGGGTAAAGACGCTGCAATGCCTGGTGCTGATGTCGAGCTGATCAACAAGCGCATGGACGCCGAGGACGTGGACACCGCCGGCCACCTGGCATTTGGTGAAGCCTGGGCCAGCAAAAAGCAGCAGTTCAAGGACAACAACTGGACCACGCACGCCACACAGCGCGTTATCGAATCGCGGGAAAGCTTGGGCAGCCTGCAAAAGGTCGAACACGACCTGACCGCCGAGGACGGTTTCTACGCACACAAGCTGGACCCGGAGAAGCGCAACCAATTGCTCAACACTGTGAGCGGTCGAATCTTCCAAGTGAAGGAACACCAGCAGCGCCAGGCTGAAATGCGGGAAGTAAAAGCTGAACGCATCCTCACACAAATGGACAGGCAGGCCGCAACCGGCGTGCCCCCAACGCCAGCAGATCAGCAAAGGTGGAAATCCGCGCTGGCCGGCACGTCCGCCGCCGGCGAGTTCAATACCCGCATGCAGGAGATGACGGAGGTGCAGGGCCTGTTGCGTCAACCGCCTGCAGTTGCCCAGCAGTACATCGATCAGCAACGCCAGAAGATGCAGGCGAATGGCGGCAGCGTTGCCCAACAAGCCAACCTGACGCGCTTGCAGACTGCCCTGGACAACAACGCCAAGTTGATGCGCGACAACCCGCTGACCTTCAACGCAATGCGAACCGGCGCCGATGTGGCGCCTTTAGATATTTCGGGCGTAACTACGCCAGAGGGTCAGCAGAAGCTGGGCGAGCAGATCGCCGAGCGATTCGACGTGGTCGACTCCGTGCGTAAGGCCTATGGTCCCGATGTGAGCCGTAACCCATGGAAGCCAGAAGAGCAGGTGATGCTGTCGGCCATGGTCAAACAGGCAGACGACAGCACCAAGCTGCAGGTATTCGGTGCCATTGCCGGATCATCGCCATCGGGCGCCGCCTTTGCTGCTGCTCTCAAGCCGATAGTCGGTGATGACCCAATTGCCACGCTTGCGGGCATGGCGCAGTTCCGTGGACTCAAGGGCGCCGACGGCACCGACGTACCGCGCACGCTGTTGTCCGGCGCCAAGGTGCTGGCCGACAAATCGGTGCCAATGCCCAAAGACAAGTTTTTCCGGGATGCCTTCGACGAGCACGCCGGCGCATCACTCACACCAGGTACACCGCAGCGCGAGCAGGCCTATCTGGCATTTAAATCCCTGTACGCGGGCACTGCAGCGGCGAAGGGCTTGAAGTACGACGAGGGTGACGACCTGGACAAAAAGACCGCCACGGCTGCGTTCGACATGGCAACCGGTGGTGTTGCTGAACGGGCCGGCGCCAAGGTGATCAAGCCTTACGGGATGGGCGACGATGACTTCAACAAGTCCGTAGACACGCAGATCGAGGGCATGGCCAAAGCTAGCAAGATCCCAGTCAGCCAACTGGAGGACATGCCGTTGATGCCAGTGCCAGGCAAGGAAGGTTCCTATTACCTGCTGAACGCCGGCCGGGTGCAGATCGATCCGGACACCCAGAAACCTATCATGGTGATCGTCAAATGAGCTGGCTAGATGGAATGATCGAAGACAGCGAGGCGCGTAGTCAGGATGACCGTCTGGGTCGTACGGCCGATAAGCTGGCGCCTGGTGCATTCACCGGCGCGCTCAGCACCATAGGGCCTAACCTGCTGCGTGGCGCCATTGAGGGCGGGCGTACAATCCAGTCCACCGCCCTGCAGCTGGGTAGCCTGGCCGTTGAGTCGGACCTGGCCATTGGCTCGTCTTATGCGCCCGATGACGGGCAGCTGGCCGATCAGCAACAGTTTCGGGAAACCCAGGCCCGCGACATCGGCGAGGCAACAGCCAAGTCAGTCATGGATCTGCGCCCCGACCCAACAGAGGTTGGTCTCGTCGGCCAGATCCTGGGCGAAGCCGCTGCCGTACTGCCGCGCACCGTTGCCGGTGCCGTTGCTGCTGGTCCGGTCGGCGCCGCTGTCGCCGCTGGTGCGCCCGCTGGATTCTCCAGCAAGCAGGTGGGGGTAGCAGAGGGCCTAGACGAATCCACCGCCACGCAAAAGGGACTGATCGATGCCGCCACGATGGGCGTAGGCGCCGTTCTGCCGGCGGCCAAATTCGTCAAGCCACTGCTCGGTGATGTCTCTATCGCCCTTGGCGCAAACGTAAGTCTGGGCATGGCTGGGCGTGGAGCCACTGCCAAGCTCCTGGAGAGCAACGGATATCACGGTCAGGCTGCCCAATACAAAGTCATGGACGGCACCGCGCTGGCTACTGACGCCATCATGGGGCTGGCGTTCTTCGGTATCGGGCGCACGAACTTTCGCCGCCCGACCACCCGCCAGGTCGATGCTGCTCTGACCGAGCGCACCAATCAGCACGCCGACGTCGATACCGCACCGGGCGCGCCTATTGATCCGCCGTCGGCCATGGCACATCAAGATGCAATCCGCACGGTGATCAACCAGTTGCAGCGCGGAGAGCCGGTTGTGCTGCCCGACAGCATCCACAGCGCCCAGTTCATGCGTGCGGCCGATGACGGTCCGGTCATGGCGCCCAGCAAGGATGCAGCGTTGGCCAGCGCGCGGCAGGATCTGGAGCCGAATTTGCGCATTGAGCTGGAGCAGGAAGCCGCCGGCATCTTGCCGAACGTGAAGGACGTTAAAACCGAGCTGTCTTCTGTAGCCCGCAGCCTTGAAGGTCTGGACGACACGTTCCGCGCTCGAGCGAAAGAGTTTCAGCAGCAAGGGCAGACCCGCAAGCAGGCCGAGCAGTCAGCGCGCAAAGCCATCGACGCCGAGCGCCTGGACCTGACCGACCGGCAGACGTCGCTAAATGAAGCGCTGGGCGGCAACCGCAGTGCCGAGCAAGCCCGTGCGGACCTGAACGCCATGGACCGTGGTGAAGTTCCGCAGCGCTTCAGCGACCGGGTAACCCAGCGCGCTGACGCCATTGTGAAGGGCTTCGACAAGAATCCGCTGTCCGCTGGCGTGGCCGAGGCCAACACAAAGTTGACCATGGCGCAGATCGCCCGCCAGGAAATCACCCGCATCCTTGACGATATAGAGCGAGCCGACCCGACGTTACAGGCTAAGCCGCTGGATATTGGCGCCTCAAAAAATGTCGGAAAACCGGAAACGACGCCGGCAGCGACTGGTAAGCCCGGCGGTGAATCAGGGGGGGCGAAAGTTACCACCCCAGATAAACCGGGGGCTGGCGTGGTAAATGACGCCGGAAAGGGTGGCGGTGAAGCATCTGATCCGGTGTTGCAGGTTGCCGACGAGATCCTGGCCCGCACCGAAGATGTGCGCATTGCCACTGGCGCCCTGGACGAAGACGGCAACCCCATCACCGTTTCCGCCCGTGAGCTGCTGGCCAGTGCTGACGCCGATATCGCCAAGGCCACCCAGGACGCCAAGGGTTTTGCCGCTGCCGCCACTTGCTTCCTGCAACGGGGGTGATGTGGGAATATGCGCAAACATTGGTGCATCGGGAATACACGGATGAAACAGATACTGCTGCTGGCCGCCCTGGCATTGCTGGGCGGTTGCGCCTCTGAGGCGAAGTACAAGGCCAATATGGATACGTGGGTCGGCCAGGATGAAGCCAAGATGATTCGCAAGTGGGGTCCGCCCGAGAGCGTTTACGAATCCGGCGGCAGCAAGTTCCTGCAATACTCGTTCAGCAATGCCCTGGTGCTGCCAGGCACGCCAACCACGGCAAACACCACGTACACCGGCAACGCAGCATTTACCACTGTGAATCACGGAGTACCAGCGCAGGGCATAGAATATGCCTGCGCCACCGTTGTAGAGGTGAAGGATGCCAAGATTGTCGGATGGTCATCGCGCGGTAACGGCTGCGTAGCCGAGTAACAAATAGTCGGGAAACCGTCTATCCCCACCCCATAGGCTTGCTCCCATTCAAACAGGAGCAAGCCCATGCGCCCCGAATGCATTCAAGCCGTCACCCAGGCCATAGGCCGCTCTCTCAACCAGCAGGAAATCCAGGGCATCGAGAACCGCGTGCGCCGCAACATGAAGCAATTGGCGCAGACCGACCCCACCTGGCAATCCAAAACCGCTGCCGATCGGCTCAACGAAGCCGCTGCCAAGTCCGCCAAGGACCTGGTGGAAGAGGCGAACCTCAAGAAAAAGCGCGTGGCCCTGACCATCCTGGCTCACGACCGCATCGCCAGTTACATGCAGCGCTTCCCGGAACGCCCACTTGAAGGGCTCGACCGGATGTTGGCGTTTTCCGCCGACGGCAAGAGCGGGATTCTGTCCATTGAGTCATCCACTCGGGCGATCCGTGACGACTCGTTGAGCCGCATGCTCGACGTGATCGACCAGACCAAGGGCAAGTTCCTGGGTCTATTCCAAGATGAGGCCGGCAACCTGGCCCTGGTGCGTGAGCTGCACGGCGAGGACTCCGGCAGCACCGTGGCCAAGACGGCCGCCAAGCAGTTCAAGGACACCGCCGAGCAGCTGCGCCAGCGCTTCAACCGCGCTGGCGGTGACGTTGGCTTCCTGGATGACTGGTCCATGCCGCGCGACCACTCCCAGGTAAAGGTGGCCAAGGACCAGGCCAAGTGGGTCGCCGATCATGTGCAGTGGGCGAACCGTGGCAAGTACCTCAAGGAAGACGGCTCGCCGATGAACGATGCCGAGCTGACCGACTTCCTACAGCACGCTTGGGTGACGCTGGCCACCGGTGGCGCCAACAAGATTGAACCCGGCCAGGCTGCCGGTAACGGCATGCGTGCCAACCGTGGGAGCGAGTCGCGGCAGATCCACTACAAGGATGCCGAAAGCTTCATCGCAGCCCAGAAGGCCTATGGGGACCGCAACCTGTTGGAATTGCTGATTGGGCACATTGACCGGGCTTCTCGGGATATCGCATTGGTTGAAGCGCTGGGGCCGAACCCCAGCAATCAAATGCGCTACTTCCTCGACGCCGGACAGAAAGCCATGGATACCGCCAAACCCGGCGACCTGGCCAAGACCGCCAAGCAGCGCAAGAAGATCGAGCACCTATTTGAGGAAGTGGCCGGCACCCGTGAACCGCCGGTATCTGCCGCGCTGGCCAATGGTTTCGACACCTACCGCGCACTCAACGTCGCCAGCCGCCTGGGTTCCGCCGTCCTGACTTCGGTCACCGACCAGGGAACGCTGGGCCTTACCGCATCCATGAACGGCATGCCGGTGATGAAGGTGTTTGCCAATGAGTTGCGCATGCTCAACCCGGCCAGTTCTGGTGATCGACGCATGGCGCAACGCGCGGGCCTGGGCCTGAATCAACTGATCGGCAGCCTGAACCGCTTCGGAGCTGATGGCCTGGGTACCAATGAACAGGTGGCCGGCCGCATCGCCAAGTTCTCCCAGACCGCTGCCAGCAAGGTCATGCAGGCATCCGGGCTCAATGCCTTGACCGCCGGCAGTCAGCGGGCGTTCGGCGCCACCATGCTGGACACCATCGGTGATATGTCGCGCCGCCATGATTCCTTGGCGGCAATGGATCCAGCCGACGCCAAGCGCTTGATGGGGCAGGGCGTCACCGAAACTGATTGGTCCGTGTGGCGCATGGCGCAGCCCGAGGACTGGCGCGGCGTGGGAGACACCGTGCTGACTGCGAACAGCATCTACCGCATTCCCAACGCCGATCTGGTGCCGATGGCGCAGCAACTCAAGACAACCCCGCAGCGCCTCAAGGATCAGGCCGCCACCAAGCTGCTGGGGGCCGTGCTGGATGAAACCAACATGGCAATCATTGAGCCAGGCGCCAGGGAGAAGGCGATGATGCACGGCGGCGTCGAGCGCGGCACAGCCAAGGGCGAGCTGTTGCGTTCATTCTGGCAGTTCAAGAGTTTCTCCATCGGCATGATCATGCGCCACGGCGCACGCGGCATGGCCCAGGAAGGATGGGGTAAGGCTGGATATCTCGCTGCCTTGGTCGCGTCCACCACCGTACTGGGTGGCATGGCCATTCAGCTTGGGGAGATTGCCGCCGGCCGCGATCCGAAGGACATCACCGACGATAAGAAGTGGGGCGTTCCCGGCTTGCGCTTTGGGCTGGCGTCATTCCTCAAGGGTGGCGCCATGGGCCTGTACGGTGACTTCCTGTTCTCCGACACGTCGCAGGGCGGGAGCTCGCCGCTTGCAGCCTTGGGCGGACCCATCGCCGGCGATCTGGAAGCCATCTTCGAGTTGAAGGACAACGCCGCAGACGGTGAGGTCAACCAAACCGGGGGCAAGCTGGTGCGTCTGGCCAAGAGCCATTTGCCCGGTGCCAACCTCTGGTACACCAAGGCCGCCACTGACCACCTGATCTTCAACCAGCTGCAGGATTACTTCTCGCCTGGCTACCTGCGCCGGATGAAACAGCGGGCCCGCAAGGAATTCAATCAGTCGTATTGGTGGGAGCCGGGCGATTCAACACCAGATCGCGCGCCGAACCTTGGCGCAGCTGTGGGAGCGAAATAATGCGACCTGATCAGATTGAGCGACTCAAAGCACTTTCCGAAGGCCTGGCGGATGTTGTTCTCGATGAGGCGAATCCCGGTAACTGGCCCGGCACCGGCAAGACCCTGGCCGACCTCACCCGCGAAGAGCGAGGCGACCGGCACTGGTGCAAGAAAAACGCCGCTGCCACCATGACACTGCTGGTCAAGGTTATGAGCATCACCGGCCACGTACAGGGCGGCACGCTGCCAGGCGGCACCACTGAAGACGACCTCGACGCCATGCAGGCCAAGGCCGAACGCGAAGCCACAGCACTACTGGAGCGCGCACAGGCGGGCGTGCATGTCCACTAAGTACATCTCGTTTCTGGCGTTCTTCCTGATTTGGGCAAAGCGCATGAAGTGGGATGTGCCGGACATCCATATCCGGGCTTGCCACTGGCTTGAGCATCGTGGAGACCACGCGGTGCTTCGCTGTTTCCGAGGGTTCGGTAAGTCCACCATCCTGGCGCTATACAACGCCTGGCGGTTCTACCTGGACCCAACCTATCGAATTTTGCATCAAGGCGACACGGACCCCACGGCCTACAAGACCAGCCGCGACAGCAAGGCAATCCTGATGCGTCACCCACTGACCTTGGATGCGCACAGGAAAATGAAGGGCGACACTGCGTTCTGGTGGGTGCCAGGCGCCGTGGACGAACGAAACCCATCCATGCAGGCATCCGGCATCATGTCGAACATCACCAGTTCGCGTGCCGACGAATGCCAGAACGATGATGTTGAAGTTCCCAAGAACATTGCCACGCCTGAGGCGCGGGAGAAGCTGCGGTACCGACTGGGCGAGCAGATCCACATCATGGTGCCCGGTGCGCGCCTGTTGTTCGTTGGCACGCCGCACACCCATGACAGCCTGTACGACGAACAGGAAGCGCTGGGCGCGGACTGCCTGACCATCCGCATGTTTGCTCGTGAGCATCGGATTGAAGACGCCAAGTTGACGGCCTACGATCTGCCGTTCGTGCCGGAATTCGTGTTTTCAGGGATCGGCAAGCACGCCCGCGCCCTGGCCTTGGGCAAGGATTACCAGCTGACCAAAACCGGTATCGCGTTCTTTTCCCCGCCGGGAACGCTGATCGACTGTTACGCTGGTATTGCCTGGGTTGATCGCTTCGACCTGCTGGAACTGGAGAAGCGTCGCAAGAAAACCCGCACCATCAACGAATGGGATTCGCAGTATCAGTTGCACTCGAAGCCCGTTACGGAGGTTCGCTTGGACCCTGAGCGCATCATCCCGTACGCGGTTCAGCCAACCATGCGCTACGCCAACAACGCGGCAGCCATGTACCTCGGCTCTACGCAGATCGTCGGCGCGGTTGCGTATTGGGACTGCTCCCTGGGCAAGATCAAGTCCGACGCCTCTGCCTTCTCTCTGATTCTGACCGATGCGCGGGGTCAGCTCTATTGGCACCTGGCCGTGGGGCTCACCGGGGAGATTGCGGAATTCAACGGCGATAAAATCATTGGGGGCCAGGTGCATCAGATACGTGAACTGGTGGTTAAACACCAGATCCCGCGTGTGGTCATCGAAACCAACGGCCCCGGCGGGTTCGCCCCCGTTCTACTCAAGCAAGCATTGAAGGGCACTGGGTGCGGAGTAGGGGAGGAACACTCCAGCACCAACAAGCAAAAGCGAATCCTTGACGCCTTTGAATCGCCGCTGTCTGCCAAATTCCTGTGGGCGCACGTCGATGTACTGAACACGATCTGGGACCAGATGCGCGACTTCAACCCAGCGGTGAACAATCAGGATGACGACTATATAGACTCGGGCGCTGGCGCTATCGCCCAGACCCCAGTTCGCATTGGCCGGATAGTCGGGAAACCGACAGAGGCCCGTCGTGACAATTGGCGTCCAGATGCGGGCACGCACGAAGTGCAGGTCGACTACTAGCCCGCCACCACCAGGGGCCAATCATGTCAGTTCAACCCGGACCAACGTTCAAACGCTACGCAGCCAATGGCGTGGCCACCGTGTACCCCATCCCCTTCCTGTTGCTGGATGCGGCTGATCTGCAGATCACTCTTAACGGTGTGCCGGTGACAACTGGTTTCACCCTGACCGGGATCGGCAATCCGACCAGCTCTTGCACATTCACCCCAGCGCCCACTGGGGACCTTCTATTTCAGATGGTTGTTCCGTTCCAGCGGTTGGCTGACTACCAGATCAATGGCGACTTTCTCGCCCAGACCGTAAACCGTGACTATGACCGACTGTGGCTGGCCATCAAACAGTTGAGCCGTGATAACACCCGAGGCCTCACGGTGAGTCTCCTGGAGCCAGAAGGCATACCGCCGCTACCAGCAAAGGCTGCCCGCTCCTTGAAGATGCTGGCCTTTGATGCAAATGGCGACCCAATCACATCAACCCTTACCCTTGCTCAGATCGAGCAACAGCCGGCGCTGGCGCTTTCATCAGCACAAGCCGCAGCAGCATCGGCCTTATCTGCAAGCAACTCAAAGGATGCTGCAGCGTTATCGGCTGTCTCGGCCGGAGACTCGGCCATCCTTGCGCAAAAGTGGGCGGAAAACCCAGAGGATGCCCCTGTAATCGCAGGGTTATTTTCTGCTCACCATTGGGCAATAAAGTCCGCATTGGCTGTTCAGTCGATGCAGAAACAAATAATGCCTTTCGCGGCATCGGTCGCAACCAACGTTTTGTTCTTTAGCCTCCTGAAAACTCCCATTTCATTCCGGTCCCCAACGCTTGGGGTGGGAACGGTAAACACCAGGGATATCCCGAACAACCTGTTCCTAAGCGTTCCAGTTGGCGCCACGCTGGGTACTGCCAATGGCGTCCTGGGGCGGCTCATAGGGCTGGCGATTGATGTGGCGGGTACAGTAGAACTGGCCATTGTGAATCAGGCCGGTGGATTAAACCTTGATGAGACGGGGTTGATATCCACTACGGCGCTAAGCGCGGCATCCACCTCGGCAAATGTTATTTACTCGGCAACTGCTCGCAGCAACGTGCCTTATCGAGTCATAGGATTTGCAGAGCTGACACAAGCTGCGGCGGGTACATGGGCGACCGACCCAAGCCGAGTTCAGGGCGCTGGCGGTCTCGCAATGTCGAGTTTAATTGCGTCATGGAACTGGCAGGCGCCGCAAAACGTTATCGGTTCCAGGGTTGCTGGCACGCCATACAGAAACAATTCCGCACGGCCACTCGCAATAACGGTAACCGCCACCTCTGGCAGCGCGTCAACGACAATTGACGCAAACATAAACGGTTCCGGGCTCATGCGCATTGCTACAACAGCTGCTGGTACCGGACCTACTGCCTGCACAGGAACGGTGACAGTTCCGCCCTTTGGCTCGGTCGTCATCACAACGAGCGGTGCGCTTTCGCAGTGGTGGGAGCAGTAAGGCGCAGACCTACCCTTTGTTTGCCATGGCCTTGAATGCCGCGCGCTGCTCGCTGGTCATCCCGTCCCGCAGCGCATCGAGGTAGTCGGCGTACCACTGCACCATCGTCTTGCGCTGGGGTAGGTATGTTGCTTTGTCGTACACGCCCTTGAGTCCCGCCTTTTTATGAGCCAGGTGCATGTCGCGCCAGTTCTCATCCCACCCGAATTCGGATAGCAGCGTCTCGCAGGTGTGCCTGCTGCCGTGGCCTGTCATCCTGCCCTTGTAGCCGATCAGCGCGAAACACTTGTTGATCGATGCGTCTGATATCACCGGCACCTTTTCCCCGCTCGAGGGGAACAGGTAGCGTGACCGTCCGGTGAGCCGCTGTAGATCCCTGATCATTTCCACTGCTTGAGTGGGAAGCGGCACCACGTGATCCCGTCGCATCTTCATCTTCACCGCTGGGACTGTCCAAAGCCCCGCTTCTAGATCGACCTCAGACCATTCAGCCCACCGCGTCATGCCTGGGCGCGAAGCCGTCAGCAGCGTTAGCCATGAGGCCGTGCGCACGATGGTGCCGCTGCTCGACTGTCCAAGTGCGCGCAGGAACTCCGGCAACTCTGCCTCGACCAGGTGGGGATACTGCGTTTCCGGTGGCGCCTTTTCTGCAATGTCTATGAGGTTGCTGGCCGGGTTGTTCTCGGTCATGCCCCTGGCGATGGCCAGGCCGAATATCTGGTTGACCCATACGCGGACCTTCTCGGCAGTGTTGTGGGCGCCACGGCCTTCGATACTGGCCTGCAGGTTGGCGCAGTCTGCCCGCGTGATCTTGCTCAAGGGCTTTTTGCCGAGGGCCGGCAGTATGTCGTTGGTCAGCGCGCCATTGATTCCGGCCAGGGTCTTTTCGGCCCGACCATCCTTGATCTTCTTTTCCAGCCACAGATCGACGGCTGCCTTGAACGTGTTGGTCTCGGCCGCATCCCTGGATGCCTTGATGTTCGCTTTGTGTGCGATCGGGTCAACGCCCTCGGCGTTCAGGCGCTGGGCTTTCTGGGCTTTGTCCCTGGCCTTTTTGGCGGTGACATCGGGGTAAGAGCCCAGGCCGTGCCAGCCCCACTTGCCATCGGGCTTTTTGAATCTCAGCTCCCAGCGCTTACGGCCGGTGCTGCTGACCACGAAATAGAGCCGGTCAATTCCATAGTTCTCGCGGTATTCCTTATCCTCTGGCTCCAGGGAAGCCAGCACCGTATCGGCCAATGGCCGGCGCTTTATATCGGATCGCTTCATTGTGGATTCTTGTATGGTTTGGTTCGAGGTATGAATCACCATACATCTCGCCATACACGGAATCAAGGGTAAGCGGGTTATATAGGGGTTGCTTGGGATTAGGTGGGGTACGTTGATGTCTAGTGTTTTCGGGGGATTGAGGCTTGCGGGGTATTTCGGGGTGCTGCGGGAATTAAGAGGTGGAGCGGGTGAAGGGAATCGAACCCTCGTTATCAGCTTGGGAAGCTGGAGTAATGCCATTATACGACACCCGCTCAGAGCGGCTGACTTTGTACCAGATGTGCGCCTGGATTTGAAGTTTTTCTTCGAAAAATGTGCAAGTTGCAGGCACTTGCCCTGGCGACGAACGGAGCCGATGTAGGAGCGAGCTTGCTCGCGAAGAACTCAAGAGCGCCGCGTTCAACCAGGGAGCGCACGTCATCGTTGGCGATCTTCGCGAGCAAGCTCGCTCCGGCACGGTATTTCAGAGAGCAAAGGCATGCTGCGTCTGGCCTTGGTGATAACGCAATCGGCCGACCTTGCGCTCAGGTTTCAGGAAGCCCACCACCGCCTCCCGAGTGTCCCGGCACGCCGCCTTGTGCTCCATGTCCAGGAAGTGCCCGGTGGCCTGGATGGTGCTGAAGCTGCTCTTGGCCACGTATTGGCCGAACTGTGTGGCATCCTCGGCGCTGGTGTATTCGTCCCATTCGCCGTTCAGGAACAACACCGGTACGTCGATTTGCCGCGCGGCCTTGAGGTAGCACAGGCGATCGCTGTGCAGCACCTGGCTGATGTGAAAGTGCATCTGCCCATATTCGTGCTCGGCCAGGCTGCTGACATGCTTGTAGTTGAAACGCTTGAACAGAGACGGCAGGTGTTTACCGATGGTGCTGTTGACCAGGTGACCCACGCGGTCGCGGTCGAGGTTGCCGAGGTAGTCGACGCCACGCTCGAGGTAGTCGCGCATCGGTGCGTTGATCACTGGCGAGAACGAGCTGATCACGGCCTTTTCCACGTGGCGCGGGCGGGCGGCGAGGGCGACCAGGGTGGCGGCTCCGCCCCAGGAAAACGACAGCACGTGTTCGGCGGCGAAGTGGTCGATGAGTTCCAGGAGGATCTGGCCTTCAACTTCCTTCGTCAGCATCTGCTCATGACGGTTATGGATTTTGGAACGGCCGGCGTAGGGCTGGTCGTACAAAACCACATTGAACTGTGGGTACAGGCTTTTCACGGTTTGGGCGAAGGATGCCGTGGTGGCCATCGAGCCGTTGACCAGGATGATGGTCTTTTCAGCAGCATCCGCGCGATAGAACTCCGTGTAAACCCGATACTGACCCTGTATATCCAACACAGCGATTTCTGGCCTCATGTCGTAAGACTCCTGGCAAGCGGGTAGGGCGCACAGATCACTCTGCACGAGCTTTGTGACAGGTAGGCATACGCCTGGAAGATGAGGGCCCATGTCGATCCGATGACGGCTGGCCGACGGGTGTTGTTATGGCGGGCTGTTTGCCTGGGAGGCCCGTAGGTCAAGCGCGGGCGGGGCAAGGTGTTTCTTGGAGGTTATAGGCGACTCGTCAGTCATAATTTGGCTGACGATTTGATTCAAGCAGTAGACCGGGGATGCCGCAAGTCACACAAATGGGTTTTTGCCATCACCGGCCGAACGGTCGTCAGACCTGTCGGATTTCTTCCTCGGACAGCGTCCGATACTCGCCCGGCGCCAGGGCTGCATCCAGTATCAATGGGCCCATTCGCTCACGGTGCAGGCCGACCACTTTGTTGTTGAAGTGCCCGAACATGCGCTTCACCTGGTGATAGCGGCCTTCGATGATGCTCAATCGTGCCAGGCGTGGCCCCAGCAGCTCCAGCTTGGCCGGTTGAGTCGTCAGGTCTTCAAACGCGAAATACACGCCTGCCGCAAAGGTTGCCGCGTATTCGGGGCCGATGGCCTGCTCCGTCTCTACCCGATAGACCTTGGGCAGTTTGGTCTGCGGTTGCGTCAGGCGCCGCGACCACTGGCCGTCGTTGGTGATCAGCATCAGGCCGGTGGTGTTGAAATCCAGACGACCGGCGACATGAAGCTCGCTTTTGTCCGGTTCATCCAGCAAGTCGAGGACCGTCGGGTGTTGCGGGTCCGAGGTGGCACTGACGCAGCCCTGGGGTTTGTGCAGCATGAAATAGCGCGCCGGTTTGCCTGCCTGCAGCACCTCATCGTCAACACACACGCGGCTGAATTCGCGTACTTCATGGTGAGGGTCACTGACTGCCACGCCATCTACCGTCACCCGCCGCTCGACCAGTAACACGCGCACTTGCTGGCGATTGAAACGCGGCAGGTTGCTGAGGAAACGGTCAACGCGCATGGCGAAGCTGCTCATCCACCTGAGCGCAGCGCGGGCACAGGCAGGCCTGGTTGCGCACGTCATCGGGCAGCGCTTCAAGCACCGCCGGGTCGATGGTGACGCTGTAGCACCAGCAAGGCTGGTCGGCGGTGCGTGGGTCGGCCAGGGTGCAATCGTTGCGGGCACCACAGGCGGGGCAAAGGGTTGGCGTGGTCATGGTCGGTGGGGGCAGGGCCTCGGAAGTCCCTGCACGATACAGCGCCGGTCAGTCCCGTTCCAGCACCACGACCCGTTGCCCGGCGCCAATGCCGCTGCCCGGTTGCACCGGGATTTCCCGTACCGCTCCGGCAAAGGGCGCCAGCACCGGGATCTCCATTTTCATCGACTCCAGAATCACCAACACATCACCGGCCGCCACCCGCGCGCCCACGCTCACCTGCACCTGCCAGAGATTGCCGGCGATAGGGCTGTCGATGCTGTGTTCATTGGTCTTGAGCGGCGTGTCTTGTGCCGCTGGCGCCGCGAGCTCCTCGCTGTCGAAATGCGCCTGGCCGCTGGCAATCCAGCGTTCGCGTTCGGCATTGAAGGCGCGCTGCTGGTGCTCACGAAACGCGCCGATGCTGGCGGCTTCCCGTGCGAGAAACGCTTGGTAATCCGCCAGGTTCAGCGTGCTTTGTTCGATACTCAGCTCGAAGCGTCCCAGGGGGAAATCCCGGCGAATCCGCACCAGCTCATCCGCGCTCACGGGATAGAACCGAATTTGATCGAAGAAGCGCAGCAGCCAGGGTTTGCCGTCAAACGCCGCCACTTCGCGATAACGGTTCCACATCTGCAACGTGCGCCCGACAAACTGATAACCGCCGGGGCCTTCCATGCCGTACACGCACAAATACGCGCCGCCGATGCCCACCGAATTTTCGGCGGTCCAGGTGCGGGCCGGGTTGTACTTGGTGGTCACCAGCCGGTGGCGCGGGTCCAGCGGCGTGGCCACCGGCGCGCCGAGGTAGACGTCGCCCAGGCCCATCACCAGGTAGCTGGCATCGAACACGGTGTGGCGCACCTCGTCGAGGTTGGCCAGGTCGTTGATGCGGCGGATGAACTCCAGGTTGCTCGGGCACCAGGGCGCGTCCTTGCGCACAGTGGTCATGTATTTGTCGATGGCCAGCTGGCACGCCGGGTCGTCCCAGGACAGCGGCAGGTGGACGATGCGCGACGGCACTTGCAGGTTTTGCCGGGTGCACACCGCGGTCCATTCGTGGCCGATCAGTGTCAGCAGGTCGGCCAGGGGCAGTTGTTCCGGCTGGTAGTGGATCTGCAACGAGCGGATGCCCGGGGTCAGGTCGATCACACCCGCCAGTGCGCGGGCTTCCAAGGCTTGCATCAGCGCATGACCGCGAAAGCGCAGCACCAGGTCCAGCTCGGGCGCGCCGATTTCCAGGAGCAGGTGGGTGTCGCCGGCGAGGCAGGCGACCAGGCGGGTGTCGGCTTGGCCGATGTCCAATACCACCGGTGATTCAATCGCACAGTGAGACTGAGTCGCCTGCGTCGCGGGCAAGCCCGGCTCCCACGTTTGATCCCATTTCAGGGCAAGGTCGCGGGCGGTCTTGAGGTCCACCGGTTCAAAACGAATCTTGTCCCCAGCCTTGAGCTGGCCGAGCTGCCAGAGGTCCGCCTCGATCACCGTTACCGGGCACACAAAACCGCCCAGGCTCGGCCCATCCGGCCCCAGGATCACCGGCATGTCTCCGGTGAAGTCTACCGCGCCGATGGCATAGGGGTTGTCATGGATGTTTGAGGGATGCAGCCCCGCTTCGCCGCCATCCGTACGTGCCCAAAGAGGCTTTGGCCCGATCAGCCGAACACCGGTGCGGCTGGAGTTGAAATGCACTTCCCACTGCGTGGCGAAGAAGGTGTCGATGTACGCTGGCAGGAAGTATTCCGGCGCGCCGTGGGGGCCATAGATCACCCGCAGCGTGCGGACCTCGGGCAGCGCTTGCGCGACCTGTTGTTGCCCGGCGTTCAGGTCTTCCAACGGCAACAGATGCAACACATCGCCCGCCCGTAAAGCGCGCCCACCATGCCCGCCGAACTGGCCGAGGGTAAAGGTGCTTTTGCTGCCCAGGTAGTCTGGCACTTGCAGCCCACCACGCAGGCACAGGTAACTGCGCGCACCGGCGCCGGCGAGGGTGCCCAGGCTCAGGACCGATCCGGCCTCAATCAACAGCGCGGTGTTCATTGGCACTGCTCGATCATTCAACAACAGCGGGATTTGCGCTCCCGTCACCGCAACAACCGCCACGCAATTGAAGCGCAATATCGGCCCGCTCATGGTGATTTCCAGCGCCGCGGCCCCCTCGGCGTTGCCCAGCAGGCGATTGCCCAGGCGCAGCGCGCGGCTGTCCATCGGCCCCGACGGCGGCACGCCCACGGCCCAGTAGCCGAGGCGGCCGGGATAGTCCTGCACACTGGTTTGCGTGCCTGCACTGATGACTTCAACCGTGTTGGCCACGTAGACCAGATCCTCCAGGCAACGGGTCCACGGCTGGCCATTGGCGAAGGGCGCGGCGAGCAGGATCTGGCGCAGGTAATCGCGGTTGGTTTCCACGCCGTAGAGCTGGCTATCGCTCAGTGCCTGATGCAGATCCAGGCGCGCCTGTTCGCGGGTGGGCGCCCAGGTGATGAGCTTGGCGATCATCGGGTCGAAGTAAGGCGGGATCTCACAACCGGCCTCCACCCAGGTGTCGATCCGCAAGCCCTCGGCCACCGGGAAATCCACACAGGTCAGCAAGCCGGGGCTCGGCTGGAAATCCCGCCCTGGGTCTTCGGCATACAGGCGCGCCTGGATCGCATGGCCTTGGGGTTGCAAGACCAGCGTCTGCAACGGCGGCATTTCACCCGCCGCCAGTTGCACCATCCAGCGCACCAGGTCCACGCCCCACACCTGTTCGGTGACGCCGTGTTCCACCTGCAAGCGCGTGTTCACTTCGAGGAAGTAGAAGCGCCCGTCAGCACTGTCATAGATAAATTCCACGGTGCCGGCGCTGCGGTAATTCACGGCTTTGGCCAGGGTGATGGCGGCTGTGCACAGGGCCTCTGCCATGCCGTCGGGCAGGTTTGGCGCCGGGGTTTCTTCGAGGACCTTCTGGTTGCGCCGTTGCACCGAGCAGTCGCGCACGCCGAGGGCGATCACTTCACCCGCGCCGTCGCCGAACACCTGCACTTCCAGGTGGCGCGCGTGCTCGATGTACTTCTCGATAAACACGCCCGCGTCGCTGAAATTGTTCTGCCCCAAGCGCTTGACCGCCTCGAACGACTCGCCCAACTCCAGCGCACTGCGGCATACGCGCATGCCGATGCCGCCACCGCCGGCCGTGCTTTTGAGCATCACCGGGTAGCCCACGGTGTCAGCGGCCAGCAAGGCGGCTTCAAGGCTGTCGAGCAACTCGGTGCCTTCCAGCAAAGGGATCTGATGTTGCCTGGCCAGGGCACGAGCGGTGTGTTTGAGACCGAACACCCGCAGCTGTTCAGGCGTGGGCCCGACAAAGGCGATGCCTGCCTGTTCACAGGCCTCGGCGAAGGCTGCGTTTTCGGAAAGAAAGCCGTAGCCGGGATGAATCGCCGTGGCGCCGCAGGCCTTCGCTGTGGCGAGGATTTTTTCCACCGCCAGGTAAGTTGCGGCTGCTGCGCCTTCACCGAGGCTGTAGGCCTCGTCGGCTTGCTGGATATGCAGGCTCGCCGCATCGGCTTCGGCGTACACGGCGATGCCTTTGACTTGCAACTCGCGCAAGGTGCGCAGGATGCGGCAGGCGATGGCGCCACGGTTGGCGATCAACAGTTTTTCGAACATGGCAAAACCCTGCGGGCCGTCCCGCAAAGTGAGGGAGCACTGCGGTCGTCCGCAGTGTGTGGTTAGTGTGGGAGGGGGCCACCGCTATCGGGGGCAAGCCCAATGCCTGTAGGAGCGAGGGGGACGCCTAGTTCTTGCTCGCGAAAAACGTCAACGGTAACGCGTGCATTCTGGATAAATGCAGTGCCTGTGAGTTCTTCGCGAGCAAGAACTAGGCGTCCCCCTCGCTCCTACAGTGCATTAGGGTTCCCTCCCACATTGGATCTCTAGCGTTTTTGCAGGCATTGCCCGGCTCGGGATTGGCACAGGGCAAACAACCATTTACGCAGGCGCTTGAGTTTCAGTTCCATACCAGCAGCTCCGCCGGGGTCGGGTTGTAGGCGTTGCACGGGTTGTTCAACTGCGGGCAGTTGGAAATCAGCACGATCACATCCATTTCCGCACGCAGGTCGACGTACTTGCCGGGCGCGGAAATCCCGTCTTCAAAGGTCAGCCCGCCGTCGGCCGTCACCGGCACATTCATGAAGAAATTGATGTTCGGCCCGATGTCGCGTTTGCCCAAGCGACCATCGTGGGCGCAGGCGCGCAGGTAGTTGTCGCGGCAACTGTGCATGTAGCGTTTTTCCAGGGCGTAGCGCACGGTGTTGCTCTCTTGGGCGCAGGCGCCGCCGAGGGTGTCGTGGCGCCCGCAGGTGTCCTCGACGATGGTCAGCATCGGTTGGCCGAGGTTGGAATACAGCACGCTGCCGGTGCCCAGGTACACGCTGTTCTGCCGACGCAAGGTGCGCTGTACGTCGTAGCGTTCACGCGGGTTTTTCACGCTGTAGAACAAGGTGTCGACCGCCTGGTTGCCCTCAAGATCGAGGATGCGCAGGGTCTGCCCGGCCTTGACCTCCATCAGCCACGGCTCGCCGGCGGGAATGGTTGCGCGGTACACCGCCGCATCAGGTTGTTTCATTGCGATAGACATGACAGTTCCTCAGGCGAACAGGCGGTCGGTGTTGATAAAGCCACGCTCGTTTTCCGGGCGCGAAGTGCGGCAGTGTTCGGCGACACTTTTGTCGGCGTTCATCCAGCTGAGTTTCAGCGGTTGCGGGGCGTATTGCGGGTTGGGGTCCATCGGGTGTTGCAGCGCGGTGAGCACCACCAGGGTGTCCATCGGCGCGTAGAGTTCGATGTAGTCGCCGGCCTTGGAATTGCCCGGCACAAAGTGCAGGCCACCGTCGCTGTCCACGGTGACTTTGCTGAACAGGTTGAGGGTCATCAGCAGGTCGGACAGGCCCAGCCCCCATTTACCCAATTCCACCAACAGGTTGTCGGTGCCGTTGCGGAAGAAGCCGTTGCGCAGTTCCTGATAACGGCCCTGGCCGTACTTCTCGGCGACTTCGGCGGCGCACAGCACGCCGCCGATGCTGTCGCTCCAGCCGCAGGTGTCGGCGGTGATCGCGGCCAGCACACGGCCCATGTCCGAGTACAGGCAGTGGCCGGTGGTGAGCTTGGCGGTGTGTTGGCATTTGAGGCTGTCGGGCAGGTTCAGGCGCTCGGTTTTTTCGTTGGCGTTGAGCAGGGTCAGGCTGACGTTGGCGCCGCCGCGAAGATCGGTAAGGCGCAGCAGTTGGCCGCGCTTGAGCACGAACGAACGGTGGCCGCCGCCAGGCAGCATTTCTTCGGCGAAGGGTGGGAACAGTAGGGTGGAATCGGTCATTTGGAAGTGGCTCCAAGTTCGGCGGCGAGCGCCTTGCGGCGTTCGCTGTTCAAAGGGATGTCGTAGGTGATGCGCGCGCCATAGGCGCCGGGGGCGTGGGGGTCGACGCGCACCTTGTCGAACACCAGCAGGCGCGTGCCGAGGCTGAAGCCTTCGCTCAGGTCATGGGTGACCATGAACACCGTCAGCCGGGTTTCGCGCCACAGTTCCAGCAGCAGCTGGTGCATGTCTTTGCGAATGCCCGGGTCGAGGGCGCCGAAGGGTTCGTCCAGCAGCAATACGCGGGGCTTCATGATCAGGGCTTGGGCGATGGCCAGGCGTTGTTGCATGCCGCCGGAGAGCTGCGCCGGGTATTTGTCCAGGGCGTGGCCGAGGCCGACCTTCTGCAACAGCGCGGCAGCCTGTTCGCGGGCGTCCTTCTTGGCTTTACCGAATAGCCGGCCCAGCAAGGGAGAACGCGGCAGCTCCAGGCCGAGGGCGACGTTATCCAGCACGGTCAAGTGCGGGAACACCGAGTAGCGCTGGAACACCACGCCACGGCTGGCATCCGGCTCGGCGGCGAGCGGTTGGCCATCCAGCAGGATCTGGCCCTTGCTCGCGGTTTCCTGGCCCAGCAGCAGGCGCAGGAACGTCGACTTGCCGCAGCCCGAAGTGCCGACCAGCGTGCAGAACTCGCCCTCGGCGACCTGCAGGTTCAAGCCTTCCAGCACCACTTGATCACCGTAGCGCTGCCACACATTGTTGACGCTGATAAAGCTCATGCGCGCGCTCCTTCGTACCAAGGGAACGCATGCCGGGTCAGGGCCTTGAGGCCCCAATCCATCAGCCAGGCGAGCAGGGTGATCCACACCACGTAAGGCAGGATCACGTCCATCGCCAGGTAGCGGCGTACCAGGAAGATCCGGTAGCCCAAGCCGTCCGTGGAGGCGATGGCTTCAGCGGCGATCAAAAACAGCCACGCCGAGCCGAGCATCAGTCGCAGTGAGATCAGCAGGCGTGGCAGCAATTGCGGCAACACCACGCGCAGCATCAGGGTCCAGGTGGAGGCGCCGAGGGTTTGTGCCTTGACCAGCAGTTCCACCGGTATTTCCCGCGCGCGCTGTTCCAGGTCACGGGCCAGGCAGGGGGTGACGCCGATGACGATCAGCATCACTTTGGACAATTCCCCCAGCCCGAACACGATGAACAGAATCGGCAGGATCGCCAGCGGCGGCACCATCGACAGCACGGTCAGCAACGGTGACAACGGCGCGCCAAACAGCGGCAACGTGCCGGCGGCAATCCCCAGGCACAGGCCGGCGAGGGCGCTGATGCCCAGGCCGATCGCCAGGCGGCGCAGGCTCGATGCGCTGTCCTGCCACAGCACGTACTCACCGGTACGGGCGTCGGCGTTGAACGCCAGGCGCTTGACTGCGTCAATCATTTGCCCGGCACCGGGCAGCAGCTTGTCGTTGGGGTTTTCCGCCAGGCGCTCGGCCGAGCCCACGAAGTAGGCGAACAGCAGCAGGGCGAACGGCAGCACGACCAACAGCAGGCGGCTGGAGCGCTCCGGAACACGGTTGATCAGGCGCATGGCCAGGTCCTCTTACAGCTTGCCGTCGGCGGCCATCTGCACGTAGCTGGGGTCGAATTGCAGCTTGAGGTTGGCTTTGTCACCGCTGGTCACGCCGTTGGCGAAGCGCATGCCCACGGCGCTGGCGTCCTTGGCGCCTTCACCCAGCAAGCCGTGTTTGAACGAGAACTCGGCGACTTTGCCCATGGTGGCGGGCAACTGTGGGCTGGTAGCGAAGGCCAGGGCTTCCTTGGGCGTGGCGAACAACTTGGTGGTGTCCAGTTGCGACTGGAAGCCCGCAAGGTCGGTGCCGGAAGCCTTGGCCATATGTTCCAGGGCTTCGGTGCTGGCGGCGCCCTTGGCATTCATCAGGGCGACCACTTCAAACCAGGCGCCGGTCAGTGCTTTGCCCAGCTTGGGGTTGTCCTTGAGGACCTGGGTGTTGACCACCATCATGTCCATGATTTCGCCGGGCACTTTGCTGGAGTCGAACACTTGGCTCACGCCAGGCTTGGCCTTGATCTGCGAGAGCATCGGGTTCCAGGTGGTGACGGCCTGGACCTGGTCGGTGTTGAAGGCGGCGGCAATATCGGCGTCGGAAGTGTTGACCACTTTCAGGTCTTTTTCGCTGAGGTCCGCCGACTCCAGTGCGCGGGCCAGCAGGTAGTGAGATACCGAAAGTTCCACCAGGTTGACGTTCATGCCCTTGAGGTCGGCCACGGTCTTGCCGGTGCCCTTGATCACCACGCCGTCGTTACCATTGGAAAAGTCGCTGATCACCAGCGCGGTGCTGTCTACGCCACCGGCGGCGGGGATGGTCAGGGCGTCCATGTTGGTCATGGTGCAGCCGTCGAACTGGCCGGCGGTGTACTGGTTGATCGATTCGACATAGTCATTGAGTTGCACCATGTCGATGGTGATGCCGTACTTCTTGGCCCACTTGTCGAGGATGCCTTGGCTGCCGGCATACTCCCATGGCATCCAGCCGGCATAGATCGTCCAGCACACGCTGAAGTGGTCTTTGGCAGCGGCTTGGGTCTGGAAGCTCAGCACGGCGGCGAAGGCGGCGGCGAGCAGGGCGGGTAAACGGATCGAGGGCATTGGGGCTTCTCCAGTGGATCAAGGGCGAGCAGGAGCAACGCGGCACCGTGAACGGTGGCTTGTCTCCCGGGCTTTTATCCCGCCGTGTAACCTCAACTGGAGGTCGCCAACTCTCGGACCAGCCACTCGCTTTTCGCGAGCCGGAACCCTAGTCGGCCATTGCAAATTGTGGTGCCGCGAACCTGTATCAATCCTGCACGCAAGAGATAAAGCGAGAGTCGTGCCAAGTGGCTTCGATGCCCGGCTGTTCAGCCGGGCGGGCGGGAGAGGAGGGCGTAGAAGCGGGGGGTGTGCGCCACGCGGGTGCGCCGGCGCACTGCTATGAGGCGCTTACAGCTGGAATTTGCTGACCAGCCTATTGAACGAGGTGGCCAGCCGCGACAGGTCCTGGCTGGAGGCGTTGGTCTGGTTGGCACCGGCGGCGGTCTGGGTCGACAGGTCCTGAATGTTGAGCAGGTTGCGATCCACTTCACGGGCCACCTGGGCCTGTTCCTCGGACGCTGAGGCGATCACCAGGTTGCGCTCGTTGATACTGGCCACGCTGGCAGTGATGCGCTCCAGCGCCTGGCCGGCATTTTGCGCCAGGGTCTGGGTGTTGTTGGCCCAGCTCAGGCTCTTGTTCATGGCGGCCACGGCGCCATCGGCGCCTGCCTGGACTTCACCGATCATTTTCTCGATGTCCACCGTGGAGGTCTGGGTGCGATGGGCCAGCGCCCGCACTTCATCGGCCACCACCGCAAAACCGCGACCTTGCTCACCGGCACGGGCGGCTTCGATGGCGGCATTGAGGGCCAGCAGGTTGGTCTGGTCGGCAATACTGCGGATCACATCAATCACCTTGCCGATTTCGCGCACCTGGCCGGCGAGGTCGGCGACCGATTGGGTCGAATCGTTGATCTCCACCACCATCGCGCTCATGCCGGACACGGCCTGCTCGACTTGCTGGCGGCCGTCCTCGGCTTCGGTGGTGGCCTGGCGCGACGCTTCCGAGGTCGATACGGCGTTGCTCGCCACTTCGTCGACCGCTGCGGTCATCTGGTTGACAGCGGTGGCAGCTTGTTGGATTTCGTCATTCTGGCGGGTCAGGCCACGGGTGCTTTCATCGGTGACCGCGCTCAGCTCTTCGGCTGCCGAAGCGAGCTGGTCGGAGGCGTTGGCGATTTCCGTCAGCGTACTTTTCAGGCCGCCTTGCATATCGGATAAAGCCATCAGCAATTGCCCCGCTTCGTCGGTGCGGTCGGTCGTGATGGCTTGGGTCAGGTCACCCTTGGCGATGCGCTGTGCGTTCTCAACCGCTTGTGCGATAGGACGGGTGATCAGGCGCGTGATCAGCACACCGGTGATGATCGCAATGATGAAGGCCAGGACAATGCCGCTGATCATCCAGGTCAACGCGCTGTCGCGCAGCTCGTCGGCGGCGGCAGCGCCTTCCTTGATCTGGCGGTTATTGGAATCGACCATCACGCGGATCAAATCGCGCGCCTGGCGGAACAATTCATTGTTGGTGCTGTTGAGCTGTGCGCGGGCCTGCTCGATCTGGCCACTGTCGAGCATCGACATAATGTGTTCGGAGCTGCTGGTGTAGGTTGGCCAGATCTGGTCGAGCTTGTCGCCGGCCGCCCGTTCGTCGTCTTCCAGGGGCGTGGCGCGGTAGGTGGCGTAGGCGCTCTGGCTGCGTTTGAGTTCGTTGGTGATGTCCTGGCGCACACGGTCGCGGTCTTGTTGGGAGACGTCGCCTTGGCTCGCATCCATCAAACGGTACAAACCGCGGTTGTGGGCCACCAGGCCATTGAGGGTAGCGGAGGTGCTGCTGACGGACACCAGGTTATTGGAGAACGTCAGTTCCAATGCATTGGCGAGGCGGACCACGCTTTTGATACCCAGCAGCCCGACCCCGAGGGTGACCAGTGCACAGAGTAGAAATGACAGCAGCAGTTTGGTTGAAATTTTCATGGCTCGGATCCGGCGAAAGTGGCGAAGGATGCACGTTAGAGCCTCCCTGGCCTGTGCAATGTCATAGTGACATCATCGCAATCGGGAAAGTTTCGGGCCAGAAAAAATTACTGAATCGATAAATCTGGTGGGTGGGTAAGCGCTATGCCGCAGCGTGTCTGAAGGGGTGTGGCCGCATTTGGCATTGATGTATCAACTTGTAACCAAAACGCACCAGATTCGGTTTTTGATGTCAGATGTTTCGTCATTCAGTGAAAGCTGAATGCCGCCCCCCAGCGTCGCTGGAGGTGCTCTTTCGCGGTCCAGGAGGCCGCCATGTATCGACGACTGCTGATCAGCGCTTTACTCGGTCTGACCCTTTCCGCTTGTGTGCCTTACTACGATGGAGGCCAAAGCTACTACCGTTCCGAGGTCTACACCTCGCCGGCGCCGGTTTATTACTACGGCGGTGGCCCTGTGTACCGGCGCGACTATTATCCGTCGCCTCGCTACTACGCGCCGGCACCGCGTTATTACTCAGCGCCACGTTATTACCAGCCAGCGCCTCGCTATTACCCGTCAGGACCAAGGGCGGGTTACCGGCCTTACCCGAACCAGGGCTGGGGTGATCGTTGGAACAATGGCGGGCATGGACGCGGTGGCGATCATGACCGTGGAGGTGGCCGCGGCGGTCACCGTTGACAGGCCCATATCATAACTGTGGCGAGCGGGCTTGCCCCGCGTTGGGCTGCGAAGCGGCCCCAATAAGGCCACCGCGTTTATCCAGGCCTATTAAATCGCCAGGTTTTGGGGCTGCTGCGCAGCCCAACGCGGGGCAAGCCCGCTCGCCACAACAAGCCCGCTCGCCACAACAAGCCCATTCACCACAACAAGCCTGCTCGCCACAGGCTTATTGTTTGCTCGTTCTATCTTGGCATTCGCGCATGAGGCGCCGTTTTTTTATGGGCGCAAAGCGTCAGTAATCGGATAAGTCCGCCAGTGGATGCCGGCCTTCCCACGCCTTGGTGAAATGCGCCTGCACCACGGCGTCCGGGATGGTATTGATATCCGGCCAATGCCAATGGGGTGTCTGGTCCTTGTCGATCAATCGCGCACGTACCCCTTCGCTGAATTCCGGGTGGCGGCAGCAGTTCAGGCTCAAGGTGTATTCCATCTGGAACACCTCGGCCAAGGACAGATGACGGGCACGCTGGATCTGTTCCCACACCAGGTGTGCAGTCAGCGGGCAGCCTTCGCTCAATGTCTTGCCGGCGCGGTTGAACAGCGGGTCGGCGTGGTCGCGCAGCGGGCTCAAGGCGCGCCAGGCACTGCGTACATCGCCGACGTCCAGCCACGCGTCGATCTGCGCCCGACGCGGCAGCCATTGGGCTTCTGGTTGCTGGCCGACAGCTTCCTGGGCCAGGGCCTTGAGCAGGCTGTTGAGTTGCATCGCGGTCTGTTCCTGCCAATTCAGTTGCAGCAGGCCTTCGATCAATTCGTCCTGTTGGTCATCGCGCAGAAAGCGGTCGGCCAGGCCCAGGTCCAGCGCGTCACGGCCATTGATGTGCGCGCCGGTAAGGCCAAGGAACAACCCCAGCTTGCCCGGCAGGCGCGACAGGAACCAACTGGCGCCCACATCCGGGTACAGGCCGATGCTGATCTCGGGCATGGCCAGGCGGCTGCTCGGCGTGACAATCCGTATGGCCGCGCTTTGCAGCAGGCCCATGCCACCGCCCAGCACGTAACCGTGGCCCCAGCAGATCAGCGGTTTAGGGTAAGTGTGCAAGCGGTAGTCGAGGCGATATTCCGCGGCAAAAAACTGTGCGGCCAGGGCGGGCACTTCCCCCGGCTGCTCGCGGCAGGCCTGGGCCAGGCTGCGCACTTCGCCGCCGGCGCAAAACGCCTTGGGCCCGTTGCCACGCAGCAGCACGCAGACGAGGTTCGGGTCTTTGGCCCAAGCCTCGAGGCGATCAGTCAGGGCCAGGATCATCGGCAGGGAGAGCGCGTTGAGGGACTTTTCAGCGTCAAGGCTGGCGATGCCGACGCGGGCGCCGTTGCTGCCGGTCAGTTCTTCGAAGTGCAGGTTCATCGTGACCTCAATCGAGAAGGTGAAGGATCAGTATGATCGCTTCGTGGGAAAGTGCCGGTGGTGTGTCAGATCAATTGACAAGCAGGGCCGGCTTTCCTAGGGTTCGCCTCATTCTTTTTTACAAGACAATTCGAACATGACTGAAGGCGACCGTATCAAACTCGAACCCAGCTGGAAACACGCCCTGCGTGATGAGTTCGATAAGCCCTACATGGGCCAGTTGCGCGAGTTCCTGCGCCAGGAACATGCCGCCGGCAAAGAGATCTACCCGCCCGGCCCGCTGATCTTCAACGCGCTCAACTCCACACCGCTGGACAAGGTCAAAGTGGTGATCCTCGGCCAGGACCCGTACCACGGCCCCGGCCAGGCCCACGGCCTGTGCTTCTCGGTGCAACCGGGGGTGCCGGCGCCGCCGTCGCTGGTCAATATCTATAAAGAGCTCAAGCGCGACCTGAACATCGACATCCCCAACCACGGCTACCTGCAAAGTTGGGCCGACCAGGGCGTGCTGATGCTCAACACCACCATGACCGTGGAGCGGGCCAACGCCAACGCCCATGCGGGCAAGGGCTGGCAGTTCTTTACAGATCGGATTATCGAGGTGGTCAGCGAGCACCAGCCGCACCTGGTGTTCCTGCTATGGGGCGCCCATGCACAAAGCAAGCAGAAGCTGATCGATGCGACCAAACACCTGGTGCTGACCTCGGTGCACCCGTCGCCGTTGTCGGCGTATCGCGGGTTTCTGGGTTGCGGGCATTTCAGCAGGACCAACAAGTTCCTGGAGCAGAATGGCGAGGCCCCGATTGAGTGGCGTCTACCGCCGCTCTAGGGCCAAGCACATCCAGAATGTTGGAGGGGGCAAGCCCCCCCCACATTTGAAGGTTTAGGTCTTTTGCGGCTGACGGTTCCAATGCCTGAACAACGGCTCCGCCAAAAACAGCACAAACAACAACCGCATCACCTGCATGGCCGTCACCAACGGCACCGACAGTTGCAGGGTCTCGGCCGTAAGGCTCATCTCGGCAATCCCGCCGGGCATCATGCCCAGGGTCAGCGAGCGCAGGTCCAGCTGGGTGAGGGCGCTCAAACCCAGCGCCGCCAATGTCGCCAGCGCCATGGTCAGGGCCGTGCCGATCAAGGTGCGGCCCATGAATGAGGGGGCGCTGCGAAAGAACTGCCGGTTGAAGTGGCAGCCCAACCCGCTGCCAATCAGCCATTGGCCGATCTGGCTGCCGCCGTCGGGCAAGCCGATATGCAGGTCCCACACCACACTGGCCGTCGCACTCACCAGCAACGGGCCGAACAGCCATGGGTTGGGCTGGTGTAGACGTTGCCAGCCCCACGCCACCAGTGCGCCGATGGGGAACAACAACGCCAGCCATGCCCAGCTCACGGGCGCCGGATGAAACTGCGGTGCGCCGCCGTCGAGCAGATACTTGAAGATCGCCGGCACACACAGCACCACCACCAGCACGCGCAAACTCTGCCCCGCCGCGACCCGGCTGAGCACCGCGCCATTGCGCGCGCCGAGGTTGACCATTTCACCGGAACCGCCCGGCATGCTGGAGAAAAACGCGGTGGCGCGGTCTTCACCGCTGCGGCGCATCAACCACACGCTGACCACGCTCGACAGGCTGGTGACCAACGCGCCGAAGAAGATCAGGCCGAAGTGGCTCATCACCTGTTCGATCACCAGTGGGGTGAAGTGCAGGCCGATGCCGATACCCACCACCCATTGGCCGCATTTGCGCCCGCCGGGAATCTCCGCCAACTGCCACGGCGTCAGGCAACGCACCAGGATAATCGCCAGCAGCGAGCCGACCATATACGGCAAAGGCCAGCCCACCAGGCTGGCCAGGTAACCGCCGGCCAAGCCGACCAGCGGTGTTCCCCACCATTGCTTGAAGGTGACCTCAGACATCGGCCACGGTACGACGCTGTTGCGCCCGTTTGCGCCAGATACGCAGCAGCGGCATGAACAGCATGATGGCGGTCAGTATCCACACGCCAAAGGTGATCGGGCTCGACCAGAGGATCTCCAGCGCGCCGTTGGAGATCGACAGCGCACGGCGCAGGTTCTGCTCCATCAGGCCGCCAAGGATAAAACCGAGCAGTACCGGCGACAGCGGGAAGTCCAGCTTGCGCAGGATGTAGCCGAAGATGCCGATACCGACCATCAGGAACAGGTCGAAGGTGGTGGCGTGCACTGCGTACACCCCGATCGCGGTGATGATGGCAATCACTGGCACCAGCGCCCAGTTCGGCACGGCGAGGATGCGTGTGAAGATGCGGATCATCGGGATGTTGAGGATCACCAGCATGATGTTGGCGATGAACAGCGAAGCGATCAGGCCCCAGACGATGTCTGGTTGCTGTTGGAACAACAGTGGGCCTGGGGTGATGTTGTACAGCGACAGCGCGCCGATCATCACCGCCGTGGTGCCCGAGCCGGGAACGCCGAGGGTCAGCATCGGCACCAGGGCACCGCAGGCAGACGCACCGATGGCGGTTTCCGGCGCTGCCAGGCCGCGCATGTCACCCTGGCCGAACTTGCCACTGGCACCGGCCAGGCGTTTTTCGGTCATGTAGGCCACGGCCGAGGCCAAGGTGGCACCGGCGCCCGGCAGCACACCCATGATGAAGCCCAGCAGGCCGCAACGAATGTTCACTACGAACACCGAACCCGCTTCCTTCAGGTTGAACATCATCCGTCCGGTGGCTTTGACTGCTTCCTGGCCACGGTGGGTTTTTTCCAGCAGCAACAGGATCTCGCTGATGGAGAACAAGCCGAGTACCAACACCACGAACTGGATGCCGTCGGTGAGGTGGATGTTATCCCCGGTAAATCGGTACACGCCGCTGTTGGCGTCGATGCCCACCGCTGACAGGAACAGGCCGATCAGTGCCGCCACAAACGTCTTCAGCGGCTTGTCGCCGGCCATGCCACCGAGGCAGACAATCGCGAACACCATCAGCACGAAATATTCCGCCGGGCCGAAGGCAATCGCCCACTTGGCCAGCAGCGGCGCAAACAGCACCATGCCGCAGGTGGCGATGAACGCGCCGATGAACGAACTCCACGCCGACAACGACAGGGCGACGCCGGCCAGGCCTTTGCGGGCCATCGGGTAGCCGTCGAGGGTGGTCATCACGGTGGAGGCTTCGCCTGGGATGTTGAGCAGGATCGAGCTGATACGGCCGCCGTATTCACAGCCCAGGTACACGGCTGCCAGCAGGATCAACGCCGATTCCGGCGGCAGGCCCAGGGCAAATGCGATGGGGATCAACAGCGCCACGCCGTTGATTGGGCCCAGGCCCGGCAGCAGGCCGACCACGGTGCCGATCAAGGTGCCACACAACGCGGTCACCAGGTTGTAGGGGGACAGCGCAACGCCGAAGCCCTGGCCCAAATAGCCAAAAGTATCCATATCAGTTCTCCAGAACGTCGAGCAGGCCGAGGGGCAGCGGAACATCCATGGCTTTATCGAACAGCAGATAAAGACCGATGGCCATCAGGCTGACGATCACCATGCTGGGCACCCAGCGGCCGCCATACAGGCGCGCCATCGGAATGCCGATCAGCATGCTGCTGAGGATGAAACCCAGCGATTCGAAGGTGGTGGCAAACACGATCAACAGTGTCACGCACACGCCGATCTTGATCAGGGTTGCGCGGTCCAGTGCCGGTTCTTCCTCGGTGTGCTTGGTTGGCTGCGGGCGGAACAGCATGTAGATCAGCGCCAGGCTCATCAGCCCGAGCATCAGCAGCGGGTAGGCCCGAGGTCCCACGGGCTCGTAGGAAAAAGACGCCTGATACGGCCAGGCCATCAAGGCCAGCGCGGCGCATGCCACGAGCAGCATGGCGGCGAAAATGCGTTGTAAGAGCATTGGAAACTCCTTGGAGGCTCTTGTCGGCGCGAGCTTGCTCACGAAGAACGCAAGGACGCCGCGTGTATCCAGGTAGCACGCGTCATCGTTGAAGTTTTTCGCGAGCAAGCCCGCTCCCACAGAGGCGCGATTACTGGATCAGGCCGAACTCTTTGGCCAGCACTTTGTAGTCAGCCACCTGTTTCTTCACGTAGGTGTCCAGTTCCGGGCCGGTCATGGCGAACGGGAACAGTTCGCGCTGGTCACGCAGCTTGGCAAAGTCGTCGGAGGCCAGCAGTTTGTCGAACGCGTCTTTCCACCAGGCATAGTCCGCATCGCTGACCTTTGGCCCGAGGTAGAAGCCACGCACCACTGGCCAGACGATGTCGTAGCCTTGCTCTTTGGCGGTCGGAATATTCTTCATTTCCGGCTCGTCCAGGCGCTCTTCGGAGAATACCGCCAGCAGGCGCATGTCACCGCTGAGGATATGCGGCATGGAGTCGGAGATGTCGGTGCTGCCCACCTGGATATGCCCACCGAGCAGGGCCGTGGCGATTTCGCCGCCGCCTTCGAGCGCCACGTAGCGCAGCTCGCGCGGGTTGATCCCGGCCGCCTTGGCGATCAGCGCGGTTTGCATCCAGTCCTGGCTGCCGACGGTGCCGCCGGAGCCGATGACCACGCTGCCTGGATCTTTCTTCAGGGCCTTTACCAGATCATCGAGGGTCTTGTAGGGCGAATCGGCTTTTACCGCGATGGCGCCGTAGCTGGTGCCGACTGCCGCCAGCCAACGTACGGCGCTCTCGTCGAAACGCCCGAACTTGCCCTGCGCCAGGTTCAACAGCGAACCGCTGGACCAGGCCACCAAGGTGCCGCCATCCGCCGGGCGCTGGGCGACCACCGCGTTGTAGGCCACCGCGCCCACGCCGCCGGGCATGTAGGTCACGCGCATCGGCTTGCTCAGCAGCTTTTCGTTGACCAGCGCGCTTTGCGCCAGTTTGCAGGTCAGGTCAAAACCGCCGCCGGGGGAAGCCGGGGCGATGCATTCCGGGCGCTTGGGTTCGTCAGCGGCCAGCAGTTGGCCAGCGAACAGCATGCAGCCGGCGGCGAGGGCAAATTTACGCAGTGAAGGGGTCATGGTTATCTCCGTCGTTGTTGTTATGAGTGGCTTACCAGGCACTACTTACCAAAGCGCGACGCTGTAGCTGACCAGCAGGCGCATTTCATCCGCATCACGGGCTGAATAGTTGGAGCGATAAGTCGCGTTGCGCAGGCGCACGGCCACATCCTTGAACGTGCCGCTTTGCACCACGTACTTGATCTCGCTGTTGCGTTCCCACTCCTTGCCGGTCTCGCCGTTCTTGAGCTTGATGTTGTCACCCGAGAGGTAACGGCTCATGAAACTCAGGCCGGGAATGCCCAGCTTGGCGAAGTCATAGTCGTAGCGTGCCTGCCAGGAGCGCTCTTCAGCGCCGGCAAAGTCGTTGATCTGCACGAAGTTGACCAGGTACGGGTCGCTGCCATCCACATAGGGAAACGCGCTGTCGCCGGACATGTGTTGGTAGCCGGCGCTGAGCTTATGGCCATTGAGGGCATAGCTGAACAGGCCGTTGAGGGAGGTGTTGTCGATCTTGCCGCCACGCGCGCTGCCGGTGTCATCGCTGACGGCCAGGCGCAGGTCGGCGCCGAAGGTGCCGGGGCCCATCGGGCGCGCGGCAACCAGGCCGAGGAAGTGCTGGCGGTACACGTCGTCGAGCTGGGCAAAGTGGTAGCTGCCGGTGATCTTGTCAGCGAACTTGTAGTCCACGCCGCCGAAGTTGAAGTGCTTGCCGGTGGCGCCGCTGAGGAAGCGGCTGTTCTTGTTGTTGAGGGCGATGTCCTCGTAGTTGGTATCGTCGCGGTCCTTGGCTTTGTCCAGGCGGCCGCCGGTGAAGACCAGGTTCTTGAATTCCTTGGAAGTGACCAGGCCACCGTTGAAGGTCTGCGGCAGGATGCGGCCGTCGTTGGGCTTGAGGATCGGCAGCTCGGGCATCAGTGCACCGATTTTCAGCTCGGTGGCGGAGATCTTCATTTTCCCGGTCAGGCCCAGCTTGGCGTACTCGTTGGCGGCGCGGCCGTCGTCGTGGGTGGGCAACAGGCCGGTGCCGGTGCGGTCGGGGCTGGAGTCGAGCTTGACGCCGAGCATGCCCAGCGCATCTACGCCAAAGCCCACGGTGCCGTCGGTGTAGCCCGATTGCAGGTTGAGCATGAAGCCCTGGGCCCATTCGTCGCGCTTGGATTGCTGGGCGCTGGTGCCGTCGCGAAAGTCACGGTTGAAGTACATGTTGCGGGTTTCCAGGGTCGCGCTGCTGTCTTCGAAGAAGGCAGCCTGGCTAAGCGGCGAAAAGCCGGCAAAGGCAGCGGCACTGGCAAGGGCGGTGTGGGTCAGGCGGGAAAAACGCACAGGCGGGAAAGCCTGGGGCTGTGTCGACAGCATCGTTGTGCACTCCGTTATTGTTCTTATTTTGGCGAAAACGCTTCGAGGCGTTTTTCGGTCGCTACGGATCAGGTAGCGCGGCAGGCATGACCTACCGTGGCTGGATGCTAAAGGGCGAAGCTTTCACTAACCTTTCAGTTGGCTTTCAATGTTTTCGGGCTTCACAGGCCAGGCCGCGCCTGTAAACTGCCCCGCAAAGCGTGGCGCCGACCACCCCCGAACGAGGTAGAAATCCATGCGTGTCCTCCTGGTTGAAGACCATCTGCAACTGGCCGAAAGTGTCGCCCAAGCGCTCAAGAGCACGGGGTTGACTGTCGATGTGCTGCACGATGGGGTGGCCGCGGACCTGGCCTTGAGCAGTGAGGAATACGCAGTGGCCATCCTTGATGTAGGCCTTCCGCGCATGGACGGTTTTGAGGTGCTGGCGCGCTTGCGGGCGCGTGGGAAAAATCTGCCGGTGTTGATGCTGACTGCGCGCAGTGACGTGAAGGACCGCGTGCATGGCCTGAACCTGGGGGCCGATGATTATCTGGCCAAGCCATTTGAGCTGACGGAGCTGGAAGCGCGGGTCAAGGCGTTGTTGCGGCGCAGTGTCCTGGGCGGCGAGCGTCAGCAAACCTGCGGTGTGCTGGTCTATGACCTCGACACCCGCCGCTTCACGGTAGGCGGCGAGCTGATGACGTTGACCTCCCGCGAGCAAGCGGTGCTTGAAGCGCTGATCGCGCGTCCCGGCCGAGTCATGAGCAAGGAGCAACTGGCCTCCCAGGTTTTTGGCCTCGACGAAGAGGCAAGCCCCGATGCCATCGAAATCTATGTACACCGCCTGCGCAAGAAACTCGATGGCCAACCCATCGCCATCGTGACCTTCCGTGGCCTGGGCTACCTGCTGGAAGCCCGCGATGCATAAGCCCAGCAGCCTGCGCTGGCGGTTGCTGTGGAACCTGGCACTGCTCATGGTGCTGTTGATGCTCGCCAGCGGCATGAGTGCCTACTGGAACGGTCGCGAAGCCGCCGACACCGCCTATGACCGCACGCTGCTGGCCTCGGCACGCACCATTGCCGCCGGCTTGACCCAGGTGGATGGCACCCTCAGCGCCAATGTGCCGTATGTGGCCCTGGACACCTTTGCCTACGACAGCGCCGGTCGCATCTATTACCAGGTCAATGACATCGACCAGAAGCTGATCTCCGGTTATGAAAACCTCCCCGGCCCGCCACCCGGCACGCCACGTACCGACGATTACCCGGCGTTGGCGCGCTTCTATAACGCCACGTACCAGGGCCAGCCCGTGCGTGTGGTCAGCCTGCTCAAGGCTGTCTCCGAGCCGAACATGAACGGCATGGCGGAAATTCGCGTGGCCGAGACCGATGAAGCCCGGGTCAGCATGGCCCGCAGCCTGATGGCCGATACCTTGCTGCGCCTGGGCATGCTCGGCATTGGCGCGTTGCTGCTGGTGTGGTTTGCGGTGAGTGCGGCGCTGCGCCCGTTGGAGCGCCTGCGTACGGCCGTGGAAGAGCGCCAGCCCGATGATTTGCGGCCGTTACCGTTGGTGGAAGTGCAGCTTGAGTTTGGCCCGCTGGTGCGCTCGCTCAACCATTTCACCGAACGCTTGCGCGGGCAGTTCGAGCGCCAGGCGCAGTTTATCGCCGACGCCGCCCATGAACTGCGGACCCCTTTGGCGGCGCTCAAGGCCCGCCTTGAACTGGGCCTGCGCAGCGACGCCCCTGCGACCTGGCGTAGCACTCTGGAAAGCGCGGCCCAAGGCACCGATCGCCTGACCCATCTGGCCAATCAATTGCTGTCGTTGGCCCGTATTGAAAACGGCGCGCGGGCGATTGCCGAAGGCGGCGCGCAGTTGCTGGACCTCAGCCAATTGGCCCGTGAACTGGGTATGGCGATGGCGCCGTTGGCCCATGCGCGTGGAGTTGCATTGGCCTTGGAGGCGGATGAGCCGGTGTGGTTGCGCGGTGAACCGACGTTGCTCAATGAGCTGCTCAGCAACCTGGTGGATAACGCCCTGGCCCATACGCCTCCCGGCGGCAATGTGATCCTGCGGGTCACGGCGCCGGCGGTACTGGAAGTGGAAGACGATGGCCCTGGCATCCCGCTGGATGAACGGGATCGGGTGTTCGAACGCTTCTATCGACGTAGCCAACAGGGCATGGGGTCCGGCCTGGGGCTGGCGATTGTCGGCGAGATCTGTCGGGCGCACCTGGCGCAGATCAGCTTGCACGACGGGGAGCAGGCAGGGTTGAAGGTGCGGGTGAGTTTTATCGCCGGTTGATCAATCAAACATCGAGCGCGCTTCATCGAGCTCGGCGCGCAAGGCATCGCTGTAAGGATCGACTTGCAGCTTTTTCATCGCCGGTACGCTGGAGATGGGAACGTCGGCCAGGGGATGATCGGTACCGCGATAGCAGTACAGCACCGCGACTTGGACGATGTCGACGTAATCGAGGTGGACAGAGTCGCGCTCCAGGTCCAGGTATTGGCCGGGCAGTTTTGCCAGCATCTCCGGGAAGTCCCACCGACCGAGGAGTTTGTCCCCCAGTTGCGGGTGGATGCTGTCAATCACGTGGTTAAGGCTGACCGGGTCTGAGAGCAGCTCGTAGTGGTCTTCGGCGTAGGTCAGGATCGGCAGCACGCCGATCTGGTGGACCAGGCCACCCAAGGCCGCCTGGTCTGGCTTGAGCTGGCTGTGGTTGCGGCACAAGGCATAGCTGACACCGGCCACTTCCAGGCTGCGGCGCCATACGTCGCGCATTTTCTGTTCAACCACATCGGAGCGGGCGTGGAAGATCTGTTCCATCACCAGGCCGATAGCCAGGTTGCTGCTGTAGTTGGTGCCCAGTCGAGTGATGGCTGTGTGAAGGTCGGTCACTTCCTGGGTCGCGCGCAGCAGCGGGCTGTTGACCACTTTGATCAGGCGTGCCGACAGCGCGGTGTCGCGACCGATCACCTTGCTCAAATGGCTGATGCTGATTTCCGGGTCTTCAGCGGCCTGACGAATGTTCAGGGCCACTTCCGGTAATGTCGGCAGAACCAGGTCATCGTTGTCGATGGCCTTCACCAAAGCCTGTTGGACTTTTTCCTCCAGCTTGTTCATTCATGCTCTCTAGGGTGTTGCAAAAGGGTACGGCGATCAGCGCTGGATCTCTCGATCCCGGTCGAGTAGGTAAGGCAGATCAAGCAGTTGCAAACCGGGGCCTTCCAGTGTGCCTACATGAACATCGCCACTCTCGGCTGCTTCGGCTTGCAACACGGCCAGAAGTTCAATCCCCTGGTGTGCTTTTGCCGCGATTACCACTTCCCCGATCGCACTGGTGTGGCTGGGGGCAAACAGTGGAGTGCCTGGCTCGGGCAGTTCAGCGGCATCCAGGCTCAGGCGGTACAGGCGGCGCTTGAGCTTGCCCAGGTACTGCATGCGCGCGACGATTTCCTGGCCGGTGTAGCAGCCTTTCTTGAAGCTGACGCCGCCAACGGCTTGCAGATTGAGCATCTGCGGAATGAACAGTTCGCGGGTTTGCGCCATCACCTGGCCGATACCGGCGCGGACCTGGCCCAGCAGCCATTCATTCAAGGCTGATTCTTTCAATTGAGCGCTCAATTGGCTGCGCACGGCTTCTGCCTGCTCGGCAGGTACCCAGAGCTCAGCGCGGCCGGGTGAGACGCGAATGGCGATCAGTGCTTCGGTACGCGCCACGCTATCGGTCTCGGTGGGCAGCACCAGGCCCAGGCTGGCGAGGGCCGCGTCTGCATCCGACAGGCCGAAGCGTACCCAGGCGGCACTTTCGTCGGTGAGCTTGGATTTTGAGAACACCGCGTACTTTTTCAAGTCCGCCAGTTGCGGCTCCAGCAGCTCGGTCGCCATGGCCAGCAACACCCCGTCACCTTGCAACAGGATGCGGAAGCTCGACTGCATGCGCCCTTTTTGGGTGCAGCGCGCGCCGAGGCTGGCCTGGGTGTCGCTCAGGTAATTGAGGTTGCAGGTCAGTTGTCCCTGCAGGAACTTGGCAGCGTCGGAGCCGCGGACGGCGAGAACGCCTTCGTGGGACAGGGGGCAGAAAAAAGCAGAGTCAGCCATGGGTCATCGCAGGTCAAAAAGTCATGGGTGCATCATAGAGGGGCGCCCGGCAAATGGATAGTTTCTGTAAGGGCGACCAAAGCCGACTGTTCCGGTGCCGTCGGGCCTGTATACTTGCGCTCTATTTGAGGAGCGCTCCATGGTCGAAGATGTAGAACTCAATCGCCTCTACTGGCACAGCCGCCGCGGCATGCTTGAACTGGACGTGTTGCTGGTGCCATTCGTCAAAGAGGTTTACGCCACTCTCAACGAGGTGGATCGCGCCTGTTACGTGCGGCTGCTGGAATGCGAAGACCAGGACATGTTCGGCTGGTTCATGGAGCGCGCAGAGTCCGAAGACCCGGAACTGCAACGCATGGTTCGGATGATCCTGGACCGTGTCCAGCCCAAGTAATCGCTTTGAATGCCGCTGGCAGGCCTCACGGCTGATGCTGGCGGTGTATCTCCTGGCCCAGCTGTTCGCGTTGGGTGCCTTGCTCGTTATCGACCTACCGTTCTCCAGCCTGGCTGGCTTGCTGTGCCTGGCGCATGGGGCTTGGGTTGTGCCGCGCCATATCCTGCTGACACACCGTTCGTCGATTCGTGGCCTGCGCCGCGACGAAGACGGCTGGCAGTTGTGGAGCGCGGCGCGAGGCTGGCACAGCGTGCAGTTGCGCCCGGACAGCCTGGCCTTACCGCTGATCGTGGTGTTGCGCTATCGCGTGCAGGGGGAGTGGCGAGTCCGTTCGACCTGCGTGCCGAGGGATTCGCTGGGCGCCGATGTGCACCGGCGCCTGCGCGTTCGCTTGAAATTCAGCCGCCGTAGGTGGTTGGCACCAGGATAGTGTCGCGGGCCTCGGGCAGCATCTGTGGGTAGTCGAGGGTGTAGTGCAGGCCCCGGCTTTCCTTGCGTTCCATGGCCGAGCGGATCATCAGTTCCGCAACCTGGGCCAGGTTGCGCAATTCGATCAGGTCACGGCTGACCTTATAGTTGCTGTAGAACTCATCGATCTCATCCAGCAGCAGGCGCACCCGGTGTTGAGCCCTTTGCAGGCGCTTGTTGGTGCGCACGATCCCCACGTAGTCCCACATGAAGCGCCGCAGCTCGTCCCAGTTGTGGGCGATGATCACGTCTTCATCCGAATCGGTAACCTGGCTGGCGTCCCAGCGGGGCAGGGCGGCAGGCACAGGAATGCGCGGCAGTTGGTCCAGGATGTCCGCCGCGGCCGAGCGTGCGTAGACGAAGCATTCGAGCAGCGAGTTGCTGGCCATGCGGTTGGCGCCGTGCAGGCCGGTGAAGCTGGTTTCGCCGATCGCGTACAAGCCAGGCACGTCGGTGCGGCCATGTTGGTCGACCACCACGCCGCCGCAGGTGTAGTGCGCGGCCGGCACTACCGGGATCGGGCCCTTGGTGATGTCGATGTTGAAGGCCAGGCAGCGCTCGTAGACCGTTGGGAAGTGGGTCTTGATGAAGGCTTCGGGCTTGTGGCTGATATCGAGATAGACGCAGTCGATGCCCAGGCGCTTCATTTCATGGTCGATGGCGCGGGCGACGATATCCCGCGGCGCCAGCTCGGCGCGCGGGTCAAAGCGTTGCATGAAGCGCTCGCCATTCGGCAGTTTCAGGTGGGCGCCTTCGCCGCGCAGAGCCTCGGTGATCAGGAAACTCTTGGCCTGCGGGTGATACAGGCAGGTGGGGTGGAACTGGTTGAATTCCAGGTTGGCCACCCGGCAGCCTGAGCGCCAGGCCATGGCAATGCCATCGCCGCAGGCCCCGTCGGGGTTGCTGGTATAGAGGTATACCTTGGCCGCGCCGCCCGAGGCGAGGATGGTGAAACGCGCGCCGTAGGTATCGACTTCGCCGCTGGTGCGGTTGAGTACGTAGGCGCCGAGGCAGCGTTCGCCTTCCAGGCCCAGGCGTTTTTCGGTGATCAGGTCGACGGCGACGCGTTGCTCGAGCAATTCGATGTTGGGGCGTTGACGGGCCTGGTCGAGCAGGGTCTTGAAGATTGCAGCGCCGGTGGCATCGGCCGCATGAATGATGCGTCGATGGCTGTGGCCGCCTTCGCGGGTCAGGTGGAATTCGAAACCACCGTCGTCGCTCCCCGCGTGTTCATCGCGAGTGAACGGCACGCCCTGGTCGATCAGCCATTGGATCGCTTCGCGGCTGTGCTCGACGGTGAACCGCACCGCGTCTTCGTTGCACAAGCCGGCGCCCGCGTTGAGGGTGTCTTCGACGTGGGATTGCACTGTGTCGGTGTCGTCCAATACCGCGGCGACACCGCCCTGGGCCCAGAATGTCGAGCCGTTGGCCAGGTCGCCTTTGCTCAGTACGGCAATGCGCAGGTGGCTGGGGAGGGTCAGAGCAAGGCTCAGGCCGGCCGCGCCGCTACCGATCACCAGGACATCGTGTTGAAACTGTTGGCTCATTGGAAGGATTCCGCAAAAAGCGATCCGAAGGATTGGCGCAAACAGGACGCCTGGATCGGCGAATCAAAGGGGCACACGGGCCACTAGTATATAGAGGGGGGGAGCGGCACAATAGTCGGGCATTCGTGGCAATGTGAGATTACGGTGCACGGCCAGGGTAAAATCGGCCAGTTATTGAAACGGGAACTTTTTGCATAAGCCCCGACTCAATAGCAGGTTGCCCGGAAGCTGGGAAAACGTTGAGTTTATTGGCCCGTCGGGAGCATTGGACGCGTCAGAAAACCGACGACAAGATTATTCGCGCAGTCGGCGTTGCCCGTACTGCGTTTTTCGTGTGTGCCAAATCAGTGCATGCCGGAAACTTGCTTGGAGGGGGAGAACTTTTGCGAAAAGTCCTAGTCTATGTTTGCAAGCCTGATCGTTTAGTTATGCAAGCCTCCTTCAAGTACAACGAGGAGTGTTCATGCTAACCCAGGAAGAGGATCAGCAGCTGGTCGAGCGCGTTCAACGCGGCGACAAGCGAGCTTTTGATCTGCTAGTGCTGAAATACCAGCACAAAATTCTCGGGTTGATCGTGCGGTTTGTGCACGACACCCATGAAGCGCAGGACGTTGCACAGGAAGCCTTTATCAAGGCATACCGTGCACTGGGCAATTTTCGCGGTGATAGTGCGTTTTACACGTGGCTATATCGCATCGCCATCAACACGGCGAAGAACTATCTGGTGTCTCGCGGACGCCGCCCACCGGATAGTGATGTAAGTTCAGAAGATGCAGAATTTTACGATGGTGATCACGGCCTCAAAGATCTCGAGTCGCCGGAGCGTGCATTGCTGCGCGACGAGATCGAAGGAACCGTTCATCGCACAATTCAGCAACTGCCAGAAGATTTGCGTACGGCGTTAACTTTACGTGAATTCGATGGTCTGAGTTACGAAGACATTGCGAGCGTCATGCAGTGTCCGGTGGGGACTGTAAGGTCACGGATTTTCCGGGCCCGGGAAGCCATCGATAAAGCCTTGCAACCGTTGTTGCAGGAAAACTAAAGACAGCGGCGACAGCCAAGAGAGGAACCGCCATGAGTCGTGATGCCCTGCAGGAATCGCTGTCCGCAGTGATGGATAACGAAGCGGATGAACTGGAACTTCGTCGAGTGCTCAACGCATTTGATGATGCCGAAACCCGTGACACCTGGTCTCGTTACCAAGTTGCTCGGGCGGTGATGCACAAGGATCTCCTAATCCCTCGTCTGGATATTGCTGCGGCCGTTTCTGCTGCACTGGCTGATGAAGCCGTTCCGGCAAAAGCTGCACGTGGACCGTGGCGTAGCCTGGGTCGTCTGGCAGTGGCTGCTTCGGTGACTGTTGCCGTATTGGCCGGTGTTCGCCTGTACAACCAGGACGAGATCGCCGGTGCCGAACTGGCCCAGCAGACCCAGCAGCCGGTCATGGCCGGTCCCCAGGTCAAGGGCCCAGCTGTACTGGCCGGCTACAAGGAAAGCTCCGAAACCACTGGCCCAATGGCCAATGGCGTTCTTCAAGGGCAATCCGGCTGGCAGGACCAGCGTCTTCCAGGCTACCTGCGCCAACACGCCCAGGAATCGGCCTTGAAAGGCACTGAAAGCGCTTTGCCATACGCTCGCGCAGCAAGCCTGGAAAACCGCTGAACCGTTAAGGAGCCCTATGCGCGCCATACCGCTCCTTACGCTTTTGCTTAGTGGCTGGTTTGCACTCCCCGCCCACGCCGATGAAGCCCAAGACTGGCTGACTCGACTTGGGCGTGCAGAGCAGCAGCAAAGCTTTCAAGGGACGTTCGTCTACGAGCGTAACGGCAGTTTCTCTACCCATGACATCTGGCATCGTGTCCAGGATGGCCAAGTCCGTGAGCGGCTTTTGCAGCTTGACGGTTCGGCTCAGGAAGTCGTGCGCGTAGATGGCCGGACACAGTGCGTCAGTGGCACATTGGTCGCAGGTCTTGGTAATTCGCGTGACGCGCCTTCGCGTACGCTTGATCCGCAAAAACTCACTCAATTCTACGAACTGGCCGTTATCGGCAAATCTCGCGTGGCCGGTCGTAATGCAGTGATTGTGTCGATCACCCCGCGCGACCAATACCGTTATGGGTTCGAGTTGCATCTGGACCGTGAGACTGCCTTGCCGCTCAAGTCCCTGCTGCTCAATGACCAGGGTCAATTACTCGAGCGCTTCCAGTTCACGCGACTGAACACTGCGGTCCTGCCAGATGACCGTGACTTGCAGCCCAGCAGCGAATGCACGCCTATTGCAGTCGTCAACAGCAAGGCGCCTGAAGTCGAGGCTACGGAGGCCTGGCACCTTGAATGGCTGCCTCCCGGATTTCAGTTGACCAGTCGCAGTACCCGTAAAGACACCCAGACCAAAGCAACCGTCGATAGCCTGATGTACGAAGATGGGCTGGCGCGTTTTTCGGTGTTTCTTGAGCCGATCAGCGACGTAAGCGTGTCGGAAACTCGTACACAGCTAGGCCCTACGGTTGCTGTGTCTCGCCGCCTGAACACGGTGGAGGGAGAAATGATGGTGACGGTCGTTGGCGAAATCCCGATTGGCACTGCCGAGCGCATCGCGCTGTCGGTACGCGGTGATAAAAAGCCAGTGACCAAGCCGTGAGTCGTTAATCTTATGTTCATCCTGACCTTTCACTCTAAGTCCCTGCCAGGTTGGTTGCCGAGAGACATGAAATGTCCGGATCAGCATTTTCACTTGCAAAAATCCCTCATGTTTTTTATAGGTCAGGGCATGTCGGCTCTGGCCTTGTTTTGTTCGCGGAACAAAGATGTCGGTCGCAGTTTCCGGCGTTTTTTGAACCCTGTCGCTCAACCCTGCTCGTCGTAACGGGAGCTGTATGTCGATACCACGTTTGAAGTCTTACCTATCCATAGTCGCCACGGTATTGGTGCTGGGTCAGGCCGTGTCCGCGCAAGCGGTCGAGCTGCCTGACTTCACTCAATTGGTTGAGCAAGCCTCGCCTGCCGTGGTGAATATCAGTACCACGCAGAAATTGCCGGATCGCAAAGTCTCGAACCAGCAGATGCCCGACCTGGAGGGCTTGCCGCCGATGCTGCGCGAGTTCTTCGAGCGTGGCATGCCGCCGCAACAGCGATCCCCCCGTGGTGGCGGTCAGCGTGAAGCGCAATCCCTGGGCTCTGGCTTCATCATTTCGCCGGATGGCTACATCCTCACCAACAACCATGTGATTGCCGACGCTGACGAGATTCTGGTGCGCCTGGCCGACCGCAGTGAGTTGAAAGCCAAGCTGGTCGGCACCGATCCTCGTTCCGACGTGGCCTTGCTGAAAATCGATGGCAAGGACCTGCCGGTGCTGAAACTGGGCAAGTCCCAGGACCTGAAGGCAGGGCAATGGGTAGTGGCAATCGGTTCGCCGTTTGGCTTTGACCATACGGTGACCCAAGGTATTGTCAGCGCCATCGGTCGCAGCCTGCCGAACGAAAACTATGTACCGTTCATCCAGACCGACGTGCCGATCAACCCGGGCAACTCCGGTGGTCCACTGTTCAACCTGAACGGCGAAGTGGTGGGGATCAACTCGCAGATCTACACCCGTTCCGGTGGGTTCATGGGCGTGTCGTTCGCCATCCCGATCGACGTGGCCATGGATGTTTCCAACCAGCTGAAAAGCGGTGGCAAGGTCAGCCGTGGCTGGTTGGGCGTAGTGATTCAGGAAGTGAACAAAGACCTGGCTGAATCCTTCGGCCTCGACAAGCCGGCGGGTGCCCTGGTCGCGCAGATCCAGGATGACGGCCCTGCTGCCAAAGGCGGCCTGCAAGTGGGCGACGTGATCCTGAGCATGAATGGCCAGCCGATCATCATGTCGGCAGACCTGCCGCACCTGGTGGGCGCACTCAAGGCAGGTAGCAAGGCCAAGCTGGAAGTGATCCGTGAAGGCAAGCGCCAGAACGTTGAACTGACCGTTGGCGCGATCCCTGAAGAAGGCGCGACCCTCGACGCCCTGGGTAACACCAAGCCGGGCGCCGAACGCAGCAGCAATCGCCTGGGTATTGCCGTGGCCGAGCTGACCGATGAGCAGAAAAAGACCTTCGACCTGAAAAGCGGCGTGGTGATCAAGGAAGTCCAGGACGGCCCTGCGGCGTTGATTGGCCTGCAGCCAGGTGACGTGATTACTCACCTGAACAATCAGGCGATCGACAACACCAAGCAGTTCACCGACATCGCCAAGGCGCTGCCGAAGAACCGTACGGTATCGATGCGGGTATTGCGTCAGGGCCGTGCCAGCTTCATTACCTTCAAGCTGGCTGAGTAACACAGCCCAATAAAAAAGCCCCGCCTTCGTTCAGCGAAGGCGGGGCTTTTTTGTGGGCGATGGGTTTAACTCATCATCCCTTTGACCAGGCGTTCCTGCTCGATCAGCTCGCGCTGGCGTGCATCGATGCGGGATGACAGGGGGAAGTTGTTGCCGGCGCGGCGCTTGGCAAAGTCCAGCTGCTGGATCGCCTGCTGGAAATCGCCCACCAGTGCAAAGTACTCGGCGCGAGCCTGATGCAGGCCGATGATGTTGCCGGACAAGCCGCGCGTCTCCGCGACCTGATACCACACGTCCGGATCGTCCGGGCGGGACTTGAGCAAGCCGTCCAGGGCTTTTTCTGCATCGGCGGTGCGGTTCTGCTTGAGCAGCAAGTCAACCCGCACCTGGTTCAGCGGATAGTTGCCGGGGTACTGGGTAAGCATCCGGTCGGTCCGTTGCTGGGCATCCGGCAAGTGATTGCTGGTGATGTCCAGCTCGATTTGCGCGAGGTTGTAGGTGATGTCGTTGGGGGCCTTGGCCAGCAACGGGGCCAGGTTTTCCCTGGCTTGCTTGAGCTGGGTGCCCTTGATCTGGGCAATGGCCAGGCCATAGCGCGCCACATCGTTCTTCGGGTTCTCGTCCAACTGTGCCTGAAAGCGCTTGGCGGCCAGCCCAGGCGTGTCTTCGTATTGCAACTGCACCCGTGCGCGAATCAACTGATAGCGCAGACTGTCTTCCTTGCCACCGGGCTTGGCTTGCTCCGCGCGGTTGCGGGTGTCGGCGATCCGCGATTCGGTTACCGGGTGAGTCAGCAGGAATTCAGGGGGCTTGGCGTCGAAGCGGTATTGGCGCATCAGGCGCTCGAACATGGTCGGCATGGAGCGCGGGTCATAACCGGCTTTTTCCAGGTTGAGGATGCCGATACGGTCGGCCTCTTGCTCATTCTGGCGAGAGAACCTTCGTTGTTCCTGGATCGCGGCGGCCTGGGTGCCGGCGATCGCGGCAATACCGGCATCGCCGGCACCTGCGGCGGCAGCAATGATGCCGCCAAGCAGGGCGGCCATCATCGGGATCTGCATGCGTTGCTGTGCTTCCACGCCTCGGGCGAAATGGCGTTGCGACAAGTGAGCCAATTCGTGAGCCAGCACTGAAGCGTACTCACCTTCGGTCTGCGCATTCAGGAACAGGCCGCCGTTGACCCCCACAATGCCGCCAGGTGCGGCAAAGGCGTTGAGCTGCGGGCTGTCGATCAGGATGAACTCCAGGCGCCGGTCATTGACCTGGCTGGTCTCCACCAGCTTGTACACGCTGGTTTCGACGTAATCCTTGAGCTGCGGATCGTTAAGCTGTGAGACCTGGCCGCGCAGGTAAGCCAGCCAGGCACGACCCAGTTGGTATTCCTGTTGTGGCGAGACAATGGCAGAGCTGGCGTCGCCAAGTGACGGCAGGTCGTCAGCGAAGCCTGGAGAGGCCAGCAGGCAAGCCAGCGTCAGCAGGGTGGGGCGCAAGAAAGTCATGCACAGAGCCTTTGGACAAAGAGCTTACTGTAGCCGGACACTGAGCTTCGGACCAGATATTCTAAGCACCCCGAACGCTGCCCGGAGTAAAACCATGACCGACGCTGTAGCCTTTGATGCCGAACTCGATGCCAGCGGCCTCAATTGCCCGTTGCCCTTGCTCAAGGCCAAGTTGGAACTCAATCGTTTGGCCAGTGGCGCAATACTCAAGGTGATCGCCACGGACGCAGGCTCCCAGCGTGACTTTCGCACCTTTGCCAAACTGGCAGGCCACACGTTGTTGCATGAAGAAGATGCAGCCGGCGTCTACTGTTACTGGTTGCGCAAGGCCTGAGCCGTTTGCCCCCCCATTGTCTGAGGTTGATTGATGTTCAAGGTGTTACGAGACTGGATTCAGCGTTACTTTTCCGATGAAGAAGCCGTGGTGCTGGCGGTCCTGCTCTTCCTCGCGTTCACCGCCGTACTCACCTTGGGCGGCATGCTCGCGCCGGTGCTGGCGGGGATGGTGCTGGCCTACCTGATGCAAGGCCTGGTTACCACCCTGGAGCGTCTGCGCTTGCCGGGCGCGGCGGCGGTGGGCTTGGTGTTTGCCTTGTTCATGGGGTTGCTGCTGGTCTTTATCGTGATCGTGGTACCGCTGTTGTGGCACCAATTGATCACCCTGTTCAACGAGCTGCCGGGCATGCTCGCCAAATGGCAGTCACTGTTGCTGCTGTTGCCGGAGCGCTATCCGCACCTGGTATCGGACGAGCAGGTGCTACAGGCCATCGAAGTGGCCCGTGGCGAGATCGGAAAATTCGGCCAATGGGCGCTTACTTTTTCCCTGTCCAGCCTGCCGCTGCTGGTCAATATCATGATCTACCTGGTGCTGGTGCCGATCCTGGTGTTCTTCTTCCTTAAAGACCGCGCAATGATCGGCCGCTGGGTCAGTGGCTACCTGCCACGCGAGCGGGCGCTGATTACCCGGGTGGCTGAGGAGATGAACCGGCAGATTGCCAACTACATTCGGGGCAAGGTCATTGAGATCATTATCTGTGGGGGCGTGACCTACATCGCCTTTATCGCCCTGGACTTGAACTACGCAGCGCTGTTGGCCTTGCTGGTCGGCATTTCCGTGGTGGTACCGTATGTCGGCGCCGTGGTGGTGACGGTACCGGTCACATTGATCGCCCTGTTCCAGTGGGGGTGGAGCGACCAGTTCATCTACCTGATGGCGGTGTACGGGATTATCCAGACCCTGGACGGCAACGTGCTGGTGCCGCTGCTGTTCTCCGAAGCCGTCAACCTGCACCCGGTGGCAATCATCTGCGCGGTATTGTTGTTCGGCGGGTTGTGGGGATTCTGGGGGGTGTTCTTTGCGATTCCCCTGGCAACGCTGTTCAAGGCGGTGCTGGACGCGTGGCCGCGGCAGGAGCCGGTGGTGGCGCCTTTGTTATAGCGGCAGGGCGAATTGTGACGAGGGCGCTTGCTGCCTTTTTATCGGAGCTGCTTCGCAGCCCAGCGGGAGCAAGCGCCCTCGTTACAGTGGCTCGCGCTGCTGATCAGGCCTTGTTCAAAGCCTGCGCCGCCGCCAACACGGCGTCCACATGCCCCGGCACTTTCACGCCGCGCCATTCCTGACGCAGCACTCCTTCACTATCGATCAGGAACGTGCTGCGATCCACACCCAGGTATTCCTTGCCGTATAGCTTCTTCAGCTTGATGACATCGAACAGTTGGCAAACCGCCTCGTCCTTGTCGCTGATCAGCTCAAAGGGGAATGCCTGCTTGCCCTTGAAGTTCTCGTGGGACTTCACGCTGTCGCGCGACACGCCAAACACCTCGGTGTTGGCGGCCTTGAACGCTGCGTACTGGTCACGGAAACCCTGGCCTTCAGTGGTGCAGCCCGGGGTGCTGTCCTTCGGGTAGAAGTAGATCACCACTTGCTTGCCCTTGAGGGCTTTGATGCTGAAGGTCTGGCCGCTGGTGGCCGGGGCTTCGAAATCGGCTACGGGTTTGTCGATGACTACCGCCATGGAGGGTTCCTTACATTGGGTTCTGTGGGCGCCAAGGCTCGATCAGCGCGTCAAGGTTCAAGGCATCGGCGAAGTCCAGGAACTGGTCGCGCAACCAGCTGATCTGCACGCCGGCCGGCAAGGTCACGGTGAAGGTGGCATTGAGCATGGTGCCGCCGGTTTGCGGGGCCTGGTACGTGTCGCAGGTCAGGTTCTCCAGTTCGACGTTATGGTCGATAAAGAACTGGCACAGCTCATTGACGATGTCCGAGCGATAGGCCGAGCTGACATACGCGACATAAGGCAGGGCCTGGGGACGGTTCTCCAGGGCGGCGCTGCGCACCACGTTGACGGTGAAGTCGTGCTTCTTGGCCAGGCCCGGCAGGCCAGTCTCAAGGCGCGCCAGGGCGTCCCAGGTGCCGGAGATCTGCAACACCAGCGCACTGCACTCGCCATGGCGGGTCAGGCGCGAGGTCACGACGGCGCAGCGGTTTTCATGGCTGGCGCGGCACAGGACGTTGGTCAGCTCCATGGGGTTGGCGCCGAGGGCACTGATAACAAGGAATTGTTCGCGAACTGTGGGGGTGGACATGCAGCCTTCCTAAAACGATGAGCGGTCGATACGGTGAGGGCTGTATCGATCAAAGCATGAAGGGTAGCGAAAAGCGTCGCCAAGGGATAGGAGGTGGCGTTTTCATTGCGTGATCGGCGGGTTTTTACCCCACCGCGACCTCCACTTTCGCGCAATGATGGCATTGCCCGTCGTTTAGTTGATCCAGAACGCATCCTCAGGCGGTACTTCGCTTGTACAAGCATCTTGGCGCCAGTACCATTACGGCTCTCTTTTTCCGGCAGGAGCGGTTGCATGATTGCGGGCAGTATGGTCGCACTGGTCACACCCATGGATGCACAAGGTCATCTCGACTGGGACAGCCTTGGCAAACTGGTGGACTTCCACCTGCAAGAAGGCACCAACGCCATCGTGGCGGTCGGCACCACGGGTGAATCGGCCACCCTCGATGTGGAAGAACACATCCAGGTGATCGAATTCGTGGTCAAGCGTGTCGCGGGCCGTATCGCCGTGATCGCCGGTACGGGCGCCAACTCGACGCGTGAAGCCATCGAGCTGACCAGGAACGCCAAGAAAGCCGGCGCAGATGCCTGCCTGCTGGTGACCCCGTACTACAACAGGCCGACCCAGGAAGGCCTGTACCAGCACTTCCGTACCATTGCCGAAGCCGTCGATATTCCGCAGATCCTCTACAACGTACCGGGCCGCACCGCGTGCGACATGAAGGCTGAGACCGTGATCCGCCTGTCCACCGTGCCGAACATCATCGGCATCAAGGAAGCCACCGGCGACCTGCAACGTGCCAAGGACATCCTGGCCGGCGTGCGCAGCGACTTCCTGGTGTATTCCGGTGACGACGCCACTGCAGTCGAGCTGATCCTGCTGGGCGGCAAGGGCAACATTTCCGTGACCGCCAACGTGGCCCCCCGCGCCATGAGCGACATGTGCGCAGCCGCCCTTGCTGGCGATGCCGTGACTGCCCGTGCGATCCACGAGAAGCTGATGCCACTCAACAAGACACTGTTTATCGAATCCAACCCTATTCCCGTGAAATGGGCGCTGTTCGAGATGGGCATGATGCCGGACGGTATCCGTCTGCCGCTCACCCGTCTGAGCGAAGCCTTTCACGAACCGCTGCGACAGGCCCTGCGCCAGTCCGGCGTCCTGGTTTAATTGAGGAAGCACTACGCATGAAGCGATTGGCCGGACTTTCCGCACTTGCCTTGATTATCTCCAGCACCAGTGGCTGCGGTTGGATCTGGGGCCCGGAAGGCTACTTCCGTGACCGCGGCAGCGATTACCTGGAAGCACAAGCAACCAAACCGATGCAATTGCCACCGGACGTCAATGTTGCCAAGCGCCTTGACCCGTTGCTGCCGATCCCGCGTAACGTGGCCGACGACACCACCAAGGGTGAGTACGTAGTGCCACGTCCACAGCCGATCTCGGCCGTGGCGGATGCCAGCGACTACAGCTTGCAGAAGAGCGGTGACTCGCGTTGGATCGTGGCGCAGCGCCCACCTGCCGAAGTCTGGCCGGTGGCCGTGCAGTTCTTCCAGGACAACGGTTTCCGCATCGACGAGCAGCGCCCGCAGACCGGTGAGTTCACCACCGCATGGCAGCAAGGCAGCGAGCTGTCCGCCAACATGGCCAAGCGCCTGCAGGCCGGTGGCGTCGCGGCTGACAGCGAAGCCCGTGTGCGTGTGCGCATCGAGCCTGGCGTACAGCGCAATACCAGTGAAGTCTATGTGGTCAGCGCCGAGCGTCCTGCCGGCAGCACGTCCAACGTCGAGTTCACCAACCGCTCGGTCAACACCGGCGTCGATGCCGCCTTGGTCGACGAGATGCTGGCCAGCATGAGCCGTATTTCCGAGAAGGGCGGTTCCGTTTCCCTGCTCGCGGCGCGTGATTACGACACCCCTAGCCGCGTCAGCCTCACCGAGGACGGCAGCGGCAACGTGGTGCTGAACCTGGGTGAAGACCTGGACCGTGCCTGGGCCAGTGTGGGTCGTGCTTTGGAACAAGGCCCTTGGCGCGTTGAAGACATCAACCGCAGCCTCGGCCTGTACTACATCAACGTGGCTGAAAAAGCCGAGAAGAAAGACGACGAGCCTGGTTTCTTCGGCAAGTTGTTCGGCAGCAAGCCGACCAAGGAAGAGATCGAAACCCGCGCCGAGCGTTATCAGGTTCGCCTGAGCAAGGTTGGCGAAACCGTACAAGTCACCGTCGAGAAAAACATCAACACCGTTGCGCCCGCTGAAACAGCGCGCAAAGTGTTGGGCGTGATTCAAGACAACCTGGGCTGATCCGGTGCGTTTTGCCGTTCTCGGCAGCGGTAGCCAAGGGAACGGTACGCTGGTCGCCCACGACGACACGTATGTGCTGGTTGATTGTGGTTTCTCCTTGCGGGAAACCGAGCGGCGCCTGCTGCGCCTGGGGGTTCACCCCTCGCAGCTGAGCGCGATCCTGGTGACCCACGAACATGCCGACCACGTGCATGGCGTGGGTTTGCTGTCTCGGCGCTACAATCTTCCGGTGTACCTCAGTCGCGGTACGTTGCGCGGGATGCGCAAACCCGTTGAACCCGCAGGTTTCCTGGCGGGTGGCGAGCAACTGCAGATTGGCGCGTTGAGCATCAATGTGATTGCCGTGGCGCACGACGCCCAGGAACCTACGCAGTATGTATTCAGTGATGGGGAGCGGCGCTTCGGCGTGCTCACCGACCTGGGCTCCTACTGTGCCAAGGTGCTGGACGGTTACCGGAACCTCGATGCCTTGATGATCGAGTCCAACCACTGCCGAGACCTGCTGGCTCGCGGTCACTATCCGTACTTTCTCAAGCAGCGGGTGGGTGGCGAACTGGGACATTTGAACAACCACCAGGCGGCGTACCTGGTGTACGAGTTGGGCTGGCAAGACCTGCAACACCTGGTCCTGGCCCACTTGAGCAGCAAGAACAACCTGCCGACGCTTGCCCGGCAATGTTTTGTCGACACCCTTGGGTGCGACCCGGACTGGCTGCAACTGGCCGATCAAGATTCAGGGCTCGACTGGCGACACATCGCCTAGCCCACCTCACTCAAAGCGGAGCCCATCATGGAAAAACGTGAAGAACTCTACCGCGGCAAAGCCAAGTCGGTGTACAAGACCGACGACGCCAACCGCCTGATCCTGCTGTTTCGCAACGACACCTCGGCGTTCGACGGCAAGCGCATCGAGCAACTGGATCGCAAGGGCATGGTGAACAACAAGTTCAACGCCTTCATCATGCAGAAACTCGAAGCGGCCGGCATCCCGACCCAATTCGACAAACTGCTGAGCGACAACGAGTGCCTGGTCAAGAAGCTGGATATGATCCCGGTGGAATGCGTCGTGCGTAACTACGCCGCCGGCAGCCTGGTCAAGCGCCTGGGCGTGGAAGAGGGCCTCAAGCTCAACCCTTACACGTTCGAGCTGTTCCTGAAGGACGACGCCAAGGGCGATCCGTTCATCAACGAATCCCACGTCGTGGCGTTCGGTTGGGGCACCGCTGAGCAACTGGCGCGCATGAAGGAGTTGTCCCTCAAGGTCAACGACGTGCTGAGCAAGCTGTTCGACGACGCAGGCCTCCTGCTGGTGGACTTCAAGCTGGAATTCGGTGTGTTCCACGACGGCTCTATCGTCCTGGGCGACGAATTCAGCCCGGACGGCTGCCGCCTGTGGGACAAGGACACCAAGAAGAAGATGGACAAAGACCGCTTCCGCCAGGGCCTCGGTGATGTGATCGAAGCCTACGAAGAAGTCGCCCATCGTCTCGGCGTACCGCTGTAATCGACGCAAGCATCTGATAGCACGGAAAAAAATCTCTATTCGAGCTTTGCTTCCACGAAACAGGCTGTTATGATGCGCGCCGTTGGAGAGATGCCAGAGTGGCCGAATGGGACGGATTCGAAATCCGTTGTACCTTCACCGGTACCTAGGGTTCGAATCCCTATCTCTCCGCCATTATTGAACAAGATAAAGCCCCCGTAATCATTGATGATCACGGGGGCTTTTTCGTTTACGACGTTTAGGTTAGGGCATTTTTAGGGCAAGAAACGCGGCTGTTATACCGCTCAGAGCCAGCATTTTACGTCTCCGAGAGGTTGCGTCTGCATATGGAGCGGCACTGGTGGCCGTTTGTCACTATGCTTGTTTCGGATCCCTTTTCACTGAATGGGGTGTATCCGGCGCATCCACTCTCAGAGGCAATGAAATGCAACCTACAGTGATTGAACAGCTCACAGTGCAGATGCTATGCGCGATCTACAAGAAGCTCGGGATCAATGACGGCTTTGATCCCGAGCTCGTAAGCAGTGCCATTGCATCGAATGACTTATGGGTTCTCGATTGGGCATACGATATTAGAGACGAACAAGGCCATAACCCGCCTCATGTTACGGCAGTCGTTGATACCCTGGACATGTATTCGTTTCTAGGAGATAGCTTCGAAAGACTTTCTCCCGCTGAACGGGCGATAGTCGAAGGTGAGGTGCCTCACGCGTCTTCCCTGGTTCAATTCCGTGGCTATGACGGCAATAACGAACTTGACCACAGACGGGCTGTTCGTTACCTGGTGAATGATCTGGATCGCTTTGAATCGATGAAAGATGTCGCTACTTTGAACTCGCACTGCCCAGTAGTCGAAATGTACGCGCGGATGTATGAAGTGTTTGAACCGATACGAGCTCAACTCATAAACCGTCTGATGGGGCCGCATGAAATTGTTGCCGTATTACAGGCTGCAGTTCATCCAAGTAACCGCTGAAATCGAAAAGCGTCATGCCCACCTTTACGTGGGCATGTCGTTAGTTCTCACGAAATCCAAGCATCTTTGACACTATGCCAGCCATGCTCTTGGTGTCCTTCGGTATCCATCTCCCGTAATGCTTTCGCACCATGGTTGTATCGGCGTGCCCCAGTTGCCTGGCCACCCATTCGACCGGAACGTAACTCGACAGCATCTGGCTGGCAAACGTGTGGCGGCATTGGTTGGCGCCTCGGTGGCGGACCTCTGCTTTTTTCAGATGGGCGGTGAACCAGTTACTCAATGTCTTGCCGTTCCAGAGCAAACCGCTGGTCGAGCTGCGGAAAAGGAACCTGACTCTCATCTTCTTGGACGTGATGTTGTCGCGTTGTATAACGGTGATCTCTTCGGCTACTGCTTCCTTCGCGTCGGCAACTATCTCTCGCATCAGTTCGAGGGCTGGGTCTATGAGTTCGATGGCTCGGACCCTGGAGCGCTCTTTGGGGACTTTGAATTCTCCGACGACCAATGCGCGGCGGATGTGTACCAGGCCGGCTTCAAGATCTACATCTTCAACGGCGAGCCCGATGAGTTCGGAAAGGGACAATCCGGCCCAGCAGTTGAACTCAATCATTCGGGTATCAGGTCGACGGTCGGGATCTGCTTTGCCAATCGACTCAATCTCGTTGCGACTGAAGGGGTCGGCATGCTCCAGGTCGACGTCCGATCCGACGTTTCTGATCCTATCGAGCGGATTGGCTTTCAGGATGCCGTCACCAAACGCGTCAGCCCAGACACCGCGCACGACGGTGAAGATGTCATTTACCGTCTTTGGAGCCAGCCCTTGCTTGAGCAACTGCGCCTGGAACAGCTCGATGTCGCTTTTGCTGATGTCGACGATTCGGCGTTTGCCGAACTTGTTCTCTACGTGCACGGCCTTGCTCACGTAGTTGACCACCGTGCTTGATGCTTTGAGGGCGCGCTGGACCTCCAGCCACCGGTCAATGCCTTCCTTCACTGTGCGCTTGAGTGACGGGCCGCCTGTGCCCGTGAACATGGCAGCCCTGGGCGAGTTCGGAAAGTGGGCCGCATAATCGAAGCGGCCCTCCTTGATTTCCGCGAGAATGGTACGTCGTTTGTTGTCGGCGTAGGCGATCGCGGCCTTGTTTACCTTCGAGATCCCTTCCAGGGGTTCCCGGCACCGTTGACCGTTGAAGATGAACCAGATGCGGAGTTGCTTGCCGTTCATCTCCACGCCAGTTGGCATCTTGTCGATCATGGCTTTCCTTCCATCCAGCGCTCAATGGCCTCGCGGTTGTAGACGATCACGTTAGCGGGGTCGTAACGCCAGTGCTTGCCCTCAAGCCACAGACCGCGGGAACGGTACTTGCGAACCGCTTCGGTGCTTAGGCCGAAGACTGGGTACAGCAGATCCTGGCGAAACCAGGCGCCGGGGGTGATGTTGAAGTCGAGTTTTTCTGCTGCGCTCATGCTGCCTCCCGTGTTTTCACGGTTTCTTTCTGAGTATTCATTGATGCACCTCTCCTCTTACATCCGAAACGATTGATGTGCGCGCGACGGCAGTAGCTTCTGCTCTGCGGGTTGTGCGCCGTCGGATTGGATCTCACACGCGAATCTGTGTCGTTTCCGGTTGGGCGCAGTCAGCGCCTCGGTCAGATCAGGCAGAACGTCAAGGCATTGTTCGTAGGCGTGAGGTCCCTTCCAGCTATCAGCCTTCACCACCTGGCAGTCTGTACGGGTTGCGTCCGCGCACAGGTACAGCAATAGGAAAACGTTCATATGCCAACCTCCTGCTGCACCACACTTAGCGCAATCGCCACCGGCCGCACCCAAACCGAAATGTTGCTGAGCATGAACGTCTCTCCAGCCTCGGAAAGCAGCAGCGTCATGCCGAAAACATCCGCCATTGCTCGTGCGGCCGCACGTGGTACCGCGTTGCCAATCCGCTCCCGGTGCTGGCCGTCGTTGATTCCGTCCAGCCGGAAGACTCCCGCCTGTTCAATCTTCCGAACGCGCTGCATACGCTCGATCTCATGGGCGGTCTGTGGATCTGCTGACCAGTGGTCCTCTGGATCAAACAACGATTGCAGCGCGGCCAACTCCAGCGTGGTGAAAGGGCGGTGCCAGGTGCCGTCGAGGCTGGTGACCATGCAGGTCAGCCGGTCGTTCGGCGCCGGCATGCGCTGGTCTGCAACTGACCACCGGCCATTGTCGTGGCAAGCGCTGGCGGACACGGCGCCGGCCGGGGTGTTGTAGTCGACGACACCGTAATGTCCGCCGGTCAGGTAGGCGTCGCCCTTGGTGCGTGACATGCCCGGGCGAGGATCTGTGATCGATATAGCCCCACTTGCAACCTGTTGTGAGCCGGTCACGGTCTTGGCGTTTTTGCACCAGGGCGTGATCCGCAACTTTTGCGTGCTGGCATTCGGGTGCCTTTTTTTGTAGGCGGGATCTGCCACGGCGAAAGCGCCTTGCCCGGTGGTGCTGCCGGCGATGACGGTGCCGGCCGGCTTGCTGTAATCAGTGACCAGGTACTTGCCGAAGCCCTTCGACGGTTGTCGAGGGTCAGCCACTGCCTGCCCGCCGGAGCTGGGGCCGTGCCCTGCGGTAACAGTACCGGCGGCTTGGTCGTTGCGAACTACCCGGAAGACGTTGTTGTGCCGCTCGCCGCCCATGCGTGGGTCGGCAACGCTGAACGTTCCTTGTTCTGGGCTGCGTTGGCCGGTGACCACACCACAGTGACGGTCATAGGGCAGCACGCCGTATTGGGTGTATTCGAATTTGCTGGTCGGTCGAGGGGCGGCAACGGAGAACTTGCCGTTGGTTGGGCTCGACCGGCCGGCGACCGTGCCGGCAGTGTCCTGCCAGTCGTGTACGCCCATGTAACCGGCGCGGTATTCCGGCACGATCACAAAGTCGCGCAGGTACCCGTCCTCGATCGCAAACCGGCTCAGGCTGCGCCAATCCTTGCCGGCTTCAACCAGGGCTAGGCGGACCCACGTTTTCCACTGCAACGCTGGAACCCGATGCATCGGCCCCGCCTGATCGATATCGCCGGCCAGCGGCATGCGGCTTAACACGTCACCAACGGCGCGCAGGCTGCGCTTTTCCGGTTCGTATAGGAACGCAGGTACCTTTTCGACGTGCCTGGCCACCAGCAAGAAGCGCTTGCGGCTCTGGGCCAGCCCGCCGATTTCACCGCAGTCGTGGGTGGTTTCAGCCACCGCGTAACCGTAGTGCCTGAGCAGCTTGGTGATCTGATCCAGCAGGTAGCGGCCACGGGTGGCCAGGCGCGGGACGTTTTCAAAGACGATCAGCGATACCGGGTTGTGCTTCCAGGCTTCGCACATCAGCCAAACGCAGCGCAACGTCAGCTCGTTGAGTGCCCGGTATTTGGGCGTCTGGCTCATTCTCTCGGACAGCAGGCCCGAGGCCCCTTTGCAGGGGCTGCTGATGAATACCGCGTCAGGGTCTTCATTGCCGGCGGCGCGTCGTAGATCCTCGGCGGTCGCTTCCTTCCAACCGGTGGGAGGCTGCTGGCCGTGGAACGCCGTGAATTGCTCGCGGGTGAACAGGTCTATCAGCGTGCCAGGTACGCCGGTCATCATTTGGAAATCGCGCAACCCGGCAGGGTCGACGTCGACGCCACCCAGGCAGCGCCATTCAGCTTGCACTGGTCCTAGGACCGGTTTGGAGTCGCTGAAACCAGCAGCGCCGCTGCCGAGGCCGCAGCAGAGGTGGAAGTGGGTGAGGGTTCGCTTAAGCATTACCAAGTCCTCCCGGCGGCAATACATTCATCGCAGAAGCCCACAGGCCAATCGCGGCAGGTTGGACAATCTTGGTCAGCAGCATTCGAGACTTGCGTATACCCCAAAGCAGGCTGCGCGAGCGGGCGTCCCGAAGCGGTAAGCGTTGCATTACTGACCGCTGCCCCGCGCAGCTTTTCGTGGGGTATATGTGCCTCGGCAGTGGCGCTTGAAGGAGCAATAATGCCTGCTGCTGCGCAGCAGAGACTGTTTGTTTCTGACGTGTTGACACCACTGGTGCTGCGGAGCAAAGCGGCACCGGCGCTGATGTTTTCCTGTTGATTCTTCATGCCGCTTTCCTCCGATGTTCGACAGCGAGTTGGTCCATCAGGCGCTGGTGGTAGGTGAGTCGTGCTTCTGCGGCAGGCCATGGACGGATGATTTCAGCCATGGGTTGTATGCCGACCAAGCAATCCCAGATAGCCGGATCGGTTGGCATCAGGTCGCGGCGTTCGGTGGCCAGTGCAATTAAGTCGGCCTGGTGAACGCATGCAGGGAGTTCTGCCGCGATGTCGAAGCGCTGGCACACGCGTTGCCACACCCAGTCTTCGAAGTCCTGGTATGCATGTATCCACTGCTTAAGTGGCTTGGTCATGTCGCCCAGGTACGCCTCTGGCGCGTCGTGGAGTAAGGCAGCGAGCTTGTGTTCTTCCGGCACCAGCTCGGCGACGATGCAACTGTGTTGCGCCACGCTGTAGAACTCGCGGGTGTGCCCGTTGAAGCGGCAGAGGTGTGCCAGTGAATGGGAGATGTCCCGGGGATCAATCATGTCGGCGTCAGGCTCGAACAGATCAAAACGTCTGCCGGTGTGGGTGAGGATCCAGTTCATGCGGCCTCCTTCACGAGATCGGCCAGCAGCAGGGCGTTGTCAGTTGCCTTATGCAATTCGCGCAGTGCGTCGTAACCGATCAGCGCTTTCAGTTGCCGGTCGAACTCTTTGTTATGGCGAGTCATTGCGTTCAGTTCCTTCATAGCCTTGGTGTACTGCTGTTGCAGTGTTCCAGCGGCCTGGGGCGTCAGACGCAGCATTGGGATAGCGCGACTCATGCTGCATCCTCCTGATAGAAGGAATCCAACTCGGCTGCCATGCTCAAAGCGTGGTCGCGCAGAATGAGTGCTTGGGTTGCGTGGCCTTCCGATTTGATCGCTTGAAAGAAGTCGGCGGCGAGTTTGAGTTTTCCCGCGATGGCCGTCAGGATCTGACGGTCCTGGGGTTCCCTGATCAAAATCAGTTCCAGGCGTTCGCATCGGCGCGTGGCGTTTTCGAGAGCAGTAGCGCCCGACGACTCGCCTTCCTCAATACCCTCGATATAGCCCTTACCGTGGCCGTCGTCGTAACCATCGCTCCAGCCATCCTTCAATCCGCCTCGATACCCGACCCAGTACAGAATGGCGAGTGCAATTACGAAGCTGATCAACGCGAAAATTTCAAATGCAGTCATGTGGTTTGCTCCTGCTGTTGTGTTCCGCTTGGCTGGTGGTGCAGCGGTTGCGGTGGTTCAGCTGTTATCGAAGTGTGTTGGTTAAAGAGTCATCGCTCGTCTGACTGGGTTGATTGCTTGTCAGCTCCTCGTCTGCGGCATCGGCCTGCGTATCAATGAAGATGGCCAGATGGCGGATGTCGATAAACCGGGGGCGCTTGGCGCTGGTATCCAGAGTGGTGATGGGTAGCGCTACACGGCCGCTTGCCAGTGCGCGAGTGAAGTTGTCCTGGTTGAGATTGCTGAAGTAGCGTTCTCGTACCTGTTCTACGGGTACGAGCAGATCCCCGAGAGTTCGGTACAACAGGTCAACGGTCTGACTTCTGGGCGCTATCGGCAGGCGCAGTTCGCGTTGTACGGAGGCCGTCATGCTGCATTCGCCTTATCTACTTGCGCCTTGAGCGTGCCGAGCGTCAGCTTTCCCGATTTACGTTGCGTCGGTTCTTTAGTGTGGGGTTGGTGGCTCGCTCTAATGTCACGGTTGATGGCTGCCAGTGCTGTCCGTGCCGTGCTGCCAAATGCCACGAAACGCGGCAGTGGTGAGGTGCTGTCTAGCGGTTCGAGAACGCCACCCAGCTCAACGCCCTCAATGCCGTTGCCAAGGCGCAGCATGGCGCGAGCACGGTAGTTGGGGCCGAGATCGATCACGAGTTGGTCGAGAGCAGCCGCCAGTTGTAGGTGCTCGATTTGCAGCGGTGCGCCGGTGATGGCGAGGGAAGCGTCGGCGGCGGTGGCGGCCAGGGTGAGGTTGGCTAGAATTTTCTCAGCCGTACGACGTTCTTCAGGCAGGTTCAGTAGTTCGATTAGTAGGGTATCAATCAGTTTGCGGTCCATGTGTGTTCCCTCGGGGGTGGTTCCAGGCGATCTCAACGTGGGTACGTACCAGATCACGTAGGTGCTCCGGTACTTCTGCCAGCGCAGTGATGCGTTCCTCTCGGGATCGCATCGCCGTGATCTGGCGGGCGTACTGGCGCGGCCATGCTTCAGGCTGTCTCATTACGCGACTTCTCGCGGGTCAGGCACGGCGGGTGGGGCTGGGCGCTCAATACCGATCTGCCTGGCCAGCCAGGAAATGCCAACTTCGGTCACCCGCGTGGTGCGCTTGTATTGAATGCCAAGCTTCTCGTGAAACCAGCGACTCTCACGGGTGACCAAAAAGTCTTTGGTCAAGGCAGGGTTGCTTGGCAGGTTGTATTGATCCAGCAGGCCTTTGTCGCGCATGCGTTTCATCAGCTCGCGGTGACCCAAACCTAGGCGTCCGGCTACGCGTTTGAGGGATAGGCTCATGACGACACCTCACGCGACGGCTGCGAGGCTATTGCGGTAGCCCTGCAGGAATTGATTTAGGTTTTCAGCCAAGATTGCGTAGGCGCGCTGGTTGTCGGCGGGCAGGGTGAGTAGGCAGCCGGCGTCGTCGTCGATTTCGAGCTTGGCGATATAGCCGCCGCGTGGGTGGCGCTGGATCTGTACAGAGGGCTCCAGTTCGTCAGCGATCAGATGGTAAATGCCGCGCCCACGTCGGATGGCCAGACGCAGGGTGGCCTCTATATCGCTGACAGCTTCATGCTCATCTACGTCGGGTACACCGGTAGGGAGGCGGCCATTGGCGATACCTTCGATAAAGCTCGCAACGCGCGTGGCGTTGTTTTTGCGGTGCTTATCGAGGGTGATTGATGTATTGCGCGTCCCGCAGATGCGCACCATCACCGTGATGCCGGCGGTGCACTGTTCGATCTCGACCTGAGCCGCTACGGATTGGCAGCCATCACACGAATGCAGGGTGTGATTGAACGTGCCACTAAGGTTTACCTGGGCCTGTAGACGGATGTAGGCGCTGGCGTTGAGAGATAGTCTACTCATGCTGCACGCCCTCCATCATCTGGATTGAAGGGGGTAGGCGTTGGGCTGGTGGTTGATTTGCGTTTGGTGGGGGCAAAGGCGCAGCCGTGGATTATGGCTAGGCGGCGCACCTCGAAAACGCGGCTTTCTGGGCACGTTGGGAGTACGTGCAAGGTTGCTGGTTGCATGGGAATTGCCTCGCTCTGTGGTGGGAGAGTGAGGTAATTAAAGTTCTCTTAACTTTTTAAGTCAAGATTGCTTATGTTTTTTGTTAAGAGACCTACAATTAGAGGGCTCCGGCGTGCCATACGGCCCGCCCGATGATGAGTAGATGACCAATGCTTGTATCGGTAGCGTTCTCATCGGGATAAGCGCGTTTGTCCTCGTTGTCGCTGCGAATTATCCAACCGTTGGTGAGCGTGTGGACTAAGCGCTTGATGCTGACGTCTCCGTCTGGGCGCTGAATTGCATAGATTCTGCCGTTCAACGGCTCCCGCTGGCCTTCGTCAATCAGCAGCACATCATCATCAGCAATGGTCGGGAACATGCTCATTCCTGAGCTGTAGATGACCTTGAGGTTCTTTTCCTTCAAGCCCATTCTGGTAAGCCAGTCTCGCCTAAACATTAGGCCGCCGAGGTCTTCTATGTGGTGGTTTGTGTGTCCCGGGCCTGCACCCGCCTTGGCGGTGAATTGGGGGATCAGCACATGGACCTCTTCGAGGGTACCGGCGTCATATTTGTCCCCTATGCCTTCGGCAAGCCACTGGGCGGAGAACCCAGTAGCGCGTGCGAATAGAAAAAGATTTTCAGCCTTGAGACTCCCGTCTCCCTGGGCTAACTGGCTAATTCTGGCAGCACTCAGGTTGGACTCTATGGCCAAGACGCTGGCTTTCTTTCCGCACTTGGAAATGGCGTATGCGATTCTTTCTGCTGGAGTATTCATTAAGCTAGCTTAAGGCTTACTCTGTTTGGAGTCCTTCATTTGCTTGCCAAATAAATTAAGTGTACTTACTGTATTGGGCAGGCAAACAGGAGAGCACCATGCTCACGACAGAAGTAATCGCCTTCTTCGGAGGGAAATCTAAAGTGGCTGCGGCTCTGAAAGTATCCCCTGCTGCAGTATCGCAATGGGGCACTGAGCCGCCGCAGTCACGCCAGTACCAGGTTCAAGTGCTTACCAATGGAAAGCTCAGGGCGACAGATAAAGCGTCAAGCCAGCAGGCCGCTTAACGAAGTAAAAGGCAGAGCGGCGCGGAGCAAACCAATACAACGCGCCGTTCCACCACCCCCCAAGGCACGGATGCCTTGGGTTGTCTGCTAACCCACCACGGTCTGCAGGCTGTAACGGAAGGGCACATGCGGAGCGTGTGCCTTGCCATCGGGGTGCAGCCGGGTTTTCTACCACAGAGCAACCGGCTGCATGCGACCACCTGTAAGTGACCACAGCACAACTGTACCAAACAGGCATGCAGCGGTCACTGGCAGAGTTTTTGGAGTTTTGCCATGAACCGTAAACAGTTCAATTCCATTGAGCGCGCACGGCGTTCGCTGTTGACTCTACCGCAAGCTTTGCTCCACGCCGCACGTGATTATCCGGGCGGCGCCACTGCCATTGCCGCTATCGACGGCTGCAACGCTACTACCCTCAATCATAAGCTGAGCCTGACCAATACCAGCCACATGCCTAACATCGGCGATCTTGAATTGGTGCTGGATGCCACGCGCGACCCACGCATCGTAGATGCGTTGCTGCATCCCATCGGTTGGGTGGGAATCGACGTTTCCGAGTTGAGCGACACCGACACGGCGCAGTCGCTGATGGCAGGCATTGGCGAGTTGCTTTCTCGTGAGGGGGAGTTAGCTACGCATGTATCTACCTCATTGTCCGATGACAAATTGGACGATGACGAACTGGCTGAGTTTGAACTGCTGGCCGAGCGCATGGTGCAGGCAGTGTTCAAGTTGCGCGCGGTGCTCCGCAAGATGCATGCGGAGGACCTGAGCTATGTCTGACAACGCAGATGTTGCTGATAACGTCATTGCTCTTAATCTCGCGGTGGCCATGGCCGCGCGACCTACTGCCAATCCAGGCCAATGTACACTCGAGTGCGTGGACTGCGGGGATGTCATCCTAGAGGCTCGGCGGTTGGCAATGCTTGATCGCGGCTGTACGCGCTGCACTGACTGCCAGGACCTGGCAGACCGGCGTGGGGTACGGACATGACTAATCACGAACTACTTGATGATGTGTTGGCCCAGTTGCAGGACTACGGGCTTAAACCAGAAACTCCACTGGTGATTGGTAAGCGAACGCGTTGCGAGTGCGACGGTGATAAGGCCCCGGAGAAAACCGGTTGGTATGTGATCTATGAGCATCTGACTGGTGACGGCAAAACACTGTATTGCGGCGCATTTGGCGACTGGCGTCAGGGTGAAAAAGGCAGTTGGCAGAAGATCAAGCCTAAGGGCGGGCGGCTGAGCGCTGAAGATCGAGCGGTAATGCGTGCCAGGGCCGAGGAGGGCCAGCGTAAAGCCGCCTTGGCTGAGGATAGAAAGCACCGCACTGCCGCCCGGCGCGCTGCAGGTATGTGGAAGCACCTCTCTGAAAAGGGCAGTTCGCGTTACTTGGATGCCAAGCGGGTAGTTGGCGTTGGTCTGCGTTACAGGGCGAAGAGCGGTACGGCTTTCGTGCCTATGCGCAATGTTAAAGGCGATATTGTTGGGCTACAGGTGTTGTACCCGGAAAAGCAGGCTGCTACGGGTCGGAACAAAACCTACTGGCCGTACGGTTTGGCGAAGGAAGGCGCGTTTCATCTGATTGGCCCAGAGCCTGAGCCAGGCGATGTGATTTTGATTGCTGAGGGATACGCGACCGGCGCCAGCCTGCACATGGCGACCTCGCTGACGGTATGCATTTGCTTTGATGCCGGCAATCTGCTGCCGGTGGCACAAGCTATGCGCACAAAGTATCCCGGCCGGCAACTGGTGTTTTGCGCAGATGATGATTGGAAGACGGTTGTGAATGGGCACCCGTATAACGCGGGGGTAATCAAGGCTGGCAATGCGTCGGTTGTGGTCGGTGGGCAGGTGGTTACTCCGGTATTCGATAACGACCGGGAAGACGGCTGGACGGACTTTAACGACTTGCATTGTGCTGAGGGCATGGACACAGTGCGCCGCCAGGTGTTGGCGGTGGTTCGACCCTCTACCGATGAGGGGTGGCGTGAGAAGCTGCAGTACTCTGAAAAAGGAGGATTGATCGTACACCCATTCAACGTGGCATTGATTCTGGGTAACGATAAACGCTGGGCCGGGGTAATCGCCTGGGATTCGTTCAGTTCGAAGACGCGCAAGCTGCGTACGCCTCCGTATGGCGGGGGCAAGGGGGACTGGACCGATCTTGACGACATCAGGGTGGCGCTGTGGCTTGCTGATGTTTACGGGCTACGGGTGAAGACTGCCCACGTTGTTGAGGCTGTAAGTGCGGTGGCGAATGACAACGCCTACCACCCGGTGCGAGAGTATCTTGAAAGCCTTGAGTGGGATGGCGTGCGACGCCTTGAGCGTTGGTTGCAGGATCGGCTGGGTGTTATGGATAGTTCGTACACCCGCAAGGTGGGCAAGCGCTGGCTGATTTCTGCGGTGGCACGCGTGTGTCGACCTGGCTGCAAGGCTGACTCAATGTTGATTTTGGAAGGCTTGCAGGGCGAGGGGAAATCTACGGCTGCGCGAGTATTGGGCGGCGAGTGGTTCATGGATACATCGTTTGACCTGAGCAGCAAAGACGCCTATCAGGCGATCCGGGGCAAGTGGATTGTTGAGATGGCTGAGCTGGACTCACTGAACAAGGCAGAGTCGACCAAGGCCAAGCAATTCGTCTCATCGCCCATCGATACCTACCGCGAGAGCTATGGCCGGCGGATGCTGGATGTTCCCCGGCAGAGCGTTTTTATCGGCACGACCAACCAGGATGAGTACCTGAAGGACGATACGGGCAACCGCCGTTACTGGCCGGTAATGTGTACCAAAGTTGATCTTGAGGGACTGCGAGCCGACCGTGATCAACTCTGGGCCGAAGCGTTAGCCTGTTTTCGCGCAGGTGACATATGGTGGGTGGAGCGCGATGAGGCTGATGTTTTCGCAGCCGAGCAGGATCAGCGTTATCAGGCAGATATGTGGGAAGACCTGGTGGTCGGCTACCTGGCCGACAAGCATATTGGCGATACGGTGACGGGCGCGCACTTGCTTGAGCATGCGCTTAACATCGATCCAAGCCACTGGGGTAGACCCGAGCAAATGCGCATCGGCAAGATTATGCATCGGATGAATTGGCCCCGCCGGCGCAAGGGTAACTGTGTACGTGGTGTGCGCAGCTATGAGTATGTGAAACCGCCGGAGTGGAAGCGAGGGTCGGCGGTGTCCAGGCAGGAGACCGCATTTTGATCCCGGAAATGGATGAGATGTTGAAATTGTGGGCGCTCGACATGCACGGTGGCGGTGGCCCTGACAGATCTGCCAGCAGTATGTTGGGTCAATTGATCGATTGCCGGGGGGAATTGATTCGAGGCACACGCGGTGGTTCGAAGATGCTGCTGCCATGGAGTGCAGACATTGAGGTGATCGTAAACAAGCGTCTGTCCTGGCATCTGGCCCAAGTGGTGCAAGAGCATTACCTGAACCATGAAAGCGTAGAACGCCAGAAATGGGCGCACTGCGGGTGTGGTCGAACGCAGTTCTATGCGCGCTTGCATTCGGCACATCTGGAGATCGCAGGCATGCTGCTGGAGCGCGTAGCTTGATGGCGCGGCGCGTCCCTGTACGGCCTGCTAGTGTTTTGGCGGGTGGGTCATCTGCGCGCCGCGTGTTAATTGATGATGGCCCACCGTCCCACCTTTTTTGCATCTTTCCCGCATGTGGCGCACACACCCACATACGCGCGCGCGTACGCGCAGCGTTTATTAATTCTCCCTTTACATGGAAAAAGTAATAAATAGTAGGACGGAAGGGCGCCGCTTTGATTTATCGGTGTTTCAGACGTCGCGCCTCTCTTGAAATCAGTGGGACAAGAGGGTCCATGCTTGCGGCGCTAGAGCCAGTAACGTTATATGTCCGTTGATTGCTGGTGTATTGCCGTTGATTGCAGGGTGGCAGCGCTGAGCTCTTGCTGCCACCGGACTGGAGGGGTATAAATCAGTCATGTTCAAAGAGGTACGCAAACAGCGATCTCACCAAAAACCCGGCCTTTGCGTCGGGTTTTTTCATTTCTCCTCAGACGTACTACTTCGTACAGACAATTTTCCTTTGGAACTGAGAAATGGAACGAGATCAGAAGCTGTTGGTGAAAATCTTAGAGGTCTGCATCAAGGACTCCGATGACTGGAAGCTCGATTTATCGGCTAAGGATGTTCGTGGTCGCTTCTCCCCTGAGCAGCTAGGCCAATGGTCTGCCATTGTTGTGGATGGCCACATTGAACTGCTTGTTGATATGGGGTGTGTCAACGCTGAAGGGGAGTCGCCGGATATACGCATCCAGCGAGTTACCAACGCCGGATACAACTATCTCGACAGAAGCAAAAGGTTGAGTTTGCACGGCAATGTGCTTCCCATCCATTAGAATGACAATGCTTTGAGCCCTGCCTAGTGCAGGGCTTTTTGTTTGCGCGTCGACGCGATGATGAATTCTCAGCAAGCTCTGATATGATTGTGCCGCCATTCCTCAGTCCGCCCTCCATCCCTCTCATTTGGGGGCTGGACTGAGGAGTGGTCTTAACCCGACCATTGAGTCGGTTTTTTTTTGCGCTCACATTGTCGAAGGCCTGAAAATAGGGCCTTTGACTACACTCAGGGAGAGCGTCATGGTTTTGCGTGGCATGGCACAGATGCATGTCGACGACTTGGCTGAAAGATTCAAGACGTTGGTGGTTGGGCATTCTGGTGAAGCGGACATCCAATTTGTATGGGTTGTTTTTTATCAAGGGCGAATGTTTGGCGCGTATTCAACTGCTGAGCAAGCTCTCCAGAAAATCACGGATATTGAGCACTGCATTAGCGTTGATGAGGTCCCCGTTCCTCAAACCTAATCTGACTAACTTCTCATTCAAGCCCTGCCCAATGCAGGGCTTTTTCGTTTAAGGGGCAAGGCAATGACGAACGAACAGCAAGCGCTGGCAGAAATGCCGATCTGGTTAGTGATCGTCCTGGCCCTGGTGGGCGGTGTGTCGGGTGAGATGTGGCGGGCAGACAAGGAGGGGACGCGTGGCTGGGCCTTGATCCGACGATTGGCACTTCGGTCCGGCGCCTGCGTGGTGTGCGGAGTCTCGGCGATCATGCTGCTGTACGCCGCGGGTATGTCGATCTGGACGTCCGGTGCGCTGGGATGCCTAACAGCGATGGCAGGTGCAGACGTTGCCATCGGCTTATACGAGCGCTGGACCGCCAAGCGCCTGGGGCTGCAGGAGGCAGAAGCCAAGGGTGAGGCCGGACCTTAAACATCCAAGGGCAATGACCATGATGCGACTTGAGATGCGTGACAACATCGACAAGATCGTCAGAGAGATGCGTGGGCTCAGCAAGTCGAAGGTGCCGATAGCCGCAGCCAAAGCGCTGACCTTCACCGCTGAACGCGTACAGGCGGCAGAGAAGGCCGAGCTTGAGCGAGTGTTCGATAGGCCCACACGGTGGACGCTCAACTCGGTCTTCAAGCGCAGTGCCACGACCAGCCGCCTGTTTGCCCGTGTGTGGATCAAGGACGAAGCCAGCTCAGGCGTGCCCGCGTCCAAGTACCTGCCGGTCCACATTGACGGTGGCAACCGACCACACAAGCGATTTGAGAAAGCGCTGATCCACTACGGCTTGATGCCAGCGGACATGTATGCCGTCCCTGGTCGGCGCGCCAGGATGGATGGTAACGGCAACATCAGTCGCGGCCAGATCGTACAGATCCTGTCCGCACTCGGAGCAGCTGAGCGGGTGTCGGGCTTCATGGCCAACCGCACTAAGCGCAGCCGGCGCCGTAATCGCAATGCACCGGACTACTTCGTGGGCCGGCCTGGCAATGGCACCGGCCCCTTGGGTATCTGGCAGCGGGTCGGTAATGGGGCACGGCCCATCCTGATCTTCGTCAAGCGCCCGACGTATCGACGGCGCTTTGACTTCTACGGGGTAGCCAATCGCGTAGCCGAGGCTGAGTTCGAGCCGCTGTTCCGACGCGCCCTGGCAAGGGAGATGGAGCGAGGCTGACCTCTTGGCGGTTTCGTGCAATTTCTTTTCAAAAAATGGCGATTTTTCAATGGTTTGTCGGGTTTTTGGCTTGACAGGTCTACCAGCGACCCAAAATCAATGGGTCCTTCCAGGCTGCGGGGCCATCGGGGTAATTCGAACCCCGACTTTTTTGCAGATTCAACCCGACATGGGGGGTTCCGCTTCCCTCCCAGCAACAGGGCCAGACCATGCCAACCCAACATGAAATCGCCGAGCATCTGGACATGAGCGAGCGTAATGCCCGCGACGTGCTCAAGGGCCTGACCCTTGATTGGCAAACGGCAAGCATGGACGAGATCCGAACGGCCTATATCCGCGATTTGCGCGCGAAAGCCGCTGGGCGCGGGGGCAGCCAGCTTGAGGAACTCAACAGAGCGCGGATCGATGATCTGCAGCAGAAGTCAGCCAACGGGCGGTTGGTGTATTACGAAAAACTGCGTTCATTGATTCCTTCCGGTGAGGCAGAGCGGGCGCTGTCTGACTGGGCCAGTTTCGCAAACCGGGAATACCTGGGCGGCCTTGAACGCATCATTCAGGAAATCGAGAACGTGCAGAAACTCACGGTTGATCGAACAGTGGTGGCCAAAGTTGCTGGACCTACGACCGAGCGAATTGCAGGCTACGCGCGAAAACTTGGCGCGGAGCTTGTCGGCAGCAGCGGGGAAATTCAACCCGCCGCGTGACATTCCGACCGCGCACTACCTGAGCACCGAGTTTTACCTACCCGCTGAAAGTGGCGTACTGCACGGCCTCTACGATTTCCAATACACACCTTACTTTCTCGGCGTTGCCGCCGCCTTGGACGATCCACGGGTGAGTGAGGTGGATCTGATGAAAGCGGCGCAGATCGGCTGGACGTGGTTCTTGATCGGCTACCTGTTCAAGTTCATCCATAACCTGCCGCGCCCAATCATGATCCTGTTCGCCAAGGAAAAGGACGGCAAAAACTTTCATGACGAAAAGCTCAAGTTCGGAGTGACGGCCAACACTGAAGTAGCCAAGTTGATGCCGGTCGACGTTAGTCGCACCTCGGGCAACCGTTGGGACCATAAGACATTCCCGGGCGGGTTCCTCAAACTGGTGGCGTCGAACTCTCCCGGCAACGTTAAGTCCACGTCCTCGGTGGGCTTGTCGGTGGTGGAAGAACCGGACGACACGAGCGACGACGTGAAGGGGCAGGGTGATGCGATCGCCCTGCTGGAGGAGCGCGGCAAGCGCTACCCCGGCTCCAAGATGCTGGTAGGCGGTACGCCGGCGATCAAGGGCGCGAGCAAGACCGAAGCGCGCCTGGCCCAGACCGATTGCCGCGTGTTGCCGATCATCTGCCACGCGTGCGACAAGTCGCATGTGTTGGACTTCGCCCATATCAAGTGGCTCGACATTGATGAGGACGCCCAGCCCCACGAGATCTACGGCCGAGCGGATCCTGAGACCGCAGGCTACGGGTGCCCGCACTGTGGCGAAATTTGGGACGACTACCAGCGCAAAGAGAACATCCGCAACACGGTGTTCAATGCGATTGATGCCGGCGACCCCTATTGCGGCTGGGTGCCCACCAAACCCTTTGCCGGTCGTGCTGGATTCATTGAGCTGAACGAATTGTACGCGTGCCTGCCCGGTACCAGCCTGGCCGACATCGTGCGGGAGAAACTCAACGCCGAACACCAGGCGTCGATTGGCAACCTGTCGTTGCTGATCAAGTTCGTCAACCAGAAGCAGGGGCGCGCCTACGAGTACAAATCCGATCTGCCTGAGGCCGATAAACTGGCTGAGCGAGCGGAGGACTACCCGGAAATGTTTGTGCCCATGGGGGGCCTGGTAATCACCGCCGGCGTCGACGTGCAGCACGATCGCCTGGCGGTGGTCATGCGGGCCTGGGGCCGAGGCGAGGAATCCTGGCTGATCTACTGGGGCGAGATCTACGGCGAGGTGGTGCTGCCTGACCAAGGCGTCTGGCTTGATCTGGAAAAACTGCTGTTTGCGCCGATTCCACACGCCTGCGGCGCCAAGCTGAGGGTGTTGGCTACTTCGCTGGATACCTCGGACGGCACCATCACCCAGGACGCGGCGTATGCGTTTTGCCGTAAGCATCAGCGCAACGGCGTGATGGCGATCAAGGGCGCGAGCGAACGTGGCAACACCCGCGACGATGAGCGCCGGGAAATCTTCAGTTCGCCTCGGCAAGGCGTCGACACTGACAAAGAGCAAAAGGCCTCGAAGTACGGTCTGCGCCCTTACATTGTCGGTACCTCGCGGGCCAAGGATCTGTGGATTGAGGGCCGTCTGCCATTGACCGGTGATGGCCCTGGTCGGATGCACTTTTACAAAACGGTGCGCCCGGATTATTTCCGGCAAATCACCGCCGAAGTGAAGGCGCCCAGCCGGCGACACCACTACCGCAAGGTCTGGCAGAAAAAGGCCGGCCAACCGAACGAAGGTACCGACTGCGAGACGTATGCGTTGCACGCGGCCCGTTCCTTGAAAACGCATTTGATGCGGGAGCAAGACTGGGCGGGGCTCGATGCACAGATCCGTCAGGGTGCGTTGTTTGACCCACCCGAGCTGGATCAATCCGAGGCTGAACCCGTTCCCGAATCGGATGGGGATAGTCCGGAACCGACACCAGTCGAACCACCTAATCTCCCGCCTTCTGGCGGGAGAGTTGTTTCTGGGCGCCGTAGTGCAATGCGTGTGCTCTCCCAACGCAGGAATTAATTCATGGCTATCACCCTGGAACAAGCGCAGGGCCAACTGCAAGCCTGGCTCGATGCGAGCATGAAGGTCAGCCAAAAGCAGAGTTATCGCATCGGCACCCGGCAATTGGAATACGCCGACCTTGCCGAAATCACCAAGACGATCGACTACTGGCAACAGCAAGTTGATCGCCTGGAAAGTGGCCGTCCCCGGGGGATCGTGCTGCGTGGGATTACGCCGCGATGAGCCGCGCACCGAAAGTGCCAGAGCCGACGCTGCTGGACAAGGCCATCACCTGGCTCAGCCCCGAGCGCGGGGCCAAGCGCATGCACGCCCGGTTGACCATGACCGCCTTGGGTGGGTACAGCGGCGCATCGAAGGCCAAGCGCACGCTAAGTGCATGGAACCCTGCGGCCGGCAGCGCAGCAGCAGATTTGCTGCCCGACTTGCCCACGCTTCGCGAACGCTGCCGAGATCTTGAACGCAACAATCCCATCGGCGGCGGTGCGATCAATACGGTGACGACGAAGACGGTCGGCACCGGCCTGGCGCTCAAATCGGTGGTCAATCGCTCGATTTTGGGCTGGGACGAAGGCCGGGCCAGGGAGTGGCAGCGCAAAACGGAGTCGCTGTTCAAGTCCTGGGCGGAAACCACCAGCTGCGACATCACCCGCGAGCAGAATTTCTATGGCCTGCAGGATCTGACCTGGCGGTCTGTGCTGAGCAGCGGTGACGTCTTTACGTTGCTCACGCACAAAGAACAACCGGGTCAGCACTACTCGGCGTGCGTCCAACTGATTGAGGCCGACCGGGTTTGTAACCCTAGCAACAAGGCCGACACGGAAGCCCTCACCGCTGGTATTGAACGTGACGCTGATGGGGCGCCGATCAAGGCTCACATTTTGCGCAGCCACCCAGGAGCGCTGGGCGTCAAAGATCGTGTCTGGGATGACCGTCCGTTCTTCAACGAGCGCGGCGGTCGGGTGCTGCTACATGTGTACCGGCGGCGTCGGGTGGGCCAGCCACGCGGTGTGCCGTACTTGGCGCCGGTGATCGAAAAGCTCAAGCAATTGGACCGCTACACCGATGCTGAACTGGAAGCGGCGGTGGTGTCTGCGTTCTTCGCCGTGTTCATCAAGCCGGGGCCGTCCGGCAATCTGAGCCCTCTGGCATCGGCCGTTAGCGGCAACACCCCGGTGGGTGGTGATAAATCCGCAGGGAGAGACCAGGGCGGCTGGGACGGCTCGCTCAGTGGAGGCATTGTCGCCGAGCTGGACGATGGTGCGTCGATCGATACCGCATCACCCGGTCGCCCGAACATGGCGTTCGATCCGTTCGTGCTCGCCATGCTCCGGCAGATCGGCATGGCCCTGGAGCTGCCCTATGAGGTGTTGATCAAGCACTTTACCGCCAGTTACACCGCCGCGCGTGCAGCGGTGATGGAGGCTTGGCAGTTCGTTCGCGGTTGCCGTGACTTCCTGGGCCAGCATTTCTGTCAGCCCGTGTACGAGCATTGGCTTGAAGAGGCTGTGGCACAGGGAGACATCGACGCTCCCGGGTTTTTCGACCACCCGTTGCTGCGCTATGCGTACAGCGGGTCGCTGTGGGTGGGTGATGGTCCTGGCACCGTTGATCCGCTCAAAGACATCAATGCCGCCGAAAAGCGCGTCGATATTGGCGTCAGCACGCTCGCCAAGGAATCCATGCTTTACGACGGCAGCGACTGGGAAGAGAACCACGAACAGCGTGCGCTTGAAGTGAAGCGTAGGCGCGATGACGGCCTATCCGTGTCACCAACGGCTCGCCCCGAGGATGAGCCTGCGGCCAATCCTGATCTTCCTGAACGGACCTAACTATGAGCGACAACCCAACCGATGCACCTCCCGTGCACCGGGTGACGGCGTTCGACCTGGTATCACGCGAACCCTGGGCCATCACCCCGGACATGCTGCAGACCATCACCGCCATCGCCCGCCGGGAGCATGAAGGCCCGGAAGCCTTGGAGGCCAGGCAGGGCAAACCCCTGCAGAACAGCCGCGCGGTGACCCAGCGGGGCAATGTGGCGTTGCTGCCCGTCACCGGCCCGGTGTTCCGCTACGCCAACTTGTTTACGGCGCTGTCCGGTGCGACCTCGCTGGATGTGCTGGCCAAGGAGTTCACCACCGCCGTCGACGATCCGCGCACCGACACCATCATCCTCGTGATGGACACGCCGGGTGGGATTGCCAGCGGCATCGCTGAGTTTGGCCAGATGATTCGTGCCTCCCCCAAACGGGTAGTGGCCTACGTATCCGGTAATGCGGCCAGTGCAGGCTACTGGATGGCAGCCGCAGCCCATGAAATTGTCATGAGCCGCACCGGCGCCGTGGGCTCCATAGGCACGGTGCTGACGGTGCGTAAAAGCGACGACGACGGCAGTTTTGAGATCGTCAGCAGCCAGAGCCCAAAAAAGCGTCCTGACTTCAGCACTGAATCAGGACGTGCTGTGGCCCAGGCCCATGTCGACCGGCTGACTGACATCTTTGTCGAGGACGTCGCCAATTACCGTGGCCTCAGCGTTGAAACCGTTCTGGCCGACTTCGGCCAGGGCGATATGCGTATTGGCTCCGATGCCGTGGCACTGGGTATGGCCGACCGTGAATCCACCCTTGAACAACTCATCGCTGAGTTCAACAGCAGTTCTTCTGGAGAAAGACCTATGGCAAACACCACCAGCAGTAACGCCCCCGCGCCGACTGCAGACAAACCCGTTATCAACCGCGAATACCTGGCCGCGAATCATGCCGAGCTGCTCGCCAGCCTGGAACATGACGCACACGCCGCTGGTGTCGCTTCCGGTGCCCGCGCCGAATGCGAACGCATCCAGGCGGTGGAAGCCGCCGCGCTGCCCGGGCACGAAGAGTTGATCGCTACGCTCAAGTTCGACGGCAAAACCAGCGGTGCCGAAGCGGCGGCGCAGGTTATCGGCGCCGAAAAAACCAAGCGCGCCAGTGCGCTGGCCGACATTCGTACCCAGGCGCCTGCGCCAGTGCCCAACGTGCTGACGCCACCGGCAGCGCCTGAGGCTGTGAAGGAGGATCCAGAGGCGCCGCTGGAGGAGCGCGCCAAGGCTACCTGGGACGGTGACAAGGAGCTGCGCGCCGAGTTTGGCACCTTCGAGGCCTATCACGGTTACCGCAAGGCTACCGAGCGGGGCCTAGTCAAGGTCCTGAAAAAGTAAGTACCGGGTAAACCCTTTCCACCCATGGCTCTGGAGAATCCTATGCCTCTCACACTTGATACCCCCCGCGCATACGAGATCGGGGGCATTAACGATTTGTCGGTTGCGGCCGGCGTGCAAATTTTCGAAGGTTCGGCGGTCGGCATTGTCGCGGCCAATGGCCTTGCGCGACCTCTGGCGGCAGGCGATCTGTTCGTGGGCTTCGCCGATCGCGGCGTCGACAATCGAATCGGTGCCGCTGCCGCAGCGCGTGTGCGTCTTCGCGAAGCCGGCAAAGTTGAACTGCCCGTCACTGCGCTGGCGATCACGGACATCGGCAAACCGGTGTATGCCAGCGACAGCGGCACGTTTCTGCTCACCGCCGCCGGTAACAGCCTGATCGGGCATGTTCACCGGTTCGTGCGCGCCGGCGTCGGCATCGTCAAGTTCACCGCCCAGGCCGTCCCCGTAGCAGCCTAACGTATCACTCAACCCTTTTTTTCAGACTGTTTTTTCTGACCGTATCCTTCTTCAGGAGAATCACCTATGGGTGCTGAAGTACTTTCCAGCCGCGCCATCATCGGCATGTTTTACGAGCTGCTCGAGCAGAATGTGGGGGCGAACTGGATCGACGCCGTGTCCAACCTGTTCGACTCCGACCAGGCCAAAGAAACCTATCCATGGATCGGCATGGTGCCGACCTTGCGTGAATGGATTGGTGGTCGCCACGCCAAGGGCTTTATCAGCGCTGATCTCGAAATCGAAAACCTGCATTTTGAGGCCACCCTCGAAGTGCTGGTCACCGAGCTGCGCCGCGACAAAACCGGACAGTTGCGCATCCGCCTGGGCGAACTGGCCGACCGCACCAATGCCCACTGGGCGCGACTGCTGTCGGTGCTGTTGCTCAACGGTGAAAGCCAGACCTGCTATGACGGCCAGTACTTCTTCGATACCGACCACGAAGAAGGCCAGAGCGGCGTGCAGTCCAACAAGATCACCACCGACATCTCCGAACTGCCAGCGACACTTCACGGGACGCCCAGCCGGCCGAGCGTTGAGGAGTTTCAGCAGGCGGTTGCCCGATCGGTCACCCAATTGACCAGCTTCAAGGATGACCAGGGCGAACCCATCAACGAACTGGCACGCGAGTTTCTGGTGATGGTGCCGTTCAACCTGCTGAGCGTTGCGCAGACGGCGCTCAGCGTGCCGCGCGGTACCAACATCAGCGAGATCGTCATGCCGGACAACGTGGTTGTCCGCGTGGTGGGTAACGTGCGCCTCAACGCCTGGGTCGACAAGTTCGTGACCTTCCGCACAGACGGCCGTTTGAAAGCGTTCATCCGTCAGCAGGAAACCGACGTGGCCATGAAGGCCAAGGCCGAAGGCTCTGAGTTCGAGTTCGACAACGATGCCCATCAATACGGAGTCGACACCTGGCGCAACGTGGGTTTTGGGCGCTGGCAGTACGCCGTTCTTAACCAACTGGTGGCGTAAGCCTTTCGGCCTGACACCTCACTGAGGGCATTGATATGCCGAAATACCGCGTGGAACAGACGATCACCCTTTATGGAGGGGAACTGATCCTGAATGCGGCCCAGGCCAGTGCGCGTGCGCATAACCTGGAGCCGGTCGCAAACAAGAAGGGCCGCTACACCATTGTGTCGCCTGTTCAGTTCAAAGCCGGGGAGGTGATTGTGATCCCCGGTGAGCCGGACAAGGCGTTGGGGCAGCGGTTGTCGAAACTGGACAAGGTCGCAGGAGAGCGTAATGCCGAATAAATCCTACACGTTGCTATCCGGCTCGTTTCGCGGGCCAGATGACAAACTGACCGGTCCGGGCGGCGTGATCGAGTTGCCTGACGATGTGGCCGAGCGCTTTCGCCACCAGTTGGAAGTATTGGAGGTCGTGCCAGCGCCGGCACTTTCCGCTGCGGGTGAGGGCGGACGCAAGCCCGTCAAGGTGAGCCCTGATGCTTGATGAAGATCTCAGGGGCTTCCTTGAGGACTTCGACGTTGGCGGGGTGGTTGATGGTCAGCCGTTTCTGGCCGCGCGGGATATGCCGGACGAGATCCACGGTATGGGCGGCACCAACAGCCAATCGACCGGCTACGAGATCCTGGTCATCACCGCCGAGGCCGAGCGCCTCGGCATCGACAACCCCAAACTGATCACCGTCGGCGGCGTGATTTTTCGCGTCCGTGACCGCCGAATGATCGATGACGGCGCCCTTAGCCTGGCCTCCCTCACCAAGGTTTAACCCTCATGCCCTCGATTCAAGAACGCATCGTCGCAAAGGCGCAGGCGCTGATTCTGGCCGCCGGTACGTTGGCGGCAGACCGGGTGTATCGCAGTCGTACTGAGGCGATCAAACGGGACATGACGCCCGCGATCGTGCTGCGCCCTGACCTTGAAACGTGTGAGCGCGAAAGCGCTGCAGTGGATCGCAACCAGTTCGAGCTGACGGTGGAAATCATCGCCCGGGAGGACACCGACACAGGTGCTGCCTGGGACCAGGTGGCCGACTTGGTCAAGGTTGCCGTGCATGCGGTCCTGATGGCAGAGGACGCCTTTGAGGAGGCGGATCGGGTGCAGCGCTTCTACATCGACTGGATCGAGGACGAAGGCGACAACACCGCCGGCAACTGCATGGTGCGTTACCGATTCACCTACCTGTGCAACACCGGCGACATGACGGCCGGACCTACTTTTTACTGAGGAACACATTATGCAAATCGCATTCGGCAGCGGGTTGTTTTACGCCACTCCGCTGATGGACGCCTATGGCAATGCTATTTCCGCGCCGACCCCCATTTTGTTGGGCATCATGCAAGAAGCATCGGTGGACCTGTCGTTCGATTCCAAAGAGTTGTTCGGCAGCGAGCAGTTTGCGGTCGACGCGGCACGGGGCCAGGGCAAGCTGACGGGCAAGGCCAAGTCCGCCCAGATCAGCCTGCTGCAGTGGAATCAGTTGGTGTTCGGACAGACCCTTACGACAGGCCAGGTGCTAGTCCATCACTCCACGGCACCCACGGTGATCCCTGCTGGGGCCAAGATTACCGTGGAGCCTCCAGTGGGCGGGACGCTTTCTGGTGATCTTGGGGTACGGGGCGCCGGTGCGATCCCTTACGTTCGGGTACTGAGCGCGCCGACAGTGGGACAGTACACCTTTGATGCTGCGACGGGGGAATATGCATTTGCCGCTGCAGACGTGGCCAAGTCGGTGTTCATTGATTACCGCTACACCGTCACGACGGGTAAAAGCCTGTCGGTGAAAAACCTGCCCATGGGTGACATGCCGGTATTCCAGGGCGAGCTGGTCTTGAAATACAAGGGCAAGACTGTGTACGTGCGAGTGCCGAACTTTGTCAGCAACAAGCTGGGGATCGCCACCAAACAGGACGACTACACCATCCCGGACTTTGAATTCACCGGCTACGCGGATGAGTTCGGCGAGGTGTGCTACTGGAGTGCCAACGAATGACGGTCGTGAATGTTCCCGGCGTTTCGTTCCCGTTTCCGGGGAAAAGGCTCGTCATCCCGCCCCTCGCGCTGGGGGATCTGGAGCAACTGCTGGAGCGGATCAACGCGGTGATGGCCGGCAACATGGACCGGGACAGCATCGCGACGGTGATTGATGCCACTCACGCAGCATTACGTCGCAACTACCCAGACATTGAGCGTGCAGAGGTGGCAGCGCTACTGGACCTTCGCAATATGCGTGAAGCGTTGGATGCTGTTATGAGTGCCTCGGGCTTGGAGGTCACAGAGTCGGCGCCGGGGGAAGGATTGGCCCCTTCGACTGGGGCCAACTCTACGCTCACCTGATCGCCAGTACGGGCCAAAGCCCGGTCACGCTTCGGCGTGATTGGGACATGGTCATGGTGGGGCATATGACTAAGTACTGGCATCACCATCCCCCGGCTCACATCCTTGTGGCCGGCTACATGGGGTATACACCGAGGCAGGACGCTACAGACGCTCCCGATCTAGCGAGCAACCTTGCCAGCTTGGCTGGTGAGCTACGTGATGAATTACCTGATCATCTGCGCAGCGCTTTAGATGCATTCTCAGCATCAAATTAGTACAAGTAATGGAGGGAAAAGAGGCTTGCGGTATTAACATCAGAGTTATGCCGGCGTGATAATAGGAAGCGCAAGGTATCGTAGATGTCCACCTGTATGCATAGTTTGGAGCTCTAGTGGGTCGTTCAAGCCGCGTATCCCATTACCTGGCCAGGGGTCCATAAAACCAAGATTGAATATTTGAGGCCCCATGGGAGTATTCTGGAAACTAGCAGCTGTTAATACCATTGCATGAGAAAGGTTGCAAAATACTAATGGAAGCTCTCTCGCCAGACTTTGTAGTATGAGCTGATTGTTTATTGCGTGAACTCCCGCGTCTGCGTCATATGCTGCGCGCAGTCTAACGCGGAATTGTCTACCGTTTTCATCAGTCCAGCGTCGTGCCAGTGCCTGGGAAATTACGCGTCCTGACAGTGCTGGAATATTTTGTATGCTTCCATATGCTTGAAGAACAATTTCAGCCTGACTTACATAATATCCATAGTAGGAAAATATCATCTGTATCGAAGCGGCCCAGCACCACTGGGACATTTTTTGATCTGCGTATGTCTGCTGAAGTCTTGGCATTGATATTCCCACTTCACACACGCCATAGTTATTGCACTGTTGATATGCCAATGTTTTCAGAGGGATTCCGGCTGCTGCAATCGTCAATCCTTTAAGTAATTGTCGACGGTTCATGGCTATGCCTCATGGCTTTATTGGCAGGGTATTTGTGTTGGGGAAATAGTGTATCCAAAAACTTTCCAAGTTATATCTTGGGTCGCTCGAAGAACGACGTTTTCTTCTCTGCAGGTTTCATCATTTGAGAAGTGAGTTCGAAAGGTGAGAAATCTATATAGTCCTATAGGATATCCAGGCGGTGACTGAATTGAATTCATTCTCATCGGGGCGCGCGATTTTACTTCGCCTAATGGTCGGCGAACTGTATTGATCAGGCTTGTTAGTGACTCAATGCTGTCAACTGAATACCCTATGCTTTCGGGGTCCAGTAGATTCCATGTGGTTACATATTGAAAGCTATCAATAGACTTTAAATACTCCAAAGCGACAGGTCCGGCAGGCTGGGGAGGTTCCACAATTCTGACTACTTTTTTATTTATCTCTGGTTGAAAAAAAAGAACAATTATTACGAGTCCCATTGCCCCGCCAGCCCGCCAGAGGCCTTTGTGTTGTATTGCAAGTCCTCCAGGTATTATGGCTCCGAATCCTCCTGCGGCTAGCGCTAGGGTTGTTGTGAATATCTTAAGTTGGATGCCTTCTGCGTTTGGGTAATAAGTAGACATGACTAACATTGCAGACAAGAATATAACCCCGAGTATGCATGCTAATAGAGTGTTTATATTTAGTTGTCCATTTATGTAGTTGTGTGCTTCGTTTGACCTCTTCATGGTGAGTGCTCCTATTTTTTATAAGGCCAGCTATATCTGTATAGATGCGGTGTGGAGTCGATGCAAGCAATAAACGCAGACTTTTTTTCGCATTTTTTTTGCGGTTTTTTCAGCGGATTAACGTAATTTTTTAAAAACTTAGGAGGAGGCATGGATAGAAATATTGCTTATCAATTCACTGCCGGTACCCAAGGTTTCGACCGTGCGGTTGAAAGTATTGAACGCAACATGCGTGACGCACGGACGACGTTTAGTCGCGAGCTGAGGGCGATCAACACCGAGATGGTCGGCAGTCAAGCCCGGCTTGCTCGCTTTGGCCCGGCCGTTAATGAAGCGTTTTCTGGCGTCAGTGCCATCATGCGCTCGGGCCTCGGTGGTGTGGCGGCTGGCATTGCGGGTGTGTTTGGTCTGGGTGCTTTCAAGCTCGGGCAGATCGTTAGCGATAGTAAGGACGCGGCGATCCAACAGGAGTCTGCTTATCGTGGCTTGGAAGCGGTGGCCAATCATGCCGGCGTCGGCATTGGCCGAGCCATGGATGAGGCCAACAAGCTCGCCTCCGACGGCTTGCTCAGCGTTGGTGACGCGGCCAAGGCCCTGCAAAACCTGCTCAGTCGTGGTTACAACGTCGACCAGGCCGTTGCGGTGATCAACCGCCTGAAAGACGCTGCAGCGTTCAACCGGCAAGCCAATCTCAGCATGTCGGAAGCTGTGGTGTCGGCCACCGAGGGCTTGAAAAACGAAAACTCGGTGCTGGTAGATAACGCCGGTGTTACGAAAAACGTCGCCAAAATGTGGGACGAGTATGCCAAGAGCATCGGCACCAGTCGTGACAAGTTGTCGGACTCGCAAAAGATCACGGCCGAATACAACGGCATCATGAAAGAGACCGAGGCCCAGGTCGGTAATGCTGCCAAGGCGGCAGATGGGTTGACCGGCAGCCAGGCCGAGCTCGACTCCAAAAGCAACCAGCTGCAAGTCACCATCGGCACCATTCTTGAGCCTGTCTTCATCAGCCTGAACAAGCGGCTGTCGGAGACTGCCAGTTGGTTCAACAACCTATTGAAAGGCATGACGGGAGTAGGTCTTACCGTTGATGAGGTGGCGGCGAACGTTGCGCGCTACGAAGCGATGTTAGGGACCGTCATTGCCGGTCCGCGCGGTGGGGGTGGCAAGGCCCAGCTGGAAGCCACGCTGGTCGAAGAGCGCCTGCTGCTAGAGAACATGCAGTTGGTGTCCAATAAACTGGAGGAGGTCGACGCGGGTATGCGCTCCCGTTCCGCTCGCATCGAAGAGCAGCGACGTAAAGTGGCCGAGATGGCCGCGACCGGCAATACAGCCCTGACCAAATCACCACAGCAGGGCAGGACAAGTCCGACCGCTTACGGCGTTGAAGTCGCCCGGTTGACCAAGCTGGAGCAGGCATACGCTGCAGCTGTCGAGCATCGGAAAAAAGTCGTTGAGTCCACAACTCCCCCTAAAAAAGCGGATGACCCAGTAAGTGCGCCGGCGAAGACCAAGTCACGGGTCAGTGAGTGGGCAGAAGTACTAGACGCGCAGAAGGTCGCTCACGCCCAGCAGCAGGCCGAGCAGGGCACCTTCCTGCAGTTCTCCCAACAACAGGAAATGCAGTACTGGCAGGGCATCCTCAAACGTACGGATTTGAGCGCGGCCGAACGCTTGAGTGTTCAGCGCAATTACCTGGCGTCATTGAATGCGTTGCGCCGGCAGGACGAAGGCCAAGCTTTTGCCGATCTGCAGGCCCAGGCGCAGGAGTACCGCAACAACATGGATGCGCGCCTGCAGATCGCTCAGCAGACCCTGGAGCGCAGCCGTCAACTCTATGGCCAGGACAGCCAGGAATACCGCAAGGCTGCGGCTGAGGTGGTTGCTGTCGAGCGCGAAAAGCAACAGCAAATCACCAACATGAAACAGCAGCAGTTGGCTGCCGATCAGCAGGCGCGTCTTACCGATGTCGCACATGCCGAGCAGATGGCCCAGCTGGATCTGCAGGCCAACCTGATCACTCAAGGCCAACTGCTACAGGCCCAGGTCGAGTTCGAAAAGCAACGGTATGCGATCGAAGCCCAGGCATTGGCCGAGCGTAAAGCGCTGCTGGAGCAGGATCCTGACCGCAACCCGGTCGCTCTGCAGCAGGTCCAGCAGCAGATCCTGGCGCTGGAACAAACGCACCGCAACAGCATGGCGGTGATTGGCAGGCAGCAAACCTTTGAGTCGCAAAGTAACTGGACGGGCATGGTCGACAGTCTGCGGACCAGTTGGTCGAGCGGGCTGAGCGGGATCTTGAGTGGCACCATGAGCACCCAGGGCCTGCTTCGTGGGATCTTCACTAGCATCGGGGCGGCATTCGTTGAAAACATGGTCACCAAACCGCTGATGGCCTGGATCTTCGGTGAGACGGCTAAAACCGGTGCAACGGTAGTCGGTGTCGGCGTTCGAACTGCAGCTGAGGCGGGCGGTGCTGCCATGTCCGTAGCGATCTGGGGGGCTGCCACTATCAAGAACATCATTGCCAGTGCATGGCAGGCCATGGCCGGCGCTTTTGCAGCGATGTCGGCCATTCCGATCATTGGGCCGATCTTAGGCGCCGCGGCTGCCGTTGCTGCCGGTGCTTTCGTGTTTGGTCTGGTAAAAAACGTGGCCTCGGCCGAGGGAGGGTACGACATCCCAGCAGGCACGAACCCCATGACTCAGCTGCATGAGCAGGAGATGGTGCTGCCCAAACAATATGCCAATGTCATTCGCCAAGCCGCGAGTGGGGAAGGGCAACTGGGTGGCGCTGGCAACAGCTATCACTACCACGACAGCAGTGGTCGGATGTCACCCGCTGATATTCGGCGTGGTGCGCGGGTGCTGGCAGAGGAAATGCAAAAAATGCGGCGCAACGGCGCTATCAAAACTTAGGGGGCGAGATGTCGTTAGGACCTTTTTGGCCGGCGCGTTGGATCGCCAGTTATCCCGACGTCGGCGTGGTGGCTGAAGGTGTTCTGCCACGCCTGCCTGGGCAAACGTTGCTTTCAAAAAAGGCGCCAGAGTGGAGTACTGGTGTGCAGAAAGCCGTCAGTGGTCGCCGCCGTACAACAGCTTACTACCCGGCGCCGCTGTGGTCTTTCCAGCTGAGTTACAACGCCGTGCGCAAGCGTCCCGGGTTGGATGAATGGTCGATGCTGGTTGAGTTCTTTAATCAGCGCAAAGGGCAATTCGGCGAGTTCCTATTTTTTGATCGTAGCGATCACCTGGTAACGCTTCAGCGCTTTGGCACCGGTGATGGCACTACGCGAACGTTCCAGCTGTCCAGGGAAATCGGTCACTGGGTGGAACCGGTCTATGGCGTCGTCAATGTGGATGTGGTGACTGTAAGTGGTGCTCCCACTTTAGCCTTCACTGTGGATGAGCTGGGGCGCATCACCTTTACGGTGGCCCCGCCGATGAACGCGGCGTTGGTGTGGAGCGGGGCGTTCTATTTTCGCTGTGCTTTCGAGGCGGACTCGCTCGACGTAGCTCAGCCTTATCGCGCGATCTGGGAACTCAAAAACATCGCGTTCACGAGTATCAAACCATGATCGATGCCACACCTGAATTGAAAGCCTTTCTGGCCACGGCGCGCAGTTTCGTCATGGCGGATCTGTACACGATTGCCCTGGCCAGCGGCCAGGTGCTGCGTTACACCGATGCGGGTTTGCAGATCTTCTATGCGGGACAGAACTATTCGGCCAGCGGGCCTCTGATCAAGCGCACCGGCGTGCGTGCGGTGCGCGGGATTGAGGTCGACACGTTGAACGTGACCTTTACCGCGGGCATGGACGACACCGTGTTCGGCGAGCCCTTGCTTCCATTCATTGCCGGCGGCGGGTTTGACGGGGCCACCCTGAACCTTGTCCGAGCGTTTATGGCAGATTGGCGCTCGCCGGTCGTGGGTACGGTCACACGCTTCATCGGTAGGGTTGCGGAGGTGGATCCTGCTGATCGCGAGCAGGCGACGGTGACAGTGAAGTCGCCGATCGAGCTGCTGGATACCAAGGTGCCCCGGGGAGTCTATCAGCCCTCGTGCCTGCGCACGGTGTACAGCGCCGATTGCGGGGTGAATCGCGCCCTGTTTGAAACCGTGGGTGTGGTCCAAGACGGCAGCACGGCCCTGCGTGTGAACTCCAATGTGCCCGCCCCTCAGGGCTGGTTCGACCAGGGCGTGATTCGGTTTGTGAACGGTGCCAATGCAGGTGTGACAAGAACCGTACGCAGATTCACTGCAGATGGCGCCGTGACGATGATCCTCGGGCTGCCAGGCTTGCCAGTGGCGGGTGATCAGTTTCTGATTTACCCGGGTTGCCCACGGACGCTGGATGCCTGCACCAACAAATTCGGCAACCGAGCGCGGTACCGGGGTATGCCGTTCATTCCCGTTGCGGAGACATCGGTATGAGTCCGTTCGAAGTGCTGCAGCGTGATGCTGTGATCGCGCAGGCCGAGCGTTGGTTGTGCACGCCGTACCAGCACCGGCAGCACCTGCTGGGTGTTGGTGTCGACTGCGCCTGGTTGCTGATTGAGGTGTATCACGCCGCCGGCTTGATTCCCTCGATTGATCCAGGCGCGTACGCCCAGGACTGGCACCTGCACCGCAGTGAGGAACGCTACCTGTGGTGGCTGGAGCTGTACGGCCGGCAGATCGATGTCCCGCAGCATGGCGATGTCGCTGTCTGGAAATTCGGCCGCACCTTCAGCCACGGCGCGGTGGTGGTCGATGAGCACCGCATTATTCACGCCTATCGGGACATCGGCGTCGAGTTTGCAGATATGCGTGAGGAGCGGCTATCCAGCCACACCGTGCGTTATTACACACTTAACCGATATGGAGTCAGCGATGGGGGGCAGCAGTAGTACGATTTCTACCAGCGCGACGCGCATCAATGCGCTACAGATTCAAAGCAGCGCTAGTGGCAAGCCGATCGCCTGGATCGCTGGCCGCAACCGCGTCAGTCCAAACCTTATCTACTACAGCGATTTTGAAGCGGTCGCGAAAACCACGACTAAAAAGTCGGGGGGGAAAGGTGGGGGCGGCGCTACTCAAAAAGACACGACCTATACCTATTATGCGGCGCTGATCCTTGCTGTCGGGCGTGGACCGCTGGGTAATATTCACCGTGTCTTCCGCGACAAGGAAGTGTTCACATCGCTGGCTCAAGTAGGCTTGAACTACGCCAATGGCACTCATGATCAGGCTGTGTGGGGTTTTCTTCAGACTCGCCACCCGGCTGAGGCCATCGCCTATTCCGATACGGCCTACGTGTTTTCCAGCAGGTACCTGCTCAACGATAACGCGGGCGTCCAGAATCATACGTTTGAGGTGGACGGGCGTTATCAAGTACCTGGCCTACCGGATGCTAACCCGGGCGACTTCCTGCCCGGGCTGTTGCTCGATCCGTTGGACGGCATTGGTTTTACCCCCGCATGGGTCGCGGACATGTCGAACTACCGCAACTATTGCTTGGCGGAAAACTTACTCTTGAGTCCGGTACTCGACGAGCAGTCGCCGGCGAATGAGGCCATCGCGCGCTGGTTGCAACTGACCAACAGCGAGCTGGTGTGGTCTGCCGGTCAACTCAAGGTGATCCCCTACGGTGACCAGGCTGTCACGGGCAACGGTGTGACGTGGTTTCCGAACATCACTCCAGTGGCGGACCTGACCGATGACGATTTTCTTTCTGAGGACGGTGAGCCTCCCGTCTCGCTCAAGATCAAGAGCCAGGCCGACAGCTACAACGAAGTGTCGCTGGAGATCCTCGATCGCGACCATGAGTACAACACTGACGTGGTGCGTGCGCCTGATCAGGCTGCCATTGAGCAGTTCGGCTCCAAGCCAATGGATACCATCAAAGCGTACGAAATCTGCGATATAGCCATCGGTGCCCATGCGGCGCAGTTGCTGGTGCAGCGCAAGCTGTATGTGCGCAATGAATATGAGTTCTCCCTCGGCTGGCAGCATGTGCTCCTTGAACCCATGGACCTGGTGACGATCACTGAGCCAGGATTAAACCTGCACCAGCGCCTGGTCCGGCTGATTTCGGTCGAGGAGGACGAGCAGGGTAAGTTGGTAATCGTGGCCGAGGATGCGTTGCTGGGCGTCGGCAGCGCCCCCAACTATCCCGTGCAGAGCAAAAGTGGTTATCAGGGCAATCAGAACGTCTCACCTGGCCCCGTCCTGGCGCCCATCATGTTCAACCCACCCGAGAGCTTGCTGCCCGCCGGCGTGTTGCAGATCTGGGGAGGTGTTGCCGGCACGGGGGAAGCCTGGGGCGGGTGCGAGATCTGGATCAGTGCTGATGGAGACAGCTACCGGTTAGCGGAGACGATTTACGGCAGGGCGCGCATGGGGCAACTGACGACGGCGCTGGCCGCTGGAAGCGATCCCGATACGGTCAACACCTTGTCGGTGCAACTGGCAGCAGCGACCGAACTGGCAGCCGCCACGACCGCCGAGGCGGACAGTGGCGCCACGCTTTGCTGGGTAGCCGGTGAGCTGCTGAGTTACCGCGACGCGGTGCTCACCGGCGTCGGGGGCTACGAGCTGGGGTATCTGCGACGCGGGCGTCTGAGCACGGCCATCTCCAGTCACTCGGCCGGTTCACCCTTTGTGCGGTTGGATGATGCGGTCTGGAAGTACAGCTACACATCCGACCAGGTCGGCAAGACCGTCTGGGTCAAGTTCCGCTCTTTTAACGTGTTTGGTCGAGCGCTTGAGGATCTGGCGGATGTCACTGCCTACAGCATCACGTTATCGCCCGCCCGGGTGGCCCCTGATGCTGCGCAGAATCTTGCCCTGGTCGGTGCCTTTGAGGCGCCGTATTTCACTGTGAGTTGGATGGGCGGTGCTCGGGCCGAGGATCGCTTTGTGCGCATCCGTCACGCGGGCAGCAATGCTCTCCTTCGAGAGGTGGCTACCACCAGCACGGCGCTCACGTACCAACGTGAAGATGCGCTACTGGACGGCGCGCTTATTCGCAGCTATCGCGTGGAGGTTATCGAGCGCAATGCTGCAGGCCAGGCACAGTTGGTGTCGTTGTTGGTCACGAATAGGGCGCCTGCGCCCGTTACTGGAGCCTCCGCCACGGTTACTGGCACCACCACTGCGGACGTCAGTTGCGCAGCCAGTGTTGAGCCAGACGCGGCCGGCTATGTGTTTGTGTATTCAACAGAGGAAGACTTTGATCCAGCAACTGCAGGAACTGTTGGCTATCAAGGCGTAACGCGTACGGGGCAGATCACTGGACTGACGCCAGACACCACGTATTACCTCTGTGCTGCCGCGTACGACACCTGGAGCAGTGTACGTAGCCAACTCAACTTCGCTCCGGCGATCATCTTTAACACTTGATAGAGAGCCACCATGCAGCCCATCCAATTCTTCGCCGCCAGGTCTGAGGACGGTGCCCTGTTGCCCGGTGCAACGGTAGATGTGTTTGTAAGCGGCACCCAGACGCGGGCGGCGCTTTTTCTGGACTCATTGGGGAGTGTTCCTCTGGGTAATCCGTTTTTAGCGGATAAGAATGCCCGAGTCTTTTTTTACACCAGTAGCAACCGAATTGATGTGCAACTTCATCGAGGTGGATATTCCGCACCTCTGGTCCGCGATATAGTTGTAACCGACCCTGACGATGTTCTCGCTCTGACTAACGGTGTATACAGAACCATTCCATTAGGGCTTGCAGCCACTGCAAACGGTAAGATTTTTCAGGTGGTCGCACCTGAAGATGAAGCCGCCTATGCGATCTATCTCAATGACAATGGAACGGCTTTTGATACAGGAAAGCGCATTCCAACCCGGTACTTGCTCGATAAGGTTGAAAGTGCGTCGCGCCAATATGCGGATGTTGCTAAATCCTATGCTGATGTCGCCAAGGAATACGCAGGACGTAACTTTGGTCCGCTGGCGTCTGACCCTGTTACAAACCCTTTGGGTCAACCATTAGTGGCTGGAGATCGATATTTCAATACCTCTGAAGGTATCGAGCGTGTTTACACGGGATTCGCTTGGTATACCCCGAATGCGGACGGGCAGGCGATCCAGTTAGCACTTGCTAACCCTACCGATCCGGGTAAAGGGGCTAGCTTGATCGGCGATAAGGGCACTACAGTCAGTGCGGCCCTTGAGCTGAGTCTGCGAAAACCGAGGAAAGTGTTCAGCAAGCTTTTTGCGGCCGCATCGGCTATCACCCATCTGCGGGTCGTCATTCTAGGTGACAGTTTGGCCGGGGCAAAAATGCTTCAGCTCAACGCATCACTGGATCGCCGGATGGGCGGGGTTAACATGAGTGGCGTCAACAGCGCTGGCACAGGCTCTGGTGAAGGGACGCCCACTGGAGGGTATGACCTATCGCTCAACAACGCTTCGCTGGTAACTGCTGAAACCCTCCAGTACCAGTATTGGCCTACTGGGCTCGTCAGTCGTCTTAATGATGGCGCATCAGCGCTTTGGGTTCGTTCGGGATCTTCGCCAACCTTTACTGAGGTGAAGGTGTACTACATCAAAGAGCCCTCCGCCGGCACGCTGAACCTTTCCGTCGGCGGTACCGTCGTGGCAACCGTCTCCGCTGCCGCCGATGTCACTGGTCTTGGCGTTTTGTCCTACACACAAGCAGTGGCTACTGCTGCCGTGTTGACCGCCGTTTCTGGCGGTTCGGTACGCATACTCTTTGTGCATACCCGCAACACCACCGTGTCCGGTCTCGACCTGTATCAGACCATGAACCGTGGAGGCCTTTTGTTGGCTGATGCAACAGCATCCGCACAGGGGCGATCGATCTGGCAGTCGGCACTGACTGACATAAACCCGGACCTCATCACCTTTGAGATGGACGACGACTTCGGGGATGGGGCGACCGCTGATGCATCGTTCAACTACCTGATAGGTATTCTTGATGCGTCTAGTCCATATGCCGACAAGCTGTTCATCGGGTCGACACCGAGAACCCTAAACGACTCATTCAAGATGAGGTCCGGGCACTACCTGAAGGGCTTTTGCGGCAACAAAGGTGCGTCGTATCTGTACTTCGACAGCTATCACCTCTTGGGCACGCATGCCGATATGAACACCATCTTCGGGACTGACGATGGCATCCATCCGGTGGCAGCCGCACAGGCCTATGCCGCCGAGATGCTATGGGAATTTCTGGGGCTTAACGGATTCAACTTAGGGTTCGTTTCTCGTGCGGTCAATGACCGTGGCACCCCATCCAGGCTCGCTCGCGGTACAACCATTGGCGATCGCCCAGGCCGGGAAATTTCGATCACGGGGGACGCCTCCTCGGGGTCGGACTTTACGCTGACCATGACTCGCTCTTTTGCATTTGCCAGCTCTACCGGGGTGGTTCTTCGCAGGACATCGTCGCAACCCGGTGTGGTCTCCAACGTCGAGCCCATGGCCACTGACTTCGACACACCCGCTAACGTGCGCAAGCGCAATGTGGTCACGTCGACAGGGATCGAGATAACTCAGCTCGTAAAAACCGACAACCCCGGCGGCATGCAGCATCTACGTGCAGGGCTGTACTTCAACAGCTTTACGCGCGCACAGCTGCTGGCTCTCAGTGCGGCGAGCAACATTGGGGCGCTGGCGTTTTGCTCGGACTGTACCGGTGGAGCTCAATGGGTCTATGCGAGAGGCCTCGTCGCCACCGATTGGCTCACTGTGAACGGCAATGCCGCAATCTAAACCTCCAGAGGCTACTAGCATGGCACTTGCACTAGATGTGATTTACAAAAACGTAAAGGTCACAGGAGCCTATGTCACTGTTGCAGTGGCTACCTTAGGTGCGGATAAGGCAGAAATGACCTTCAGCGTTCAGACCTGCGCCCAGGCTAACGGCGACCCTTTGACGTATGTGTACTACACGACACGCTACGACATGGACGGCGAGAACCCATTCAAGCAGGCATACGAGTACCTGAAAACACTGCCTGAGTTTGAAGGCGCTACAGATTGCTGAAGACAACTAACGTCGGAAGCGGAACTTGGTCCAGCCATTTTTTAATCTGAAAGTCCCTGTATCTCCACGTAAAATATAGAGGGTTACTCTGTAAAAAGCTGTAAATCGAGAGAATCCAAATTGCCTTATTTTTTTATAGACCCAAATCCATCCCTGGTTATTGGGAGTTTTAGGAGGGCTCAACACCATTAACGCATTCCTCGTCTCAGTGCACGAAATATGGCGTGGATGATAGCAATGTGCTTCCTCTAAATGCTGACAAGTAATAACGGTTCGGGAACTCCTTGTCGCAATAGTTATCCCACCCTAATTCAGCTTGGCTTTGTACCGTGTATCCATCTTTACTAAGTTGGTTTTCAATTCTAATTTCCGCCGTTGTGCGGTTTTTTTCGTCTGGAGAAAAGTATGACTGCAACCGAGAAAGACCGGGAAATCTTGGCGCTTACACTTTGGGGGGAAGCTCGTGGCGAAGGTTTGGACGGACAGCTCGCTGTGGCCTGGACCATCCGTAACCGAGTGTTCGACGGCAAGGACAGATCTTGGTGGGGGGAGGGGTATGCAGGGGTGTGTCTGAAGTCCAGGCAGTTTAGTTGCTGGAATCAGAATGACCCGAACTATGCATATATGAGTGGCTCCAAGGTAATTCCAGCCGCGCATTTTGCCCAGGCTCAGCGTGCAGCTGACGATGTGATTGCAGGCACCGTGGCTGATCCTACTGGCGGTGCTACACATTACTACGCAAATAATTTGCCTTCTCCACCTGACTGGGCGGCGAAGGCTAAACAGACGTTACACCTGGGACGTCATATATTTTTTAAGGATGTACCGTGATGACGCCCATGCAGATCCTCGTTACGGTACTGATGGCGATGGTTATCAGCGCTGCCGGTACATGGCAGGTCCAGTCCTGGCGTTTGGGCAGAGAGCTTGCAGAGCAAGCCGGACTCCATCATGCAGACCTGGCGGCGATCACCAATGCCGCCGCTACCCGAGCCCGCGCCGAACAGGACAAGCGCATGACCACAGAGCATCAGCTTGCCATCCAAGACCAAAAACACATACAGGAGCTTTCCGATGCTCAACACACTCAGGCTGTACTGCGTGATCGTCTTGCTACTTCTGATGTTCGGCTGTCAGTCCTCCTCGCCGAGGAACCAGCCAGTGTCTGCAGCGTGTCTTCCACCGCCAGCGCCGTCGGCGTGGTTCATGCAGCCCGTCGAGCCCACCTTGACTCTGCGCATGCTCAAAGAATTATCGGTATCACCGATGCAGGTGATCAAGGATTAATTGCTTTGAAGGCCTGCCAGGATTATGTGAAAGAAGTCTGCGCGCCTAATTAACAGAACGGTTGGTCGTGGTCTCATCTTGGTAAGGTTTTAGGTCTATGTGATTTAGCATGAAAGATGTTTGAAAGTTAATATCGGTGGAGTGACTAAATAATAATATTATTTTGGTTGTCGGAGGTTTTTGTTGAAATCTCGCTTTTTCTTGAGAGGGTGAATATATGGTTTCTTTAAAAGAAAATGATATATTTGCCTTCCTTGGCTTTTTGTTTTTTATTGTGATTCTTCGTTATGTTTGGTTCTATAAGTTTAGTTGATTTTCGATAGTTTCTATTAGTGGCTCTATATTTTGTATGAGGTAGTATCCGCGATTTCTAACCGCGCGGAACAATTTTTCTCCATGCGAATATTTTTCAAATTTTTTTTGAAATCTGCTAAAGCACATGCAGAGACCCTTGTAGTTTTCAGAGTCTTTCTCAAGGTGCTTTATTAGTTCTTGGTTGGTTATGAATCTTCTGTGCTCTATTATGAATAACTCAAGTATTTTGCATTCTGTCTTAGTTAATGAAATCTTTACGCATTGATTTTTATTGGTTAATGTTCGATTTTTTCTTTTAAAAAAGTATGTAGTTAACGGATTTTCAATGTGGTTAAGGTGAGTAGTTTTGTCCATTGCACTTTCTTTTTGTGTGGGAATTTAGCAAAATTATTTATGGGTGTTGACATCTACATGGTTTTATTTTATGTGTTAATTGGCGGAGGTTACTACTATAAAGTGATTTCGTTTCACTGTGCTCAAAGCTTCATTTGCTTCAGTTATTTTTTTAGATTTGTTATGAATTGTCAGTTTTGTTAATGATCTTGCGAAGTATATTTATTCCGTCCCTATGAGTTTTTGGCGTCAAAAAAATGTCTCTGGAAAGGGGGGGTGAAAATTATTATTTAATTCGACGCTTTAGGGGAAATCTAAATTTATTGATTTTTGTTTTCACTTGGAGTTGCGCTTTGTATAGTAAGGACGAGTTTTTTGAAGGTTGTGCTTTTGTAAATCGCATGTATGCCCCTCGAATTGTGGGGACTTGTCTGTGTGGTGCAGTCATCATTTCGACTAGCTATTCGAAGATGTCGCCTCTATTGCTCGTACTACTCGCTTTAAATAGTTTAATTTGGGCGCACGCGGCTAGGAAAATTGCCCTTTCTTCAAAGCGGCCTTTTAAATTTGAAAAAATAAATTTTTTATTTGATTCTCTATTTTGTGGCTTTTGGATCGCTGTAATTCAATTTAGGCCACTTCCATCTGTCTTTATTTTTTCGATGGTCGCAATGAATAATGTTGCTGTAGGGGGGGCAAAATTTTTTTTGCGTGGTTTACTTTTCAAAGTTCTTGGCGCTTTTGCAGCATTGATCTCTTTTGGGTTTTCTTATGGTGGGAATTCAGAATCAGATATTTTCGTCTGTCTTCCCGTATTAATAGTTTATCCAGTTACTCTCGGGTTGGCTTTTTATAAGGTTGCTTCTGAGTTAAAACAAAGTAAACATAAGCTTAGGGAATTGAGCAATGTTGATGCCCTAACAGGATTGCTTAATAGAAGATATTGGAATGAGCTAGTTTTTGCTAGTATGGGTCGACATGATCTGATAAGTGAGTCAGTATTGGTGATTTTGGATGTTGACAGATTTAAGTGTGTGAATGATATGTATGGTCATTCTTCTGGCGACAAGGTGCTATGTATTTTAGGCGATATTTTAAGTGCAAGGCTTCGAGCTGTAGATTTAATATGTCGATATGGCGGGGATGAGTTTTGTGTCTTGATGACTAAAGTTTCTATTGAAGAAGTGAATTCTAGAATGTTGCAAGTTTGTGATAATTTTGCAAGCAGAGTAGGCTCTGTCTTTCCGGAGGCAAAAACTACATTGAGTGTTGGAGTCGCACCCTGGAACCCGAGAGTAGTAAATGTTGAGTGTTGGCTTTCTCTGGCTGATGAGAATCTATATAAGGCGAAAAATAGTGGAAGAAATAAAGTTGTATATGGTGATTTTTGAATTTTTATTTACGAGAATTGATAATGCGAGTTTGCTCCATTGATTACAGATCGGCAAAAGTGCGTAGAATAATCTACCGCATGTTGCTCCTTGTTTTTTGAGAAGTATTTGGTGCATGGTTTTTCAGGTCCTACATTATGTATTGGCCGTTTTAAACTGTCGCTAGCAGAGTATCATATAAGTTATTCCTCATCCCGCTCAAGCCCAGATTTTGGTTTTGCAGATTCAGTTCCATTAGAACTGAGTCTGCCGGTCCGAATATCTTCGTAAATATTATATCCATCAGCTAATTTAGATTTTAGACGATACTGAGAATGTCGCTTACGACAGCTTGGTGTGGATTTAGCCAAGCCGGTTCTATGTCCGGGTGTTGAATCAGAAATCCTTGTATGCATTGCCCCCCGGCGTACTGAGCGGCTGCCAACTCTTCGGTGTTTTCAATGCCTTCGATAACCACACATGGAGTGTAATCATGGCATACTTTTGTGAAATTTCTTAAAAGATCTGGTGAGTAATGGGGGTCTCTAGAGCGTAAGAGTATAGATCGGTCAATTTTTATTATGTCGGGTCTAATTTTGGCTAGATAATGAATGGGAGTGTTACCAGATCCGAAGTCATCAATGGCTATTCCGACTCCGCATGCTTTTAAGTCTGAAATTATCATTAAAGATTTGTCGAAATCATAGAAGTTGCTGGTTTCTGTGATTTCAATTGTAAGTCTCTTTGCAATGTTTCGATGCTTGTCTAAAAACTCAATTATTGAGTTCCAATAGTGATCAGGGTTCATAGTTGAAGCTGAGACATTACAGCCAAGGTATTGGGTTGGGTGACTTTTTAGTAAAGATATAATTGACCAGATTACACTAAAATCTAAGCGCGAAATTAAACCGGTGCGCTCGAGTGCCTCAATTGCATTTGGCCAAGAGCATATGTCTTGCGTCTGTGGCGAGTACCTTCGTAGTAAGGCCTCACTATAAAGTATAATACTATCCTGTGGTGAGCTTATCATGACTATTGGCTGGAATGCTAATATGAGATTTCCACTCCGTAGCTCATCCAGTATTGATGAAGCCGCTAATATATCTATTTGTGATGAAGAGTTTTTTTGAGTGATTAGACTTAGAATGCTTGTGTCTGAGCTGTTATATGGTTCGAGAAGGTTGTTTTCTTTGAATGGATATTCTTTGAAGAGTAGTTTTAGATAGGCCCTGCCTGCTGAACAGTCAACTGGCTCACTTTCAATGCGCGAGCGTATGAGTTCAATAAGTTTTTTTAGTTCTAGGGGCGATGCTTCTGAATCTATCGGAGACCCAGATGTGCGAATTACAAAAGTACCCTCTGAATAAGCAGTGACTCCAGGGAGAACTCCTGATTTTAACAGGCGCGATATTACGCTATTTCTTAAGGAGTCAGAAAATTTTGGACCAAAGACTTCGCTCAGTTCATGATAATTTTTTACTTCTACTAAAATCGCACATGTCGTGTATGAGCTTGACGAAACCTGTGATTCGTACATATTCCCCCCTTGGAACCGATCGTGCAAAAGCTCGTCTGATGACGTCGTCGAAAGAAAATTTCCACTCGGAGCTACCGCGCGGAATCTCGTGCTTTGAGGCTGGAATAGCGGGACAAAAGGGGTCCTATCTGGGATGCTGCAAAAATCAAAAATGATGCTGCCAAGTAGCCATTACGAGGGGGAGTTGGAGGATGCAAGGAGGCTCACCTAAAGGGACCCCTTTTTGTCAAATCTGGAGAACGTCTCGACCAAGGCAAGCTATTTTTAGCTTCTACCTACCGTTTGGGGACCCGGTAGGCATTCGGCCAGAGCGCTCCTCCATTCGAGATCCTCATGGAATCCACAGTAATTGGTCGGAAGATCGGATACGCTCGTGTGTCAACCGACGAACAGAACCTTGACTTACAGATTCAGGCTTTGAAATGCGCAGGCTGTGAGCTGATTTACACAGATAGTGGGATCTCTGGAAGTGTCCGTGCTAGACCGGGCTTGGATAAAGCTTTGAGGCGGTTGAGCGCGGGGGATATGTTGGTTGTTTGGCGGCTGGACCGTTTAGGCAGGTCGCTAGTTCATCTGGTGCATCTGCTAGAAAATTTGGGGAATCGTCACATCCGTTTCAAGTCTATCTGTGAGTACATAGATACCTCCTCCTCGGGAGGGAGGCTTGTATTTCACATGATGGCTGCGCTAGCAGAATTTGAGCGTTCTTTGATTAGCGAGCGTACTCGAGCGGGTATGGCCGCGGCTCGGGCGCGAGGAAAACATTTAGGTAGGCAGCCATCTCTCAATGTCGATCAGTGTAGAGAAGCGAAATTACTTCTGAATCAGGGAGTCAATATTCGGAACGTTGCTGATCAATTCAAAGTTACACCTAGGACATTAATACGACTCGTTCAGAGATTCCACGAGACGTGCCAATGAGGCTAAATTCGGCAGAACATCCTCAAATTGAGAGGGGGGGGCGAATCCCTATCCTGGATCGTTGAACGGAAGGCTTGATAGGACGAGCCGAAGGGCTTGGTTATGGAGCCCGTTTTGAAGGTTGTCGTTTTCAAAGGTGGGTCGCTCTGAGGCGCTCCCACCCAATGAGATCATATAGCTGTGCTCGCTAGAAACTCACCCGCTTTGCGAACAAGCTTCCTCCACTCCTCCTCTGTTATAAGGCCGGCATACTCCATCTCATCGGCTCTCGTAAGCAATTCAAAATACTTGTCCTCGACGTCCTGTTCATTTACAGCCTGATATAGAAGATCCCTCCAGGCTTTTATAGCCGAAAGACGAATTTCGTCACGCATTTTAGCACCTGGTGATTTTCACTAGATGACGCCGGTGGCTCAACATACTCACTGAACCACGGTAGGTATGACGCATGATGGCTCAAGGCCATCACAGTGCGTGTCAAAATTTTTATGGGCGGGGGGGCGAGGCGAGGGGGGCGCAGGCTTGAATCGCCCCGGACTCTTTAGACACCTTGCAAGTAATCAGAAGGGATGGGGCCGAATCCTTTCGAGAAAACAACCAGAATAGAAGCGGCAGTGATGAGTGGTTTAGGGCAAAATTAGGGCAAATTGAGGACCGCCATATACCGCAGGACGCCATGAGCGAAGGACTGAAGCGCCGTATTCTCTAGCCAGAGGCGGCCTACTGGTATGCAAGAAGGGGTTCGAATCCCTATCTCTCCGCCATTACATAGAAAAAGCCCCGTAGCTGAATAAGCTACGGGGCTTTTTCGTTTCCGGGTATTCGCTTGGCAACGGCCGAAGCACATCTATTTTTTTTGCGCCTCACCGAATAACTTTCCCCGCTGCGGTGTTCACTACTCACACCATCAGGGAATGCCCATGAACATACCGACCGACCGCTACGACCGTTGGACCCGCATCTTCCACTGGCTCACCGCTGCCGTGGTGATCTTCATGTTTGCCAGTGCCCATCTCTGGGAAAACCTGGAGAAGGGCACGCCGCTGCGCAAAGGCCTGCAATCGCTGCATATCTCGCTCGGCATTGCGATGGCGCTGTTGATTATCGTGCGGATCGCCTGGCGATTGATTGCGGGTCATCATCCAAAGTCCGACAGTCCCCGGGCGCTTAACCTGCTGGCGAAAATGGCGCATGGTTGCCTGTACCTGTTGCTGTTGGCGCAGATCGTCCTGGGCTTTATGTTTCGCTGGGCTCAAGGCGAGCCGTTCAATTTCTTCGGGCTGTTCCCCATTCCTGCTCCCGTTGTGATTGATCACGAATGGAGGGGCGCCCTGGGTGGTCTGCATGACAATGTGGCATGGGCGATCATCCTGCTGGCGGGCCTGCATGCCGCGGCTGCGCTCTGGCATCACGTTGTCGTCGGCGACAACACGCTGCGCCGTATGTTGCCCGGTTCAGGTAATGCGCTTCAAAAGTGATGTTCGCTGTTGCACCTCCCCATCGTTACGGAGCATGACAACCATGAAAAACCGCCACGAACACCCCGTCACTTACCGCACCGCGCTGTTCTTCAGTGCTTGCCTGGCCGCCGCTTTACTCGCAGGCCCAGCTCACGCCTCCGGTGACGAATCGGCCCCGCCCAAGCCTAACTGCCCGAAAGGCCAGGTCTGGGATACCAAGAGCGGAAAGTGCGTGTTGCAAACCAGCAAAGCCACTTCGGACGCCGACCGTACCGATTACGCCTACCGCCTGGCCAAAGATGGGCGCTACGACGAAGCCCTGGCATTGCTCGATACCCTGCAAAACCCGAACACCGCCAAGGCTCTCAACTATCGCGGCTATGCCACGCGCAAACTGGGGCGCACCGATGAAGGTATCGGTTATTACCTGAAGTCCGTCGCGCTCGACCCCAACTACGCGCAGGTTCGCGAGTACCTGGGCGAGGCCTATGTGATCAAAGGGCGCGTCGACCTGGCGCAAGAGCAACTGGTGAAAATCAAAGCCTTGTGCAGCACCACCTGCGAAGAGTACCAAGACCTCGCCGAAGCTATCGCCGCCGCGCCACAGGCTTGAAACCGATGAGTGAACCGACAGGGGGCAGCCATCACCAGAGAGGCTGAGTTTCGTCGCGAGCTGGGCCTGTTGTTGCCGCGTTTATGGCGATATGGGTTGGTGTTGTCGCGGCAAAAGCATCTGGCCGAAGACTTGGTGCAGGCGACCTGTGTGCGGGCATTGGAGCGTGCCGGGCAGTTCGCGGCCGGCACGCGCCTGGACCGCTGGCTGCTGTCGATCATGCATTCCATCTGGCTCAACGAGGTGCGTTCGCAACGGGTACGCCAGGGGCAGGGGTTTGTCGAGGGGGAACAGGCGTTGTCCTTCGATGGCGAGAGCCAGGCTCAGGATCAGGTATTGGCCGCGCAAGTGATCAAGCTCGTTAACGGGTTGCCTGAAGCACAGCGGGAAACAGTGTTTCTGGCGTACGTCGAAGGGCTTTCCTACAAGGAAATTGCCGAGGTGCTGCATATTCCCGTCGGGACTGTGATGAGCCGGTTGGCCGCCGCCCGCTTGAAACTGGTGCAGACCACACCCTCTACGGCCCAGCAGGATAAATCCAGCGGAGAACGGCGATGACTCAGACTAACGTACCGTCCGATGAGTGGTTGGTGGCTTATCTGGATGGCGAGCTGGAGGTGGAGCAGCGGGCGTTCATCGCCGATCAGGTCCGCACGGACCCGGTGCTGGCCGCACGCCTGGAGGCTTTGCAGTGCGCTGACTTACCCTTCAAGGCCGCCTTCGACTCGGTGCTGGGTCAAGCACCTACCGCGCGGATGCAGGCAATGCTCAACGCCTTGCCAGCGGCACAAGCCCCAGCGCTGAGTCGACGTCGCTTCCTGGCCGTAGCCGCCGGTTTTGCCGTGGCAGGCGCAGTTGCCGACCGCCTGTTCATCAGTTGGCCTCGCGCGCAATCCGCTCAAGGCTGGCGTGCCTCGGTTGCCGAATACATGGCCCTGTACACACCGCAGACCCTGGAAAACCTCAGCGCTGATCGCGCCTCTCACATCGCCCAACTCAATGGCGTGGGGGCACAATTGGGGCTGCCGTTATCTCCAGAGGCGGTAACTCTGCCCGGCGCCGAGTTCCGGCGTGCGCAGATCCTCGACTATGAAGGCGTAGTGATCGGCCAATTGACCTACCTGGATCCGCGCCATGGTCCATTGGCACTGTGTATCACCGCCAGCCAAAAGGGCGCGCAGCCCGTCGCTACCGAGCAGCGCCGAGGCATGAATGTGGTGTATTGGGCCAGCCTGTCCCACGGCTTCATGTTGATCGGGAGAAACACATTCGAGGATTTGCAGAACATGGCCAGCCGCGTCGAACGGACGTTAATAGCTTGAACCCGGTGAGCCGGCATCGTCTGCTGCACTCGCCAACCGCCCCAACAGCGACTCAATGAACACCCTTTCCGCTCGACTCATCTTCTGCTCCCGATGCCACAGCAAGTGGATATCCACATCGGCAATCCCCTCATCCGGCGGCAGCCGCCACAGCAGCCCGTTCTTCACATCTTCCGCCACCACGTGAACCGGCAGGCAGCCCAAACCAAACCCGGCGATCACCAGGCGGCGTACCTCTTCCAGGCTGGACGACGACGCCACGATCCGCCCGCTGAAGCCCTGCTGATCACGAAAGATCGTCAGCGGCGATAGCATCCCGCCGATTTGATCACTGGTGAAACTCACGAAGTTCTCCGACTGCAAATCCCCCTCTGCCAATCCGCTGCGTCCGAACAGGGCATGGTGCTGTCCGCAAAAGAACGCGTAGCGCTGGCGCAGGAACAGATGCTGCTCCAGCCGTGGCTGTGGTCGACGGTTGAGGCTCAGGCCCAGGGTGGCGGTTTTTTCCAGCAGGGCGGCGACGATGTCGGAGCTGCGCATCACCTCGACTTCCAGGTCGACCCGTGGATGTTCACGATGAAAGTCCGCGAGAAACTCATCGAAAAGGTCCGAGTTGATCCGACTGATCATCAGCAAACGCACCTTGCCGATCACTTCATCGCCAGGTTTCTGCAGGGCGTTGCTCATCTGCGAGACCTGGCCGTACATCTCGCCGGCAATGGCGAAGATCTGTTCACCGGCCTCGGTCAGTACGAAGCGCGGGCCACGGCGGGCGATGAGTTGGCAGTCGAGTTGTTCTTCCAGGCGCTTGAGGGCCTGGCTGATCGCCGGTTGGGTCAAATGCAGGCGGGCGGCGGCGCGGCTGATGCTCAGTTCCTGGCCGATCACGCGGAAGGTGCGCAGCAGGTTCCAGTCCAGGCGGTCGTTGAGCAGGGGGTGAATATCGCGACGGGGTTCGGACATGGCGCGGCTCAATAATAAGCAGGATTTATAATTGGAATAATAAATAGAAAATTGACTAATCATAGCCCCGCGACGATAAATCACCCCTGACAAGCGCCATCAGAGCGCATGCGTTCGACCTTTCTCCTGCCAAAAAAATAACCAAAGGAGCCCGCCCCATGAAGCCTTCCGCTTCGCCCCAGCCTCGCCGTGCTGCGGCCGCCGCTTTTATCGGCACCATGATCGAGTGGTACGACTTCTACATCTATGCCACCGCCGCGGCGTTGGTGTTCGGTCAGCTGTTTTTCCCTTCCGAAGACAAATTGTTCAGCACCATGGCTGCGTTCGGCACTTTTGCCGTGGGCTTTTTCGCGCGGCCGTTGGGCGGCATCGTGTTCGGGCATATCGGCGACCGCATTGGCCGCAAGAAATCCCTGGTGATCACCCTGGTCATGATGGGCGTGGTCACCGTGTGTATCGGGCTGCTGCCAATTTACGCGCAGATCGGCGTCGCGGCGCCGGTCATGCTGGTCCTGCTGCGCATCGTGCAAGGTATTGCCGTCGGTGGCGAGTGGGGCGGTGCGGTGCTGATGGCCGGTGAGCATGCGCCCAAAGGGCGGCGGAACTTCTTCGCGTCCTTTGCCCAACTGGGCAGCCCGGCAGGGTTGATCCTGTCGCTGCTGGCGTTCAGCGCGGTGACGCGTTTGCCGGAAGAAGACCTGCTCAGTTGGGGCTGGCGCCTGCCGTTCCTGGCCAGTGCCTTGCTGCTGATCGTGGGCCTGGCGATTCGCCTGGGCGTAAACGAATCCCCTGAGTTCCTCGAAGACCAGGCGCTGGCGCAAAAGGCCCGGGCGATCAAGCCCGACCAGGCCCCGGTGATCGAAGTGCTGAAAACCGCGTGGCGCCCGTTGTTGCTGTGCATTGGCGCCAACACCCTGGGCATCGCCGGCGTGTATTTCACCAACACGTTCATGATTGCCTACAGCACTCAGCAACTGGGCTTACCGCGCTCGTTGATTCTGGAGTGTTTGTTCTTCGTTGCCATCATCCAGTTCTGTGTCCAGCCGCTGGCGGCCTGGGTGGCGGAGAAGGTCGGCGCCACGCGGTTTCTCTGCGCGATGACGGTACTGGCGATGGCTTCGCCGTACCCGATGTTCGTGCTGGTGAGCAGCGGCCAGGCGCCGTTGATCATCCTCGGCATCGCCCTGGCCGTGGTGTGCATGGCCTCGTTTTATGCGGTCATCGCCGGCTTTGTCAGCGGCCTGTTTGAAACCCGTGTGCGCTATACCGCGATTTCCCTGGCCTATCAGGTGTGCGGTGCGCTGGCCGGAGGTCTGACGCCATTGATCGGCACCTGGCTGGCCCATGCCTACCAGGGCCAATGGTGGCCGATGGCGGTGTTTTACAGCCTGATCGCGGCGGTCTCGCTGGTGTGCGTATTGGCGTTATCGCGCCGCCACGCCACCGCCCACCGTCTCGAAATGGCCCCAAGTGTCTGAGGGGAGATGGGTAATGTTGAAGATTAATGGCCCGCGCCTGTGGGCCAGCCTGATGGCCATGGCTGAAGTGGGTGCGACCGCACGCGGCGGCAGTTGCCGCCTGGCCTTGAGCGCTGAGGACCAGGCCGGTCGCGAGCTGTTCAGCCACTGGTGCACTGCGGCGGGGCTGACCTTGAGCGTGGATGCCATCGGCAACCTGTTCGCCCGCCGCGCCGGGACGGAGGAGGACGCCGCCCCGGTGATGATGGGCAGCCACCTCGACACTCAGCCGGAGGGCGGGCGTTTCGATGGTGTCTACGGTGTGCTGGCTGGCCTGGAAGTGATCCGCAGCCTTGACGACCACGGCATTCAAACGCGTAAACCGTTGGAAATCGCCGTATGGACCAACGAGGAGGGCGCCCGGTTTACCCCGGCGATGCTTGGCTCGGCGGTCTTCACTGGCGCCCTGGCGTTGGACAAGGCCCTGGCCAGTGTCGACGTGGACGGCATCAGCGTGGCCGAGGCCTTGCGCGCCATCGGCTACCACGGTGAGCGCGCGTCAGGTGGTGCGGTGGATGCGTATTTCGAAGCGCATATCGAGCAAGGCCCGATCCTGGAAGACAACGCCAAGAGCATCGGCGTGGTCACCGGTGGCCAGGCGATTCGCTGGCTCGACGTGCGCGTCACCGGCATGGCGGCGCACGCCGGTACGACGCCGATGCCGCTGCGCAAGGACGCGCTGTATGGCGCTGCGCAAATGATCCAGGCGCTGGAAAGCCTGGCCAAGGATTTCGCTCCCGAGGGCCTGACGACCGTTGGTGAATTGAGCATCGCCAAATCCTCCCGTAACACCATCCCCGGGCTGCTGCATTTTAGCGTCGATCTGCGCCATCACCGCGACACCGACCTTGATGCCATGGAACAGCAGGTGCGCAAACAGTTGCAGGCCATCGCCGCGCAACGTGGGCTGGACGTCACCATCAGCCCCCACTGGATCAGCCCGGCGACACCGTTCGATGCGCAATGCGTGGCCTGCGTGCAAGCCGCGGTGGACGCCTTGGGCTACAGCCAGCAGCGGATCGTCAGCGGCGCCGGTCACGACGCGATTCACCTGGCACGCTATTGCCCCACCGCAATGGTCTTCATCCCCTGCGTCGGCGGCCTCAGCCACAACGAAGCCGAAGATGTATTGCCCGAAGACGTGCGCCAGGGCACCGATGTATTGCTTAACGCCGTGTTGGCTCGCGCCGGCCAGGCCACATGACCACTCATACCTGAAGACTGGCGCCGTCCCGCTCAAACAGGGGCGCAGTGTTCATCCAGGAGACTCTTATGCGTACGTTTTTCCACCCCGAACAGCTGCTGCACCATCCGCGCAGCTACTATTCCCGCGGCCAGATGCGCACGCCGCAGGAAGTCCCCGAGCGTGCCCGCAACCTGCTGCTGGCCGCGCAAACCCTTGGCTTCGACATTCAACAACCGCAGGATTATGGACTTGAGCCCCTGCTGGCCGTCCACGGCGCGTCTTACCTGACTTTCCTCCAGCAAGCCCACGCGCTCTGGAAAGAAATCCCCGAGGACTGGGGCGACGAAGTCATGTCCAATATCTTCGTGCGCGAGCCCAACGCCCTGCGCGGCGTCCTGGCCCAGGCTGCGCGCTACCTGGCCGACGGCAGTTGCCCGGTGGGTGAACTCACCTGGCGCTCGGCGTATTGGTCAGCCCAAAGCGCCGTCGCCGCCGCCAGGGCCATCCTCGACGGGGCGCCCGCAGCCTATGCACTGTGTCGCCCGCCAGGTCATCACGCGCGCTTCGATGCGGCAGGCGGCTTCTGCTACATCAATAACGCGGCCGTCGCGGCACAGGCGTTGCGCGAAGGCTTCCAGCGCGTCGCCATCCTCGACACCGACATGCACCACGGCCAGGGCATCCAGGAGATTTTCTACGACCGCGACGACGTGCTCTATGTGTCGATCCACGGAGATCCCACCAACTTCTACCCCGGCGTCGCCGGCTTCGCCGAAGAGCGTGGCAACGCCGCCGGTGAAGGCTTCAACCTCAACCTGCCGATGGCGCACGGTGCCAGCGAGGCGGTGTTTTTTGCACAACTGGAGCGGGCACTCAAGGCAGTCAAAGACTTCTCGGCGCAGGTGCTGGTGTTGTCCCTGGGCTTCGATATCTACGAACTCGACCCGCAAAGCAAAGTCGCGGTGACGCGCCAGGGGTTTGCGCAGTTGGGAGCCTGCATCCGTGGGCTGGGGTTGCCCTGTGTGATCGTGCAGGAAGGGGGGTATCACCTGGAGACGCTGGACAGTAATGCCCAGGCGTTTTTCGACGGCCCACAGGCTTGGAGCATGTAATCAGGCAACTTTTCAGGAGCTGAAACTGAAACGCCTGCTGGGCTCCATGCCCCGCCGGCGTTAAGGGGTTGCCAACCAACGTGGAACTCGTTGGCAACACTTTTTTTCGTGGGGCTAAAGTACTGCCCCGGCAGGCCGAAACGCTCTCATACGATGTCATATCCCTAAAAAGAGAGCCGCCAAACATGTCCCTTCGCAGCCTGTCCATCGCCCGTCGCGCGGGCTTGGGTTTTGCCCTGATTGCCTTGCTCGTCGCCCTGCTGGGTTTTTTCGCGCTCTCGAACATGGCCAGCATTCGTGCCAGTGCGGTGCAGGTGGAAAGCGGGCTGGTGCCCAAGATGCGCATGGTGGCGGACATTCGCGAAATCATGCTGCGCATTCGTACGATTTCTTTGCGCATGGCGCTGGACCCGAACCCCGCGAGCATCCCGCAATACCGCAGCCAGATGGACACTCGTAGCCAGGACCTGGCCAAGCGGCTGGCCGACCTCAACGCGGTGATCGACACCCCCGAGGTGCGCGCGTTGTATGAGCAGTTCCAGGTCTCGCTGCGCCAATACCAGCAGGGGCTGGCCCAGTCGTTTGTCCTGGCCGACCAGCAGCAGGGCGCCGAGCTCAACAAGTTGCTGCTGGTGGACATGAAAACCGTGGTGGATGGCTCCGGAGCCCAACTCAACGCCCTGGCCGACTACTACAACGCGCAGATCAACCAGCAGGGCCAGGCGGCTGAGGCGCAGTACGGCCGTTCGCGCACGATGGTCTTCGGTTTTGTGCTGCTGGCCGCGTTGAGCACCGTGGCGCTGGCGTGGTTGCTGACGCGCAGCATCGTCGGCCCCCTGAGCCATGCAGTGCGGACCGCAGAAAACGTTGCCCGAGGCGACCTGACCCAAACGGTGGCGGTGACCGGCGACGATGAAGTGACCCGCCTGCTCGTGGCACTCCAGAGCATGCAAGCCAGCCTGCGCGGGACCTTGCAACTGATTCGCCAGTCGGCCGGTCAGTTGGCGTCTTCCGCCACCGACCTCAATGGCATCACCGACCAAAGCAGCCGCAGCCTGCAAAAACAAACCGCTGAAATCGAGCAGGCCGCCACGGCGGTCAACGAGATGACCTCGGCCGCAGATGAGGTGGCGCGCAATGCGGTGTCCACCTCCGAATCCACACGCCTGTCCAATGAAACGGCGCGCGAGGGCCAGCACCGAGTGGGCGAAACCGTCAGCGCCATTGAAGCCCTGAGCACCAACATCGGCGAAACCTCGACCCTGGTACAGAACCTCGCCGAGCAATCGCGGGATATCGGCAAGGTGCTCGACGTGATTCGCTCCATCGCCGAGCAGACCAACCTGCTGGCCCTCAATGCCGCTATCGAAGCGGCGCGGGCCGGTGAGTCCGGGCGTGGTTTTGCGGTGGTGGCGGACGAAGTGCGTGCACTGGCCCACCGTACCCAGCAATCGACCCTGGAAATCGACCAGATGGTCACCGCGATGCGCACGGGTTCCGACCAGGCACTGACATCGATGCAGTCGAGTACCCAGCGCGCCACTGACACGTTGGCCCTGGCTGAAGGAGCCGGTGGTGCGTTGAGCCAGATCACCGACTCCATCGACCAGATTCACCAGCGCAACCTGGTGATCGCCAGTGCCGCCGAGGAGCAGGCCCAGGTGGCCAAGGAGGTCGATCGCAACATCGTTAATATTCGCGACCTGTCTGCCCAGTCGTCTTCCGGCGCCGGGCAGATCAATGGGTCGAGCCGTGAATTGGCGCAGTTGGCGGTCGCCCTCAACGAGGCGGTGGCACGCTTTCAGCTGTAGTGACGTGCGCCGTGAGTGGCGGCGGGCAGGAAGGCGCTAATTCAGCTTCGGTTCTTCCTCGATCTTTATATTGACCGCTTGCCACTCACCCCCCGGCCCCCGTTCCAATTCGTAGCTGACGATTTGCCCCTCGCGCAGCACTCGACCGCCCTGGGCGGTGCTGCTACGAAAGAACACGTCTTGCGTATCGTGGACGGCAGTTTCGCTGCTGATGAAAATTGCAGTCTGTGGAGTTGTTCTGGACATGGCCGTTCTCCTTTTTCAGTGCAATACATGGCCCGTGGTGGGCGGGGTGAAGCGGTCATCCAACGGTTTATCAACCGACCACTTGGACTTTGTCGGCCTGCATGCCTTTTTGCCCTTGCACCGCTTCGAAGCTGACTTTCTGTCCTTCTTTCAATGACTTGAATCCAGTGCCTTCAATCGCCCTGAAGTGTACGAACAGGTCGGGCCCATCATCCGGAGTGATAAACCCATAGCCTTTTTCATCATTGAACCACTTCACCGTGCCGTTCTGTCTGTTGCTCATTGTTCGTACCCTCTAAACCCTTGTGTCCTGATGCGCGCCGATGCAACGCGACATACTTAATAAAAGCCCCGCGCCCGCCAGTCGTCAACACGGCGCGAGACCAACGGTACTGTCATTTCTGACAGGTTTTCAGGCCTTCAAAGCGCGCCATACTGCGCAGTTTCATGCTGAAGACCCGCAGTGTTCGGGCGGCCGTCCGCGCGCGCATGGCGCCCTGTCGTCGCCCATACGATAATGCCGGCATTCCGATTCCCACTGGCCATCCTCCGTGATCATCAATTTCGACCTCAACGACCTCCAAGCCTTCCGCGCCGTGGTAGACAAGGGCAGTTTTCGCGCCGCCGCCGAGGCCATCCGGATTTCGCAGCCGGCCCTCAGCCGCCGTATCGAAAAGCTTGAATCCGCCCTCGATGTGAAGCTGTTCGAACGCACCACGCGCCGGGTCAGCCTGACCATGGTCGGGCGTGCATTCCTGCCTCAGGTCGAGCGCATGCTCGACGACCTCGACATTGCCCTGATGGGCATCAGTAACGTGGCGTCCACGCGCATGGGCGACGTCACCATCGCCTGCGTGCCGTCTACGGCGTATTACTTCATGCCCCACGTGATTTCCGAGTTCCACAAGCTGTACCCGAAGATTCGCCTGCGGGTGCTGGACGCCAGTGCCGGTGAGGTGTGCAGCGCGGTGGGGAGTGGCGAGGCGGATTTTGGCGTGAGTTTCAGCGGCAGCCTGGCCGATGAAGTGGAATTCGAGTTGCTGATGCAGGAGCGCTATGTACTGGCGTGTCGTCGGGACCACCCGTTGGCCGGACGCGACAGCGTGACCTGGGCCGAGGCCTACGAGCACGACTACATCACGGTGGACAAGACGTCGGGCAACCGCGCCCTGCTGGACCAGGCCTTGCACGGCGTGCGGGTGAAAAAACCGAGCGTCTGCGAGACACACCACGTGACCACGATGATCGGCTTGGTAGAGGCGGGGCTGGGGGTGGCGATGGTGCCGTCGATCGCCATGCCGGCGGGCGAACACCCGATTCTGGTGAGTGTGCCGCTGGTTGAGCCGCCGGTGATGCGCAACGTGGGCTTGATCAAGCGTCGCGGGCGGACATTGCCGCCCGCGGCGCTGGAGTTGGAGCGGTTGGTGCGGGAGATGCCGTTTCGGTCAGCGTGACACCGAGTCCAGGCCGGTGGATTGCACCAGCGGTTGTGCCTCGGGCGAGGCCAGGTACTGCAACAGTGCCTTGGCCTGGGCCGGGTGTTCGGCGTTAACCGGAATGCCCGCCGCAAAGCGTGTCACCGACTGCACGTCTTCCGGGATCTTGCCCACGTAAGTCACCCCCGGCACCGGCAACAGTTCAGCGACCTGTTGCAAGCCCACCTCGTATTCACCCTTGGCAACCTTCTCGGCCACCGGGATGCGTTCGATCATGCTGCCCTTGGCGGGCATGCCGAGTTTCTTGAACAGCTCCTTCTCGACATACACACCGCTGGCGCTGTCCGAATACGCTATGGACTTGGCCTTGAGCAGTACGGCCTTGAGCTCGGCGTCGGTGCCAATCGCCGGTTTCGCCGCGCCTTCTTTCACCACCAGGCCGATGCGCGAATCCGCCAATTCCACGCGGGACGCCGGGTCGACTTTGCCTTGCTTGATCAACTCATCCAGGGCGTAGCCGACCATAATCACCACGTCGGCGTGTTCGCCACGGGCCAGGCGGTTGGGAATCGCTTCCGGCGCCTTGCCCATCGAGGGGCCGAGGATCGTGTCGAGGGTATCGCCGCTCTGTTTGGCATATTGCGGGCCCAGCAATTTATACGCCGCAGTGAAGCCACCCGAGGTCATGACCTTGAGTTCTTCGGCCTGGGCCGTCAGTGCCAGGGTGCCGAGGGCCAGGGTCGTCAGGGTCTTGAATAGCGTCTTCATCACACGGCCTCCTGCATCACTTGCCCACGGGTGTTGGCCCGGCGATACAGCGCCAGGGTCGAGCACAAGGCGCACAGCGCGGCAAACATCATCCAGTAGGCCGGGGAGGCCTTGTCTTCGGTGAGGTGGATGAACCAGGTGGAAATCGCCGGAGTGAAACCGCCAAAGAGTGCGGTCGCCAGGCTATAGGCCAGGGAGAAGCCCGCCACGCGCACTTCCACCGGCATGATTTCGGTCAGCGCCGGGATCATTGCGCCGTTGTACATGCCATAGAGGAAGGAGAACCACAGCAGGACTTCCAACATATGCGCAAAGCTCGGCGCGTTGACCACGTAGGACAACGCCGGGTAAGCAGTGAGAACCGTCAGCACGGTCATGGCGACCAGTACCGGCTTGCGGCCAAAGCGGTCGCTCAAGGTGCCGCCGATGGGCAGCCAGACAAAGTTCGACACGGCCACCAGCAAGGTCACCAGCAGTGCATCGGAGGTGCTCAGTTGCAGCACGGTCTTGCCGAAGGTCGGCGCGTACACGGTGATCAGGTAGAACGCCGTGGTGGTCATGGCGACCATCAGCATGCCGCCGATGACCACAGTCCAGTTCTTCGCCAGGGTCGCCAACACTTCGCGCATGGTGGGGCGATGTTTGCGGTTGGCGAACTCTTCGGTTTCCTCCAGGTTGCGGCGCAGCACGAAGATGAACGGGATGATCACGCAACCGAAGGCGAACGGGATACGCCAGCCCCAATCGGCCACCACGGCCGGTTCCATCCACACATTCAGGCCATAACCCAATGCGGCGGCCACCACGATGGAGATCTGTTGGCTGCCCGATTGCCAGCTGGTGTAGAAGCCCTTGCGGCCGGGCGTGGCCATTTCGGACAGGTACACCGACACACCGCCCAGTTCTGCGCCGGCCGAGAAACCTTGCAGCAGGCGGCCGATCAGTACCAGCAACGGGGCCCACAGGCCAATGCTGTGATAACCGGGCACCAACACGATCAGCAGCGTGCCGCTGGCCATGATCGACAGGGTCACGATCAACCCTTTGCGGCGACCGACGTCGTCAATGTAGGCGCCCAGAATGATCGCGCCCAATGGCCGCATCAGGAAGCCTGCGCCGAACACGGCGAAGGTCATCATTAATGACGCAAACTCATTAGCGGCGGGAAAGAACGCGGCAGCAATGTAGGTGGCATAGAAGCCGAACAGAAAGAAGTCGAACTGTTCGAGGAAGTTGCCCGAAGTCACGCGGAAAACCGCACCAATTTTCGAGCGAGCGGCGTCAGGCCGAGAAGGGCTATTCATGGTTTTGTGTCTCCAGCGTTCTTTTAAAGTGCTTGTTTCGCTTAAGACCGCGGATAGTGGCTGACACATTTAGAAATGATAAGTGAGTTATTTGGATGTATTGATGCGTGCAGATTATCAATCCGCGAGCCCGCCCCAAATGACTGCCGTGTTCTATGCTTGCAGGTGTGTCCAATTCTTACGGATGGGAGGTGGCTATGGGTAATGAACCGAAGCGTCAAGAGCAACCGAAGCGTGAGCAACCCCGGCGATACGAAGAGGAAAAACCCCAGACCTGGAAGCATCCGAACGATGGAACGGAGCTGCCCGAGCGCGATCAGGAGCGTCCGCTCAAGCCCTGATCAATGTTCGATCGAGGGCAAAAAGCAACCTTGATGTGCCATGAACTGCCTCCACGAATAGCGCTCCGTGGGGGCAGGTGTTACCTGGGTCGGGGTCTCGAATTTAACCAGCGAGGCACCGGTATCGGCATTAATCACCTCAACGCGACACCAGCCGCTGTCGCTGTCCGCAATCCCGCCTTTGAGCAGGTAACGCCCCTGGGCGGCGAACTCAGTGTTGAACTCGATCACACAGCGCCGCCCGGCGCTCGCCAGGCCCGACACGATCAGGTGCAGCGCTTGGTTGGCGGCGATGTCCACGTAACCGTCGGGGCGCGAAGTGGTGCCGTGCACGGCAAATAATGCGGTTTCCTGACTCGGCGTTCCCACCCTGCCTTCCAGGCACTCATGATCCGTCGAAACGCTGACAGACAGCCCTTCGTTGTAGCTGTCGTGGGTGCTCAATTCACTTTTGACCTGTGCTCGGGGGCCGTCGAGCGGTGCCTTATAGGGCGCCATGGCCGTGCATCCGGCCAACAGCAGCGGGAGCACAACGCAGTGGATTTTCATCAGGGGGTCAGCGTCCATTCCAGAGGGTATTCATGATCAACAGGGGCCAACTCTGTGACAAGTGTGCTGTCGTGGGTTTGGGAAATTATTTGACATATTTGATTTGTGATCACATATTGTCGCCATAAGAACGACAACACAGGTTTGCCTCATGACAGATGGTCCGCTTCTCCTGCCCACCCTGCGCCAGGTGTCCCGCGATACCTTGCAAGACCAGGTCTATCGCCAGATCCGCGAAGCCTTGATGAGTGGCCGTTTCCAGCCTGGCCAGAAACTCACCATCCGTGGCCTGGCCGAAGCGCTTGGCTCCAGCCCCATGCCAGTGCGCGAAGCGCTGCAACGCCTCAGTGCCGAAAACGCCTTTGAAGTCACGGAAACCTCCCGTCTGCGCGTACGCATGATGACGGTCGAACGCCTGCGCGAAATTCGCGATGCGCGGGTCGCCCTCGAAGGGCTGCTGGCGGAAAAGGCCGTGTTGCTCCTGCAAAAGGCTGACCTCGACGAAATCACCGACCTGTGCGAGCAGATGCAGCACGCCGCCGATGAAGTCGACGTGTCGCGCTACCTGTGGACCAACTTCGCGTTCCACCGGCGCATCTACGCTGTGGCCCAGGCCGAATTGACCATGGCCGCCGTGGAAAACTTCTGGCTGCACATGGGCCCCTGCTTTGCCCTGGTCGCCCCCGATAAAGCTCACCTGCAACGCTCGATGGAGGCGCATACGCGCATCGTTGAGGCCCTGGCTGCCCGCGATGGCGCCGGTGCCCGCGCGGCGGTGACCGATGACATCATGCAGGCCGCCGACTCGCTGGCGCGCCTGCTCGTCAAGAACGACCGTTCGCGGTCGTCTGCTTCAGGAGGTAAACGGGCATGAGTGTCCTACAACGGTTGCAGCCCTATCCTGGGTTACGTGTGTTGATTTCCGGCGGGGCTGCCGGCATCGGTGAAGTCGTGGCGGCGGCGTACCTCGAAGCCGGTGCCCAGGTGCATGTGTGTGATGTCAGCGAACCGGCCCTGGCGGCCTTTCGCGATAAATACCCAGGCACCGTCGCCACGCGTGCCGACGTCAGCGAGGCCGCGCAGATCGAAGCCGTGTTCACGGTGCAGCGCGAGCAATTCGGCGGCCTGGATGTGCTGGTCAACAATGCCGGGATCGCCGGGCCCACCGGCGGGATCGATGCGATCAGCGACGCCGAATGGCAAGCCACCATCAACATCAACCTGACTGCGCAATATCGGTTTGCCCACCACGCGGTGCCGATGCTCAAGGAATCCTCCCACGGCCACCTGTTGCATATCGCCTCGGTGGCGGGGCGCCTGGGCTACGCGTGGCGCACGCCGTATGCGGCGACCAAATGGGCGATTGTCGGCCTGATGAAATCCCTGGCCTCGGAGTTGGGCGAGAGTGATATCCGCGTCAACGCCTTGCTGCCTGGCATTGTCGAAGGCCCGCGCATGGACGGTGTGATTCGCGCCCGTGCCGAACAGGTCGGCGTGCCGGAAGCCGAGATGCGCCAGGAGTACCTCAACAAGATTTCCCTCAAGCGCATGGTCACCGCCGAAGACGTCGCGGCCATGGCCTTGTTTCTCTGTTCGCCCGCCGCCCGCAACGTGACCGGCCAAGCGATCAGCGTCGACGGTAACGTCGAGTACCTGTAAGCCGCACGCGCGTCGCCAAGGAAGAACCCACCGCTGCACCGGGATTTTTTTTCATAAGAATAAAAGTCGGAGAATCGTCATGCCCAAAAATCGCCCTGTGATCATTACCTGCGCCGTCACCGGCGCCATTCATACGCCGTCGATGTCGCCGCATTTGCCGATCACTGCCCAGGAAATCGCCGCCGCCGCCATCGGTGCCGCCCAAGCGGGTGCGGCCATTGTCCACCTGCATGCCCGCGACCCGCTTGACGGTCGCCCCAGCCAGGACCCGGCGCTGTTCGCTGAATTCCTGCCGCACATCAAGGCCGCCAGCGACGTGGTGATCAACATCACCACGGGTGGCGCGCCCACCATGGGCGTGGAAGAACGCCTGCAACCGGTGATGCAGTTCAAGCCGGAACTGGCCTCGCTGAACATGGGCTCGATGAACTTCGGCCTGTACGAAATGCTCAACCGCTTTACCGAGTTCAAGCACGACTGGGAACGCCCGTACCTCGAAGAAAGTGACGACCGGATCTTTCGCAATACCTTCCGCGACATCGCCCATATTCTCAATTCGTGCGCCGAGAACCGCACCCGTTTCGAGATCGAGTGCTACGACATCGGCCACCTCTACACCGCCGCGCACTTCCTGGAGCGGGGCCTGCTCAAGCCGCCGTTGTTTATCCAGTCGGTGTTCGGCCTGCGGGGCGGCATCGGTGGTCACCCCGAAGACCTGGCGCACATGCGGCGCACCGCCGACCGCCTGTTTGGCGATGACTACGTGTGGTCGATCCTCGGTGCCGGGCGTGGGCAAATTCCGCTGGCGACCATGGGCCTGTCCATGGGCAGTAACGCCCGTGTCGGCCTGGAGGATTCGTTGTGGGACGGCCCAGGCAAGTTGGCGGCGTCGAATGCCGACCAGGTGCGGCGCATTCGCACGGTGATCGAAGCCCTCGGCCATCGCGTCGCCACGCCGGATGAAGCGCGGGAAATCCTCGGGCTCAAGGGGCGTGACCAGGTCAACTTCTAACCCACAACTGAGGTCGCGCCCCGGTGATATTCACCGATCCACTGTAGGAGCGAGCTTGCTCGCGAAAAACGCCAAGACACCGCGTTACACCAGGCAGCACGCGTTATCGTTGACGTTTTTCGCGAGCAAGCTCGCTCCTACAAGGGGTTACCCATCTGGGCGTGGCCTGCATCCCGCACAACAACAATAAGGGGATCACACCATGCGTATCGAAGTGCTTGTGGACGTCAAGACCACCCTGGGCGAAGGCCCGGTGTGGGACGTCGAACAACAACGGCTGTACTGGATCGACAGCGCCGACGGCCGCATCCTGCGCTGCACCGAAGACGGTCGCGAACTGCGGGCCTGGGACGTGGGCCAGAAGATCGGCTCCATGGCCCTGCGCCATACCGGCGAGGCGGCCATCGTTGCCCTGCAAAACGGCGTGCACAGCCTGGACCTGGCCAGTGGCGAACTGGCCCTGATCCAGGACCCGGAACCGCACCTGCCGAACAACCGCCTCAACGACGGCAAGGTCGACCGCCAGGGCCGCTTTGTCTTCGGCTCCATGGACACCCTGGAAGACAGCCCCAGCGCCAAGCTCTATCGCCTCGACCCCGACCTGAGCCTGCACACCCTGGACGAAGGCATCATCGTGTCCAATGGTCCGTGCTGGAGCCCGTCCGGCGAAACCTTCTACTTCTGCGACACCTGGTCCGGCGAGATCTGGGCGTATGACTACGACCTCGCCAGCGGCGCCGTGAGCAACCGACGCACCTTCGCCAAGGTCGATACCGCCGCTGGCGGTGCGGCCGACGGCTGCACCGTGGATGCCGAAGGCTGCCTGTGGCAGGCGCTGGTCTATGCCGGGCAACTGGTGCGCTACACCCCTGATGGGCAGGTCGATCGGGTGATCCCGATGCCGGTGAAAAAGGTCACCAGCCTGACCTTCGGCGGGCCAAACCTGGACACCCTGTTCGTGACCTCCATGGCCAGGCCGCCGCTGCCGCGTTTTCCGGCCGACGGTCAGCAGCGCGGTGCGTTGTTCGCGATCAGCGGGCTGGGCGTGCAAGGAATAGCCGAGCGAAGGTTCGCCAGCTAGCGCGTTTTTTCAACCAGGCACCTTCCTTCCGCAACCTTGTGTCAGTGCGCGCCCTCGCGCGCCTGGAGAGGCCCATGGCAACTTTAAAAAAAGCGTCGCTGCGCAGCATTCACCGGCATTCCTGGGTGTCGCTGCTGGTCTGCTGGATGATCTGGATCCTCAACGCCTACGACCGTGAGATCGTGTTGCGGCTGGGGCCGACCATCTCCAAGCATTTCGATTTGTCGGCTGATCAGTGGGGCACCGTGGCCACGGTGGTCATGCTCGCGCTGGCCTTGCTGGATATCCCCGGTTCGATGTGGAGCGACCGCTACGGCGGGGGGTGGAAACGTGCGCGGTTCCAGGTGCCGTTGGTGCTCGGCTACACGGCGATTTCGTTTCTGTCGGGCTTCAAAGCCTTGAGCGGCAACCTCGCGACGTTTATCGCCCTGCGTGTCGGCGTCAACCTTGGCGCCGGCTGGGGCGAGCCGGTCGGCGTGAGCAACACCGCCGAATGGTGGCCGGTGGAGCGGCGCGGGTTTGCCCTGGGCGCGCACCACACCGGTTACCCGATCGGCGCGATGCTCAGTGGCATCGTCGCCAGCTTTGTCATCACGGTGTTTGGCGAGGACAACTGGCGCTACGTGTTCTTCTTCGCTTTCGTGGTCGCGCTGCCGCTGATGATCTTCTGGGCGCGATACTCCACTGCCGAGCGCATCACCGCGCTGTACGTCGACATCGCCGCCAAAGGCATGACCCCACCGGACAACACCCCGGCCAGCCAGATCAAGGGTGATGCCTGGCGCACCTTTGTCGCCACCTTGCGCAATCGCAACATCGCCCTGACGGCGGGTAACACGATGCTCACGCAGGTGGTGTACATGGGCGTCAACATCGTGCTGCCGGCCTACCTCTACAACATCGCCGGGCTGTCGCTGGCGGAGTCGGCGGGGATGAGCGTGGTGTTCACGCTCACCGGCATTCTCGGGCAACTGGTGTGGCCGTCGCTGTCGGACATCATCGGCCGCCGTACCACCCTGATCATCTGCGGGCTGTGGATGGCGGCGAGTGTCGGCGCGTTTTACTTCGCCAACACCCTGACCCTGATCATCGTCGTGCAACTGCTGTTCGGCCTGGTGGCCAACGCGGTGTGGCCGATCTACTACGCAGTGGCCTGTGACTCGGCCGAGTCGTCGGCAACCTCCACCGCCAACGGCATCATCACCACGGCGATGTTTATCGGCGGTGGCCTGGCGCCGGTGCTGATGGGCAGCCTGATCGCCATGGGCGGCGGCTGGACCACCTTGCATGGCTACACCGTGTGTTTCTTCGTGATGGCCGGCTGCGCCCTGGGCGGTGCTGTGCTGCAACTGTTTTCCCATCGCCCGCGGGCCATGGCCGTGCAACTTCAACCCTAGAACAACATTGATGCGCCCCCCAGCCAGGCTGGCGGGGCGCCAGGAGGAACTGCCCGATGACTACCGCCACCCCGGCCCGCGAACCGCAGGCGCTGAACAAGCTGATGTTCGCCAAGCTGATGCCCTTGCTGATCATCGCCTACATCCTGAGTTTCCTCGACCGCACCAACATCGCCCTGGCCAAGCACCACCTGGACGTCGACCTGGGCATTTCCGCCGCGGCCTACGGGCTGGGGGCGGGGCTGTTTTTCCTCACGTATGCCCTGTCGGAAATCCCCAGCAACCTGATCATGCACAAGGTCGGCGCGCGGTTCTGGATCGCCCGCATCATGGTGACCTGGGGCCTGATCTCGGCGGCCATGGCGTTTGTGCAGGGCGAGACCTCGTTCTACGTGTTGCGCCTGCTGCTGGGCATCGCCGAAGCCGGTTTGTTTCCCGGCGTCATGCTCTATCTGACGTACTGGTTCAACCGTGAACAGCGGGCGCGGGCCACCGGCTATTTCCTGCTCGGCGTGTGCTTTGCCAACATTATCGGCGGCCCGGTGGGCGCGGCGTTGATGCGCATGGACGGCCTGCTCGGCTGGCACGGCTGGCAGTGGATGTTCCTGCTCGAAGGCTTGCCGGCGGTGGCATTTGCCTGGGTGGTATGGCGCAAGTTGCCGGACCGTCCGAGCAAGGCCCCGTGGTTGACGGCGGACGAGGCGCGCGGGATCGAACAGCGTATTGCCCAGGAAACGGAAGAGGGCGCCGGCGAAGGCGGGCACTCGTTGAAAAACTGGCTGACCCCACAAATCCTGCTGGCGATCTTTGTGTATTTTTGCCATCAGATCACCGTCTACACCGTGATCTTTTTCCTGCCGAGCATCATCAGTAAATACGGTGAACTGAGCACCATGAGCGTCGGCCTGCTGACCTCGTTGCCGTGGATCGCGGCGGCACTTGGCGCGGTACTGATCCCGCGGTTTGCCACCACGCCGGGGCGTTGTCGTCGACTGTTGGTCACGGGGTTGCTGACCATGGCGCTGGGCCTGGGCATTGCGTCGGTGTCGGGGCCTGTCTTCAGCCTGTTGGGCTTCTGCCTGTCGGCGGTGATGTTTTTCGTGGTGCAGTCGATCGTGTTTCTCTACCCGGCGTCGCGGCTCAAGGGCGTGGCGCTGGCCGGTGGCCTCGGGTTCGTCAACGCCTGTGGCCTGCTGGGCGGGTTTGTCGGGCCTTCGGTGATGGGGGCGATCGAGATGAGTACCGGCAACGCGATGAACGGTTTGAAGGTGATCGCCGTGGTGCTGGTGGTCGCCGCGCTGGCTGCGCTGCGTTTGCGTCAGGGCCAGGAGGTGTATCAGACGAGCAATGAGGTCGGAAACCCCGAAGCGAGTACCAGGTAAGCCACCACGGCTGCCAGGCATAAACCGACGAACACGCGCAGCAATGTCCTGGCAGTGGGGTGGGCGATGAACTTGATGGCCCACAGCAAAACCCCGCTGACCAGGACGCTTAAGGCGAAAATGAACAGCACGACAGTATTCCTGTGACCCTGGACTGCTGATTTATAGTCCCAAAGCCCCAGGATGAACAGTGCGCGCATAGACGCAGCTCCTCGAGCTTTCTAAACTGCGGCTTGTCGTGGGGAAAGGGCAGGCGCCGATGAATCGCAATGAATTACGCAAGGCCGACATCAACCTGATGGTGGTCTTCGAAGCACTGATGCTCGAGCGCAATGTGACGAGGGTGGCGGAGAAGCTGTTTCTCGGCCAGCCGACCATCAGTTCGGCGCTTAACCGTCTGCGGACCTTGTTCAACGACCCCCTGTTCATTCGTGTCGGCCACCGCATGGAGCCCACGGCCCGCGCCGAGGAGATCATCCAGCATCTGTCACCGGCCCTGGATTCACTGTCTTCGGCCCTGAGCCTGACCCATGATTTCGACCCGTCCATCAGCACCATGACCTTTCGCATCGGCCTGTCCGATGATGTGGAGTTCGGCCTGTTGCCGCCGTTGCTGCGTGCCTTGCGCCAGGAAGCGCCGATGGTGGTGTTCGTGGTGCAGCACGTGGACTACTGGCGTATCCCCGACCTGCTGGCCTCCGGCGATATCACCGTCGGCATCACCCAGACCCGTGGCCTGCCGGCCAACGCCAAGCGCAAGCTGCTGCGCCATATCCGCCCACGCCTGCTGCGTGCCGACGCTTCTGACAGGCCGCTGACCCTCGATGAATATTGCGCGCGGCCCCATGTGCTGGTGTCCCACACCGCCAACGTGTCGGGGTTCGCCGATGAGTGGCTGGCGGAAATCGGCCGCAAGCGCCATGTGGTGCTGTCGGTGCCGCAATACAGCGCGCTGCCTGCACTGCTGGCCGGTACTGACCTGATCGCCAGCCTGCCGGACTACACCGCCGAAGCCATGGCCGTGTCCGGCAACCTGTTCTGTGAGCCGTTCCCGTTCGAGACGCCGACCCTGGACTTGTCCATGGTCTGGCTCAGCCATGTGGACACCGACCCGGCCGAGCGTTGGGTGCGTTCGCGGCTGGAGGCGTTCATGAGTGATCGCGGCCTGGGGAAGAAGGCCTGAGGCTTTTATCCGTGGTATATCTACGAACCTTTCTACGAATGACTCGGAGTCATCCATGCCACACCTGAACCTGGAATACACCGCCAACCTGACCAACCTGGCCGTCGAGAAGACCTTGTTGCGGCTCAACAATGTGCTGATGGCGTCCGGGCAGTTCGGTTCCGAGTTCGATATCAAAAGCCGCGCCGTGAAGGTCGAGAGTTTTCAGGTGGGTACCTCCCTCAGCCCGCGCGGTTTCGTCGCGGTGAAGCTGTCGCTGCTCAGCGGGCGGTCGCCGCAGGTCAAGCAGCAATTGTCGCAAAGCCTGCTGACCGCATTGCAGGATCTGGGCGACTGGCCGGCGGATATACAGGTTCAGCTCAGCGTGCAGCTGGTCGACATGGATCGCGATTCCTACAGCAAAGTCGCTATCGGCTAACCCCCCCCACAGGGCGTTAGAGTAATCCCTGGTCCGCGCACACCTTCACCACCTGTTCCCTGAACCAGGTATTGGCGCTGTCCTGCCCACTGCTTTCATTCCATTGCATATCCAGGGTGAACCCCGGCAACCCGTTGGGCGCCTCGCAATGGCCGAACACCTCCGGCTGTGCCAGCAGCTTCTGCACGCGGCGCGGCAGGGTAACGATAAAGTCGGTGCCGGTGATCATCTTCAAGGCGGCGCTGTAGCTGTTGGCCCGGGCGATCACCTGGCGCTTGTGGGCCTGGCGCGCCAGCCAGCCGTCGATCATGTTGGTGTCGGAGGTCCACGGCGTGGGGAACACATGGCGTCGTTCGACGAAGGATTGCAGGCTGAACGTGGACTCCCGGGGCGCCGCGCATTTGTCGAAAACGCACACCAGGTCGTCCTCCAGCAGCATCTGGGTCTTGAAGTCCTTGTGGGCGCGATGAAAGTGCGGGCCGAAGCAGATCACCAGGTCGAGGCGGCCTTCGCGCAGGTCATCGGCGGGGATATCGGCTTCCAGCTTCTGCACATTGACGATCACCGGCAGGTCGGCCTGGTCGAAGTTTTTCAACAGGCGCGGCAGGATCAGTTGTTCGAAATATTCCGGGGCACAGACATTGAAGGTCACCGCCTTCTGCGTCGGGTCGAAGGCCTGACCACCGGCGTGGCACAGGTTGATGCTCTCGAGGATCTTCTGCACATGGCCGTACATGGTGGTGGCCTTGTACGTCGGACGCATGCCCGCCCGCGTGTTGATAAACAGCTCGTCTTCGAAGCTGGTGCGCAGCTTTTTCAAGCTGTAGCTCACGGTGGACTGGCTGACGAACAGCGTTTCTGACACTTCGGTAACGCTGCTCTGGTCGTAGACGGCGATAAACACCATCAAGTCCTGCATATCAAGCTTTCTGAGCAAGTTACTGTTTAGCATCCATTCCATCCGGTAAGCCTTGGCACTGTGGCAGCGCGCGACGAGGGCAAAAGCTTAACGGAACGGACGTACCAATAGAAAGCTCTGTAGGTCGTTTCTATGTTTCGTGTGGGACAAATACTGTTTGCAACACGACCTCAGCGAATATGTTGTGCGTACTGCTTGGGGTTGAAGCGCGTGACGATCAGCAGCATCACCACGATCACTGCCGTCAGCGACCACCAGGCCCATTCGAAGCTGCCCAGTTGATCGCGGATCATCCCGGCGATCAGGGGGGACAGGCCGGCGATCAGGTAGCCAATGCCTTGCACAAACGCGGTGAGGCCGCCGGCGCGGCGGGGGTTGTCGAGGTGGTCCAACGACAGGATCAGGCTCATCGGGAACAGCCCGCCAATGCCCAGGCCCAGCAGGCACGGCCACAGCAGGCTGAGGTGTTGCGGGCTGATGATCAAGCCGCAGAAACCGAGGATGATCAGCACCAGCAACACGGCCACCACCCCGCGTTTGTCTCGGCGGCGGTTGGCGATGGCCGGGGTGACCAGGCCGGACACCACCTCCATGGCGGTCAGGAACCCCAGCAGCAACCCGGCGTGCTGTTCACTCCAGCCTTGCTCCACGTAGTACGGCGCCAACCACGCCAGCACGCAGGTGTAGGACGCGGTGCCCAGGCCAAAAAAGACCGCCAGCAACCAGGCGCGACCATTGCCGAAAAATGATTCCTGCGGGCCGCCGCTGGCCTGGGGCAAGGGCGCCAGGCCCGAGCGCTGCCCACACCAGAACACCACGGCCACCAGCGCGAGCAGCGCCCAGATGGCCAGGCCGATACGCCAGCTGCCGGTGTGTACCTGCACGAACGGCGAGAACGACGCCGCCAGCGCCGCGCCGCCCATGATGGCGGTGACGTACAGGCCCATGAACAGCGAAACGTTGTCACTGAACCGCGACTTGATCAGCGCCGGCATCAACGCCTGGATCATCGCGATACCCACGCCGGCAGCGATGGCGCTGACGATCAGTTCGAGGGCCGAATCCAGGAACAGCCGCGACACCGTCGCCAACCCAATCACCAGCAGCGACAGCACAATGCTGCGATGCTCGCCAAAACGCTTGGCCAGGCCCATGCCGAAAAACATCGCCAGGCCCATGGCCATGACCGGCAACATGGTCAGCAACGCCGCACTGCTGAAGCTCAACGGCACCTCGCCGCGAATCGACGACAACAACGGCCCCACGGCGGCCATCGATGGGCGCAGGTTAAGGGCGACGAGTACCACGCTGATCATCAGCCAAACGGCGGTGGTGGGTTTTGCCTGAACGTTTTCCATGGGCCTGCCTTGTGGGAACAAGGGCGAATCAGGCCACGCATGGGGGAGGGGGGCAAATGAGAAAGTCGCTGGGGCTATCTAAAAATTGCAGTTAACGGACACACCGCCAATCAAAATGTGAGAGGCCCACTACCTGTTTGACATAGCGCTGCAACCCCTGTGGCGAGCGGGCTTGCCCCGCGTTGGGCTGCGCAGCCGCCCCAAAACCAGCCGCCCCTGCAACGTCTGATACACCGCATTCTGCTGTATTGGGGCTGCTGCGCAGCCCAACGCGGGGCAAGCCCGCTCGCCACAATAAGCTCGCTTGCCACAACAACCCGCTCGCCACAGGGGCTGCCGTTTGCTCTGCGCCGTCAGTGAGACCGAATCACATGCTTGATCTCCTGGAACGTCGCCAGCCCCCACGGGCCCAGCTCACGGCCGATACTGCTCTGCTTGTAACCACCCCACGCGGTTTGCGGGAAGATCACCTGCGGGGCGTTGATCCACACCATCCCGGCCTGCAAGGCATTCGCCACGCGCTCGGTGGTCTCGACGCTACGGCTGACCACGCTGGCCACCAGGCCGAACTCGCTGTCGTTGGCCAGGGCAACGGCCTCTTGCTCAGTGGCAAAAGGTCGTACACACAGCACCGGGCCGAAGATTTCTTCGTTCCACAACGCACTGTCCAATGGCACGTCGGTAAACACCGTCGGGCGAATGAAGTAGCCCTTCGCCAGATTCGCCGGGCGTTCACCGCCACACAACAAGCGCGCGCCAGCCTCAACGCCGCGCTGGATATGCCCCAGCACCCGCTGATACTGCGCACGGTTGATCAGCGCGCCCATTTCCACATCCTCGGCAAACGGGTCGGCCACGCGAATGCTGTCAGCCCGTGCCTGCAAACGCTGCAGGAATTCATCCGCCAGGCTGTCCGCCACCAGCACGCGACTGGTGGCCGAACACATCTGCCCTGCGTTGAAAAAACCACCGCCACAGGCCAGTTCCACCGCCAGGTCGAGGTCGGCATCCGCCAGCACCAGCAATGAGGACTTACCGCCCAACTCCAGGCTCACACCCTTGATGGTTTCGGCGGCGCGTTGCATCACCTGCACGCCCACGGCGTTGCTGCCGGTGAAGGAAATCTTGGCCACGCGACGGTCTGCTGCCAGCGGCGCGCCCACGGCCAAACCGGTGCCGCAGACCAGGTTGAACACACCCGCAGGGAAGCCGGCGGCGGCAATGATTCGCGCCAGTTGCAACTCCGCCAAGGGGGTGACTTCCGACGGCTTGAGCACCACGCAGCAGCCGGCGGCGAGGGCTGGGGCGAGTTTCCAGGCGGTGGTGACCATCGGGAAATTCCACGGCACGATCAGCCCCACCACGCCGCACGGTTCGCGGCGCAGGCGGGCGCTGAAGGCATCGCTGGGCAACGCCACCGGACAGTCCTGCGCGGCATCCATCCCTTCGGCGACAGTGGCGTAGTACTCGAAGGTGGCGATCACGTCGTCCACATCGATCCCCGCTTCAAACAGGGGCTTGCCGTTGTTGCTCGACTGCAACTGCATCAGGGGTTCACGTTGCTCGCTGACACCCTGGGCGACCTTGCGCAACAGCGCGCCGCGCTCGCGCCCGGTGGTTTTCGCCCAGTCGATAAACGCCGCGCTGGCAGCGTCGACCGCCTGGGTCACGGCACGCGCGTCACCCACGCTGACCTGCGCCAGGCAGGCCTCGGTGGCCGGGTTGATCACCTCCAGCACCTCATGGCCCGCGCGCCACGCCCCATCGATATACACACCGTTCAATACCGCACTCATACCGCCACCTCGTTCATCCACAGCCCTTGGTCGATTTCAATCAGTGTCGGCCCCTCGCGATCAGCCGCGGCGCGTAAGGCCATGCGCAGCGAAGCGGGGCCTTGGATGCGCTCGGCGGCGCAGCCCAGCCCCTTGGCCACGGCGACGAAGTCCGGGGTGTAGATGTCTACGCCGACCGGCTCGATGGCACGGTTGAGCATGTATTTCTTGATTTCTTCATAGCCCTGGTTATTCCACAGCAGCACGATAATCGGCGTGCGCGCTTCCACCGCGCTGGCCAGTTCCGGCAGGCTGAATTGCAGCCCGCCGTCGCCGATCAGGCACACCACCGGCTGCCCATCGCCACGCCCGAGCCAGGCGCCGATGGCGGCGGGGAGGGCGTAGCCCAAGGTGCCGTAGCCGGTGGACGAATTGAACCAGCGGCGTGGGTGGTCGGGGTTCAGGGTCAGGTTGCCGCTGTACACCGGTTGGGTGGAGTCACCCACGATCACCGCGCCGGGCAGCGCTTGCAGGACCGTGTTGAGAAACACGCTTTGCGCGCGGGTGGCGGCGTCCCAGGTCGGCGTCAGGTCGGCCCACAGCCGCGTCACGCGTTGAGCGCCCCAGTCGTTGCGGCGAGGCGGCAGGGGTTGGCGGTTGAGTTCGGCCAGCAAGGCGTCGGCGGCGATGTGCGCGTCGGCCACCAGGGCCACCTGGGGCGGGTAGTTGCGCACGGTCTGGTCGGGGTCGATATCGATGCGCAGCAATGCGCCGGGGATCTCGAAGCCGCCGGCGAAGGTGACGTCATAGTCGGTCTCCGCCAGCTCCGTGCCGATGGCCAGCACCACATCGGCCTCGGCAACCAGGGCGCGGGTGGCCACCAGGCTTTGCGTGGAACCGATCAACAACGGGTGCGCGCCGGGCAGCATGCCCTTGGCGTTGATCGTCAGGGCGACCGGTGCGCCGAGGGTTTCGGCCAGGCGGGTCAATGCCGGGGCGGCATCGATGGCGCCACCACCGGCCAGGATCAACGGGCGTTGGGCGGCGGCGAGCAACTGGCTCATCTGCTGGATCGCCGCCGGCGCCGCACCGGCACGCGCGATGCTGACTGGCGCAGTGCCCAGCAGCGCATCGGCGTTTTCCACCAACACATCCAACGGAATTTCGATATGCACCGGGCGCGGCCGAGCGGCCTGGAACAGTGCAAACGCGCGCGCCAGTACCGTGGGCAATTCTGCCGCCGACATCAGGGTATGGGAGAACGCCGCCACGCCGGCCATCATCGCGCCCTGGTTCGGCAGTTCATGCAGTTTGCCGCGCCCGCCGCCCAATTGGCTGCGCGATTGCACGCTGGAAATCACCAGCATCGGGATCGAGTCGGCATAGGCCTGGCCCATGGCCGTGGTGATATTGGTCATGCCGGGGCCGGTGATGATGAAACACACTCCCGGCTTGCCGCGGGTGCGCGCATAACCGTCGGCCATAAAGCCGGCACCTTGCTCATGACGCGGGGTCACGTGGCGGATGCTGGAGCGGGCCAGGCCGCGGTACAGCTCCACGGTATGTACGCCGGGGATACCAAACACCTGTTCTACGCCGTAGCGTTCCAGGAGGTGGACCAATACTTCGCCGCAGGTCGCCATTGATGTCGCTCTTGTCGGGGATTCGAGGCGGTATTGGAACGGTTGGCCCGTAGCGGTAACAATCGATAAAAAGTCATACTAGCCATGTCCCCACGTCATGGCTCAGCCCTTATGAAACGCCTTCCGCCGCTGCCCGCGTTGCATACCTTCTGGGTCACTGCACAGTGCTGCAATTTCACCCGTGCTGCCGAGCAACTGCACATTACCCAGGGCGCGGTGAGCCGACAGGTCGCCGGGCTGGAAAGCCACCTGGGTTATGCGCTGTTCCTGCGCCAGGCACGCGGCCTGAGCCTGACCGACGAAGGTCGCGAATGGTCGCTGCGTGCGCAACAGGTGTTTGGCCTGCTGGGGGATGCGGTGGAGCAGATCGGCAGCCGCCGCGCGACCCTGCAACTCAAGGCGTCCACCTGCGTGATGCGCTGGCTGTTGCCGCGCTTGATGCAATGGCAACGGGAGCGCCCGGATGTGCCGGTGGAACTCACCACCACCGTGGCTTACACCGTGGATTTTCGCCGGGAGCGATTCGATGCGGCGGTGATCTACGCGCCCATCGCCGAGCAATCGGCCGAAGCGCGGCATTTATTCGATGAGCAACTCACCCCGGTCTGCGCACCGGCGCTGCTCGCCGGTTTGCACACCCCGGCGGATTTACAGCAACAGGTGTTGCTGCACCCCACGCGGGATGAGCGCGATTGGGCGAGGTGGCTCAAGGCGGCGGACACGCGGTTGAGCAATTTGAGCCAGGGGCATCATTTCGAGACGTTGGATTTGGCGATGAATGTTGCCTCGCAGGGCTCCGGGGTTGCGATGGGCGACAGTGCGTTGATGGGCGAGGATCTCAAGGCGGGGCGGTTGGTGATGCCGTTTGAACTGCGGGTGCCGACGGGGAAGGGGTATTACCTGGTGTATCCACCGGGAACGGTGCCGTCGGCCGGGCTCGAAGCGCTGATGGATTGGTTGGTGAGCCAGGCACAATTTCCAGAACACTGAAGGGCAAATGTGGGAGGGGGCTTGCCCCCTCCCACATTCCTTGACCGAGTTGCCTCAGTAACCGACGGTAAAGCGCTGGCGCGAGTGCTTCGGTGTTTCCACTTCGTCAATCATCGCGATGGCGTAGTCGGCAAAGCTGATTGAGCTTGTACCCTCACTGCTCACCAGCAAGTCGTCCTGGCCCAGGCGGAATTTACCGGTGCGTTCGGTGCCATCGAACAAGGCCGACGGCGACAGGAACGTCCAATCCAGCTCTTTTTCCTGGCGCAGCACGTCGAGGAACGCCGCACCGGCACTGGCTTCGGCTTTGTATTCGGCAGGGAAGCCCTCGCTGTCGATCACTCGACCGCCACCCGGCAACAGCAGCGAACCCGCACCGCCCACCACCAGCAAGCGTTTTACCCCGGCTTTCTTCACCGGCTCGATCACGGCGCTGGCGGGCAGGGTGGCGAAGTGAGCCGCGCTGATGACCACGTCGCTGCCCGTGATGGCCTGTTGCAAGGCTTCGGCATCCAGTGCATCGACCTGTTTGACCGTGACGCCAGGGCGCACGGCCAGCTTGTCGATGTTGCGCGCCAGGGCGATGACGCTGTGCCCACGACGCAGTGCTTCTTCCAGCAGTTGGCTACCGGCGCGGCCGGTGGCTCCAATGATTGCGATCTTGCTCATGACGTTCTCCAGTACGGTTAAGGTTTGAAACGCTTCACCACTTCATTTCGCCCTTGGCGACCTTGGCGCTCAGGTCCAGCGAGCTTTCGTCGGCGAGGGTCGGGTAACGCTTTTTCATCGCCGCGATCAGCGCGGCGGAATCCTTGGCCTTGGCAGTCTCGGCGTCGAAGGCCTTGGTGTAGTCGGCGGTGAAGGCCACCGATTGCAGCGACGGGTTACCCAGGAAGTGCCCCGGAATCACCGTGCGCGGTTTCAGGTCTTCGATGCGTTGCAGGGTGGCCAGCCAATCCTGGTGGGATTGTGCGCTTTGGGTGTCCGCCATCCACAGGTGGATGTTGTCGGCGACGACCACACCGCCGACCACGGCCTTGATCGACGGAATCCAGACAAAGCTGCGATCCGGCTGCGGGCCGTCCAGGCCGATGACCTGCAGTGACTGCCCTTCAAGGCTCAGGCTATGGCCTTTCAACACCTGCGGCACGACGGTTTTGCCTGGCTTGTCGGCGCCCATTTTCGGGCCCCAGAATGCCAGCTTGCCGGCCACGGTGGCGTTGATATGGTCGATCACCGGTTGTGGCGCGACCACCTGGGCGTCGGGGAACGCGGCGGTCAGGGTGTCAAGGCCGAAGTAGTAGTCCGGGTCGCCATGGCTGATATAGATGGTGGTCAGGTGTTTGCCGCTGGCGCGGATTTTCTGCACCAGTTGTTCGGCCTGGCCCTTGCCGAATTGCGCGTCGACGAGGATCGCGTCTTTCGCACCGCTGACCAGCACCGAGCTGACGGGGAAGATCGCCGCCTCGCCGGGGTTGTACACGTCGAGGCTCAGGTCGGCCGCCGCAGCATGGGCGGCGAAGGCCAGGGCGGCGGTGGTCAGGGTCAAGCGTTTGAGGGTCGAGAGCATCGGGCAGTCCAGTCATCGGTAAAGGATGCACAGAGCTTAGTTGCACCAAACCCAACAAAAAATGCGATGCTGGGACATAGTTTGTTTCTAAAATCGGGCAAATCATGGATCGTCTTCAAGCAATGCGCGTGTTTGTCACGGTGGTGGATTTGGGCAGCCAGTCTGCCGCGGCCGACCATCTGGACCTGTCGCGCCCGGTGGTGTCGCGCTACCTGGCCGAACTCGAAGACTGGATCGGCGCGCGCTTGCTGCACCGCACCACACGCAAGCTCAGCCTGACGGCGGCCGGGAGTGAAACCCTGCCGCGCTGCCGACAGCTGTTGGAACTGTGCAGCGACATGCAGGCCGCCGTCAGCGAGCCGGATGACGCGCCCCGGGGCCTGCTGCGCCTGAGTGTGAGCACCTCGTTCGGCCAGGCGCAACTGGCCGAAGCGATCGCCGAGTACGTCCAGCGCTACCCGTTGGTGACCGTCGACCTGCAGATGCTCGACCGCACGGTGAACCTGGTGGACGAGCGCATCGACCTGGCCATTCGCACCAGCAATGACCTGGACCCCAACCTGATCGCTCGGCGCCTGACCATCTGCCGTTCTGTGGTGTGCGCCACGCCGGCGTATCTGCGCGAACATCCGGCCCCGCAGAAAGTCGAGGACCTGGCCCGGCACAACTGCCTGACCCACTCGTACTTCGGCAAAAGCCTGTGGCATTTCGAAGAACACGGCGAACATGTATCGGTGCCGGTGCACGGCACTATCACCGCCAACGAAGCCAGCACGTTGTTACGCGTGACGCTGGCCGGGGCGGGGGTGGTGATGTTGCCCAGCTACCTGGCTGGCGATCATATCCGCCGTGGCGAGCTGGTACGCCTGTTGCCCGAGGCCGAACCGCGACACCTGAACATCTACGCGGTATATGCCTCGCGCAAACACATGCCCTCGGCGTTGCGCAGCCTCCTGGATTTCCTGGTGCAGAGGTTTCCGGAAGAGCCTTCGTGGGACAAGGGGCTCTGACGCAACATCAGCCGGTTGAATGGCGTCCAATAATGGCAACTTGCCCTGGCTGGCCTATGCTTTAAACAGCACCTTCCAATGTTGTTCAGAGGTGAGGGCCATGACCATAAAAACCAGAAAATACCTGATGATTTTTACCCTCAGCGCATTGGCCACGGCGCTGTACGGGACTGCCGCCTACCGCGTCGAGCAAACCCGTATGCAGCCGAGCTTTGCGATCAGTTGCCATCAGGATCAATGCGTTCCGCACACCGGTAGCTTCAGCGCCTTGCGTTGAAAAGCGCAGTCGGTGTGGCTGGCTGTTATTGGGGACGCTTCGCGCCCCCAGCGTAAGCGAGCCAGCTGGCAGCGTCAGGTGTGTGCCGTTTCGGACTTGAGCTGCTCGCGAAACGCCTTGGGCGAAAACCCGACACGCCGGCGAAACAGCCGGGAGAAGTTGGTCGGGTCGGAAAACCCCAATACCTCCGACATCTCATTGATCGTCATGCTGGTGTAGGTCAACAGGCGCTTGGCCTCCAGCAATTGGCGGTCATGCATGATCTGCAACGCGGGCTGCCCGCCCAATTCCCGACAGGTGCCGTTCAAGTGTGAGACCGATATCCCCAGCTTGTGAGCCAGGTCTTCGATCTTCGGGTGCTCGCGGTAGTGCTGCTCCACCAACTGGGTAAAGCGCCGAAAGTATTCACGCCCCCGTGGTGCCCGTGGGTGGCGGCGCTGGATGGCCTGGCGACTGATCCATACCAGCAGCACGCTGACCAGGGCGTGCATCATCATGTCCCGGGCCGGTTGTTCATCGGCATATTCGTCCTGCAGGCGGGCGAACAGGTTGTTGAGGTAGTCGCTGTCCTCGCTGGCCGGGTAATTGCCCAGGGTCTGCAAGCCGTCCACCGCCGAGCCCAGTTGCGCTTGCAGGTGGCTGACCAGCGGCGCCGCCAAAGTCACCACGTAACCTTTCACGTCTTCGGCAAAGCGAAACCCATGCACACACAGCGGTGGCAGCACCTGCAAGGTCGCTTCGTTGAGCGTGGTGCGCTGGCCTTCGATTTCCAGTTGCGCCTGGCCTTGGTGCACGTACAACAACTGGCACAGATCCGCGTGCCGGTGGGGCTGGATTTCCCACTGGTATTCCCGACTGCGCCGGGAAATGGTTTCGCAGTGCAACAAATCAGGCGTCGGCCATTGCTGGCTTTCCCCGTAAAGCTTGAAGACCGGAATCGCAGAACTGGCAGGTTTGGTCATGGTTTCAATCCGATACTCAGGATAGTGGTTCGGTAATCGCACCGATTGGCAAAAAGCGCAGACTTTGACGCAGTTTTCACCTTCTTATAGCGGGCACTCAAGTGAAAAATGTTCGCAGCAAGACCAATGACAACTCTTTCACCTGATCCGTTCGGGTGAAGCTGGCGGGCCATAAAAATAATGAAAACGTTGAAAACCCAAGTCGCCATTATTGGCGCCGGTCCCTCCGGACTGCTACTCGGTCAACTGCTGCATAACGCCGGTATCCAAACCCTCATCCTTGAGCGCCAGAGCGCCGATTATGTGCAGGGCCGCATCCGTGCGGGGGTGCTGGAACAAGGTATGGTCGACCTGCTGCGCGAGGCGGGTGTGAGCCAGCGCATGGACGCCGAAGGGTTGGTCCATGACGGCTTCGAACTGGCGCTTGATGGCCAGCTTACCCACATCGACCTCAAGGCGCTCACCGGCGGCCAGTCGGTGATGATCTACGGCCAGACCGAAGTCACCCGCGACCTGATGGAAGCGCGTGCCGCTGGCGGTGCCATCACCCTCTACGAAGCCCGTGACGTCCAGCCCCATGACCTCAAAAGTGATCGACCCTGGCTGACCTTCGAGCATCAGGGCGAGACGTTCCGCCTGGAGTGCGATTACATCGCCGGGTGCGATGGCTACCATGGCATCGCTCGCCAATCGATCCCGGCCGAATCGTTGAAGGTGTTCGAGCGGGTCTATCCCTTTGGCTGGCTGGGTATCCTGGCCGATACGCCGCCGGTACATGCCGAACTGGTGTACGCCAAGCATCCACGCGGCTTTGCCCTGTGCAGCATGCGCTCACCGACGCGTAGCCGGTATTACCTGCAAGTGCCCGCCGACGAGCCCCTGGGTGAATGGTCGGACGAGCGTTTCTGGGATGAGCTCAAGACCCGCCTGCCCAGTCACCTGGCCGAGCAGTTGGTGACCGGGCCATCGATCGAGAAAAGCATCGCGCCGCTGCGCAGTTTCGTGGTGGAACCGATGCAATACGGACGCCTGTTCTTGCTCGGGGACGCGGCCCATATCGTGCCGCCCACCGGGGCCAAGGGCCTGAACCTGGCGGCGAGCGATGTGAGCACGCTGTATCGCATTTTGCTCAAGGTGTATGGCGAGGGGCGGGTGGAGTTGCTGGAAAACTACTCGGCAATCTGCCTGCGGCGGGTGTGGAAGGCCGAGCGGTTTTCCTGGTGGATGACCTCCATGCTGCATCAGTTTCCCGAGGCGGACGGGTTCAGCCAGCGCATTGCCGAGAGCGAGCTGGCCTACTTCAGCAGTTCACAAGCCGGTCGCAGAACCATCGCCGAAAATTACGTCGGACTTCCTTACGAAGCTATCGAATAGCCTGCTATCGTATCCAGCATTCCCGCGGGCCGCCTTTTCCCGCGGGGCTTGCTCGAAGGTTCTGCCGTGACCCAGCTCAATCAGCCCGCTCCCTCCGTTCCCGCCGTGCGCAGTGTTCTCGTCTCGTTGATGATGGCGATCTTCCTCGGTGCCCTGGACCAGACCATTGTCGCCGTGTCCATGCCGGCCATCTCCGCGCGGTTCCACGACGTTGACCTGCTGGCCTGGGTGATTTCCGGCTACATGGTGGCAATGACCGTGGCGGTGCCGATCTACGGCAAGCTCGGCGACCTGTACGGGCGCCGGCCGATGATGCTGATCGGCATGGGGTTGTTCACGCTGGCGTCGCTGTTCTGCGGCATGGCGCAAAGCATGGAGCAACTGGTGCTGGCGCGGATTCTCCAGGGCATTGGCGCCGGCGGGATGATTTCGGTGAGCCAGGCGATCATCGGCGACATCATCCCGCCACGCGAGCGCGGGCGCTACCAGGGCTATTTCAGCAGCATGTACGCGGTGGCCAGCGTGGCCGGGCCGGTGTTGGGCGGCTACATGACGGAGTACCTGTCGTGGCGTTGGGTGTTCCTGATCAACCTGCCCTTGGGCGCCGGCGCCTGGTACGTGGCCCATCGCACTCTGGTGGGGCTGCCGTCGCCGCAACGCAAGCCGATCATCGATTACCTTGGCACCGTGCTGATGATCATCGGCTTGACCGCGTTGTTGCTGGGCATCACCGAAATCGGCCAAGGCCATCCGTGGCGCGATGATGATGTGCTGGGGTTGCTGGCGTGTGCACTGCTGGCGTTGAGCGTGTTTGTCTGGCATGAGCGCCGCGCGCCAGAGCCATTGCTGCCGATGCACCTGTTTGCCAACCGCAGCGCGGTGCTGTGCTGGTGCACGATTTTCTTCACCAGCTTCCAGGCCATTTCCCTGACGGTGCTGATGCCGCTGCGGTTCCAGACGGTGACCGGTTCCGGTGCTGACAGCGCGGCCCTGCACTTGCTGCCGCTGGCGATCGGCTTACCGATAGGCGCCTACTGTGCCGGGCGCATGACCTCGGTGACCGGCCGCTATAAACCGATGATCGTCAGCGGCGCGTTGCTGAGCCCCTTGGCGATTCTCGGCATGGCTTTCAGCGCGCCCCAGGCGGTGGGGGTGACAGCGCTGTTCATGCTGTTGTGCGGGATCGCCGGGGGCATGCAGTTCCCCACCTCGTTGGTGGGGGCGCAGAACTCGGTGGAACAGCATGATATCGGTGTTGCCACCAGCACCACCAACCTGTTCCGTTCCCTGGGAGGCGCGGTGGGGGTGGCCTGCATGTCGGCGCTGTTGCTGGCGCTGCTGCAGGACTCGAGCTTCGCTCACCTGGCCAGTGGCGCGCTGATGGTCGAGGGCAGCTCCGGCAACGTGCTGCTCGATGGCCTGAACGCCGCTCCAGGCCCGGCGCAGGATGCCCTGCGCGGCGACTTGGCCGTGACGTTTCGGCATTTGCTGATGGTCAGTGCGGCGGTGTCGCTGCTGGGGTTGGCGGCGGCGATTGCGATGCCGAACCGGGTGTTGCGTGGTCGTGAAGACAAGGCTAAATGACTGACGGGGCGTGGTTAAAAGGGTGGGAGCTGGTAAGTCAGTTCTTATTAAGACTTAAAAGTTTTCCCTGAACGGCCGGATTTTTGTGGTGAGTGGGTTGTTGTGGCCAGCGGGCTTGTTGTGGCGAGCGGGCTTGCCCCGCGTTGGGCTGCGCAGCAGGGGGGTGTCAGAAATTTTGTGTTCGGGCATAACATGAGTAAGAGGTGCATGTATGCCAACCAAAAAGAAACCTGCGT
>NZ_JBXAFK010000006.1:0-209766 GCF_058793055.1 Pseudomonas sp. MPR-R2A5
TTTGATCATTTGGCGAGTTTAAAAGTTGCGCTAGGTGGTATGCCGGGGAAATACATGGCTACTTCAGACCATCCCTAAAGGGCGAACAAGAAGCTCAAATTCTTGCACGGGTACTGACTGGTTTTGAGTCGGCCGGCGGAGTGATTGTTGCGATCATAAGCGTTACGGGCGTAGTAAATTACCTGTTTATCGTTGGCCCACACCTCGATGAAGTGATGCTCAGTACTTATGGCCAGCTGCTGTTTTTGAAAATATTGCTCTTTGCTGGGATGATCGTTTTAGCCACGCTGAACCGCTTTCACCTAAGTCCGGTATTGGAGCGGTCAGTTCGAAATGGAGAATACTCTGCCGCAGTCAATGCCTTGCGCCGCAGCATGACACTCGAGTTTTTAATGGCAGTCGTCATAATTTGTCTTGTCGCATGGTTAGGCACTTTAAGTCCGGAAATGGAAATGAGCGCGGAATAGAGGTTGGTGACAGCCGACTAAGGAGTCTAGAAGGTGAATTGTAAGGGCCATTTCCACCGGCTACACTCCAGCCCATGAAACGCTACCTACGGTTTTGCCTGATTTTCCTGATTAGCCTGGCGCTCCCCCTCAGCGGGATGGCGGGTGTTCAGGCGCCGACTGAGCCCTGCCCCATGAAAACCATGGGCATGGCGATGATGGACGGCATGGGTCAAGACTGCTGCCATGACATGAAAAGTCCCACCGAGCACGGCAAACCCTGTAAGCCAGGCCAGGAGTGCAAGACTGGTGGCATGCTGCAAGTCTCCATCATCAAGCCTCCTATCACCTTATCCAGCCCCCTCGTACTGTCCTTCTCCCTAGATTCCCATCCAGTACAAACCCCGTCAGGGGTATGGCGACCGCCCCGCACTTGATTCCTGTACCACACTCAGCCTCATTCCGCGTTAGCGGGATGGCATATCTGCGTGCATGTCTGATGAAGCGCGCAGTGGATCATCACAGGAATCGTGAACATGAACTCCAAGTGCTATTGCACAGGGTGGTCCCTCGTGGCCGGCCTGGCGGCAAGCGTACTGGCATTGCCGAGTCTCGCTGCCGCATTGACACTCGATGAAGCTTTGCAGCTGGCTGAAAACAATGCGCCGTCGCTGACTGCACAAGACGCGAAAATTCAGGCTGCCAGTAGTGCGGCCATCCCCGCTGGTGAACTACCCGATCCCAAGTTGCTGCTAGGCGTACAGAACTACCCCATTGGCGGTCCGGATCGCTGGAGCATCGATCAGGACTTCATGACTATGCAAATGGTCGGAGTCAGTCAGGAGATGCCCAACAGTGCCAAGCGCAAAGCCCGCATCGAGGTCGCTGATGCAGCCATTAACCGCGCCGCAGCTGAGCGCCGGGTCGAACGTCTAAAGGTTCGTCAGGCCACGGCGCTGGCCTGGATCAACAGCTTCTCCGTTGAGCGTAAAGACGCGCTGTTCCAGGATTTCTACAAAGAAAACCGTCTGCTGGCCGATACCGTCCGTGCACAAATTGCCGGCGGCCGCGCTCAACCTGCTGATGCAGTAACGCCCAAACAGGAAGCGGCACAACTGGAAGAGCAGCAGGACGATCTGATTCGCCAGAGAGCGCAGGCCCGAGCGGCTCTGAAGCGCTGGATTGGCCCGGCCGCCAACGACAAACCTGTGGGCAGCTTGCCTGAATGGCCTGTCGAAGCCTCTGGCTACTCTCATAAGCTGCAACATCACCCAGAATTGGCAGCGTTTGAGCCTATGACCCGCGAAGCGCAAGCCAAGGTCCGTGAAGCCGAGGCGGAAAAACAGTCGGATTGGAGCTGGGAAGTCGACTATCAGCATCGTGGTCGACAGTTCGGCGACATGGTCAGCGTGCAACTTTCCTGGGATCTACCACTGTTTCCTGATTCTCGGCAAAACCCCAAGATTGCGGCCAAACACGCTGAACTCAACCAGCTTGAGGCTGAGCGCGAAGCGCTGTCACGCGAGCATACCCAGCAACTGGAGGACGAGCTGGCCGACTATGAACGCCTGAATCGTGCCGTGCATCGAACCCAGGACAGCCTATTGCCCTTGGCCAAGGAAAAGGTCGAGCTCAGCATGGCCAGCTATCGGTCCGGCAAAGGCGATTTGAGCTCCGTTGTCGCCGCCCGCCGCGAGCTCATCGAAGCCCGTCTCAAGCAGATTGATGTGGAAGAGCAGCGAGCGCTGACCAGCGCGCGCCTGTATTTCGCCTACGGGGAGTCCAGCCAATGAACCTTAGAAAGTGGAACGGGGCATTGCTGGTAGGCCTCTCGCTGGTATTGGGTGTTGCCGGTGGTTACTGGTTCGCTCAGCAGGGCATGAGCGAAGTACCTGGTGCAGCCCCAGAGCAGAGCCTCCCCTCTCTGGACGAACGCAAAGTACTGTATTGGTACGACCCTATGTCCCCGCAGCAAAAGTTCGATAAGCCGGGTAAGTCGCCCTTCATGGACATGCAGTTGGTCCCTCAGTACGCCGACATCAAAGGGGACAGCGCATCCGTTCGCATTGATCCAAGCCTGACTCAGAATCTCGGTGTGCGACTGGCTACCGTCAGTCGAGGTGTGTTTGCTTCGAGTCTGGAGGTTGTCGGTGTGTTGGCTTTCAACGAGCGGGACGTCGCCGTCATTCAAGCCCGTACGGCGGGTTTCGTCGAGCGCGTGTATGCCCATGCTCCTGGCGACGTGATCAAAGCCAATGCCGCCATGGCGGATATCCTTGTACCTGAGTGGGCTGCGGCTCAGGAGGAGTTTCTCGCACTCAAGCGCAGTGGCGATGCGGGCTTGCTGGCAGCGGCTCGCCAGCGCTTGCGGCTCACCGGGATGCCGGCGGCATCAATTGCTCAAGTAGAGCGCAGTGGCAAAGTCCAACCAAACCTGACCCTCACCAGCCCTATTAGTGGTGTGCTGCAAGAGCTCAATGTGCGCGAGGGTATGACGGTGGCCGCCGGCGAGACACTGGCACGCGTTAATGGTTTGAGTAGCGTCTGGCTGGCCCTGGCCGTTCCGGAGACTGAATCTGGATCGATCCTCATGGGGCAAGCGGCAGAGGCGCGTTTGCCCGCGTTCCCTGGGGTTGTGCTCAAGGGCGTCGTCAGCGCGATTCTTCCGGAAACCAATCCGGATAGCCGCACCCTTCGCGTCCGCGTCGAGTTACCTAACCCAGAAGGCCGTCTCAGGCCGGGTATGACCGCACGAGTGAGCCTCAATCGTTCAACGGAGCAAAGTGTGTTGTGGGTGCCGAGCGAGGCCGTCATTCGCACCGGTCGACGTGCCCTGGTGATGCTCGCTGAAGACGCTGGCCGCTATCGTCCTGTTGAAGTGTTGATCGGGCAGGAAAACGATGGCAAGACGGCGATCTTGAAAGGTCTGGAAGAGGGCCAGAAGGTGGTTACCTCTGGCCAGTTCCTGCTCGACTCGGAGGCCAGTCTCAAGGGTATCGTTGCAAACTCAGAGGAACAGTCACCACCCAGCGCAGCAGCCTCCAGTTTTCATGAGGCGGATGGGCAGATCGTTGAGATCAACGACAAAGAAGTCACACTCGCCCATGGCCCCTTCAAAACGCTGGGCATGCCTGGCATGACGATGACGTTCCCGCTCGCCAATCCGGCGCTGATGCAGGGCCTCAAAACGGGCGACAAGGTCCGGATTGCAGTGAGTCAAACCGACGATGGCTTGCGTGTTGAGCGTCTAGGGAAATCAGGGGGCCAGCTATGATTGCTGCCCTGATTCGTTGGTCAGTGGCCAACCGATTCCTGGTGCTACTGGCGACACTGTTCGTCACGGCTTGGGGCATTTGGTCGGTGCAGAGCACGCCCATCGATGCGCTGCCGGATCTCTCCGATGTTCAGGTGATCATCCGCACCCCGTATCCGGGACAGGCACCGCAGATCGTCGAGAACCAGGTGACCTATCCGTTGGCCACCACCATGCTTTCGGTGCCTGGCGCCAAGACCGTGCGCGGCTACTCCTTCTTTGGTGACAGCTTTGTCTATGTGCTGTTCGAAGACGGTACTGACTTGTATTGGGCCCGCTCGCGGGTGTTGGAGTACCTGAGCCAAATACAAAGTCGCTTGCCGGCCAGCGCCAAACCGGCGTTGGGGCCGGATGCGACAGGAGTGGGCTGGATTTTCCAGTACGCGCTGGTAGATCGCAATGGCGGACACGATCTGGCGCAACTTCGTGCACTTCAGGACTGGTTCCTCAAGTTCGAACTCAAGACTCTGCCCAACGTTGCCGAGGTGGCCACCGTGGGTGGCATGGTCAAGCAGTACCAGGTGCAGCTTGATCCGCTCAAACTGGCCAGCTTCGGTATCACGCAGGCCGAGGTGGCCGACGCGATCGGCAAGGCCAATCAGGAAACCGGTGGTGCCGTCCTGGAGATGGCAGAGACCGAGTTCATTGTGCGGGCTTCCGGCTACTTGAAAACGCTCAATGATTTTCGGGCGATCCCACTCAAGCTGGGATCGGGCGGTGTGCCGGTGACCCTTGGCGATGTCGCCACCATTCAGTTGGGACCGGAAATGCGGCGTGGCATTACTGAACTCGACGGTGAAGGCGAGACCGTCGGTGGCGTGGTGATTTTGCGCAGCGGCAAGAATGCTCGGGAGACCATTGCGGCGGTCAAAGCCAAACTCGACGAACTGAAAAGCAGCTTGCCGGCGGGGGTGGAAATCGTCACCACCTACGACCGCAGCAAACTAATCGACCGCGCGGTGGAAAATCTCAGCCACAAACTGCTCGAAGAGTTCATCGTCGTCGCGTTGGTGTGTGGCATCTTCCTCTGGCACCTGCGTTCATCTCTGGTGGCAATCATCTCCCTGCCGGTGGGGGTGCTGATCGCCTTCATCGTGATGCGCTATCAAGGGATCAACGCCAACATCATGTCCCTAGGCGGAATTGCCATCGCCATCGGTGCCATGGTCGACGCTGCCGTGGTGATGATTGAAAACGCGCACAAGAAGGTTGAGGCCTGGCACGTGGCCAATCCGGGGGAGGAACTGAAGGGTGAACGTCATTGGCACGTGATGACCGAAGCGGCGGCTGAAGTTGGACCAGCACTGTTCTTCTGTTTGTTGATCATTACCCTATCGTTCATTCCGGTGTTCACCCTGCAAGCGCAAGAGGGGCGGCTATTCGGCCCGCTGGCTTTCACCAAGACCTACGCCATGGCCGCAGCGGCGGGATTGTCAGTGACCTTGGTGCCGGTGTTGATGGGCTACTGGATTCGGGGACGAATTCCCAGTGAACAACAGAACCCGTTGAACCGGTGGCTGATCCGGATCTACCAGCCGGCTCTGGATGCAGTCTTACGACGACCGAAGATCACGCTGCTGGTCGCGTTGCTGGTTTTTATCAGCGCACTATGGCCAATGTCGCGCTTGGGTGGCGAGTTTCTTCCGCCTTTGGACGAGGGCGACCTGCTCTATATGCCTTCGGCTCTGCCGGGATTGTCGGCGCAGAAAGCGGCGCAACTGCTGCAACAGACCGACCGCCTGATCAAGACCGTGCCGGAGGTCGAACATGTCTTTGGTAAAGCCGGTCGTGCTGAAACTGCCACCGACCCGGCGCCGTTGGAGATGTTCGAAACCACCATCCAGTTCAAGCCACAGGAGCAATGGCGCCCAGGTATGACTCAGGAAAAACTGGTGGAAGAGCTGGATCGAGTGGTGCGAGTTCCTGGGCTGACCAATATCTGGATACCACCGATACGCAACCGAATCGACATGCTGGCCACGGGGATCAAGAGTCCTATTGGGGTGAAAGTTGCCGGCACCAACCTGACCGAGATTGATGCCGCTACCCAGGCGGTCGAGCGGGTGGCCAAGGATGTGCCCGGCGTCAGTTCTGCGCTGGCCGAGCGACTGACGGGTGGTCGCTATATCGATGTGGATATCGACCGCAAAGCCGCCGCCCGCTACGGGCTGAATATCGACGATGTGCAGTCCATCGTGGCCGGCGCTATCGGCGGTGAAAATGTCGGCGAGACCATTGAAGGGCTCGCACGCTTCCCGATCAACGTGCGTTATCCACGGGAGTGGCGTGACTCGCTCGGTGCCTTGGAGCAATTGCCGATCTACACCCCGCTAGGGAGCCAGATCACCCTCGGCACGGTGGCGAAGGTCAAGGTCAGCGACGGCCCGCCGATGCTCAAGAGCGAGAATGCACGGCCCTCTGGTTGGGTATACATCGACGTGCGTGGCCGGGACATTGCCTCGGTAGTCGCCGATCTACGCCGGGTCGTCAGCGAGCAGGTCAAGTTGCAGCCCGGCATGAGCCTGAGTTACTCAGGACAGTTCGAATTTCTCGAAAGGGCCAACGCACGACTCAAACTGGTGGTGCCTGCCACGCTGTTGATCATCTTCGTGCTGCTTTACCTGACATTTGCACGCTTTGACGAGGCCCTGCTGATTATGGCCACTTTGCCATTCGCACTGTCTGGCGGGGCATGGTTTCTCTATCTGTTGGGATTCAACCTGTCGGTTGCCACCGGGGTCGGCTTCATCGCCCTGGCCGGCGTTTCTGCCGAATTTGGCGTGATCATGCTGCTCTACCTGAAAAATGCCTGGGCCGAGCGTGAAGACGTCGGCGACCGCACTGAGCGCGGTCTGGTTGCGGCGATTCGTGAAGGCGCTGTGCAGCGCGTTCGACCCAAGGCCATGACCGTTGCGGTGGTTATCGCTGGTTTGTTACCAATACTTTTGGGAAGCGGTACCGGCAGCGAGGTGATGAGCCGCATTGCCGCCCCGATGATTGGAGGTATGGTTACGGCGCCCTTGCTATCGCTGTTTGTGATCCCGGCGGCCTATCACCTCATGCGTCGTCGACACTTGTCCGTTGAGCCTGGCAAGCACTGACGCGTAAAAATGCATACAAAAGGGGCTGCGCTTGCAGCCTCGTTTGAGCTGCACAGCCCGTTCTCATCAGTCCTACGCGCGGTATGTATCGAAATTAGCAAGTTTATGTCTTTTGCATAAACTCGCTAATTTCGATACATACGCTGTGGTCAGTGCCATTACCCACCAGCACTTGCCAGAAAAACGAACGCTGCGAACACTCCGTTTCGATGAGCCACAAACAGCATCCTGCTTATAGCCGACTCAGCATTCGTCACCCTTAGATCTCTCTTGAAATCGAGGCAAATGACCCTAATATGATCTTATCTTGCCATCATCGTTTTCAATCATGGATGTTTCTCGGGGGTAGGTCGGAATGGCAGAACAAGAAGACGCTAAGCCCGCAAGCGGGCGCTTCAACACAAATGATGAGACGAAGCGGATCGTATGGACACAGACCGCTGGTCATTGTGAACTGTGCGGCACGGATCTGACGTTCGATTATCGTGCCGGCAAGCCAATGAAATGGGGCGAAGTGGCGCATATCCTGCCCGCCAGTCCCAAAGGCCCTCGGGGACGCGCGGATCATGATGCTGAGGCGCACACAAACGATACCGCTAATCTGATGCTCCTGTGCCCAGGTTGTCATGACAAAATTGATCGTGACGCAGATGGGTATCCTGAAAATGATTTGAGTGGTTTACACCAAGCGTACCTGGAACGCATCCGACTCGCCGCAACGACCCCCGATGGTGGCAGAGCTATTCCTCTCATCGTCCAGAGTCAGCATTTTCAGACGATCAACGATATCCCCGTTCGCGATCTGTTGACTGCGATGTCCGCCGAGGGATTAACCGCCTTCGATCAAGGCATCAAAATCGCCTTCGCTGCACCCGGACCACGTGGCAGGGACACTACCTATTGGCAGAACGTCAAAGACAGCGTCCAGTATGAGCTGGAGCAGCAACTCAAGCGTCGCGGCGGCACTTATGGCGATTCGCCCGCGCTAGCAGTAGTCGGCTTGGCCGACATTCCGGCCTTGATGATGTTGGGCCAGAGTATCGGCGACCGTTCCAAACGCTTGATCTTCTCTTTTCACCGCGAGCATCTTTTGCGCTGGCCCGATCAGTCTGCTGAGCCGCCTAGTTTTCTGTTTACGCCTCCACCCAACGGCGATGGCCCACTGGCGTTGGTGCTCTCCATTTCTGCGCAAGTTCCAGTTCGCGACGTGACCGACGCTCTACCCGGTGCACGTATTGCAGAGCTGTCGATCCCAGAACCAAGCTACGCGATGGTACAGAACCGTCGGGTGATTCATGCCTTTCGCGACGCACTTCAAATACGACTGAGCCAGCTTGAGGCTCTGACTCCTGACCCTATCCACGTCTTCGCCGCCATTCCTGCGGCATTAGCCATCGAGTTTGGCGCGTTGCTCACAACACAGCATCAACATACATACCTGATCTTCGATCGGGACAAAGAAAACCAAGATCGGTTTACGCAAACACTGCAATTGGGTCCAGTGGCCCAGGAGGCTATGTAATGCTTTTGAGCAACGAACAGACCAAGCGCAGCAGTTGGGAATATTTTCTGCTTCGCGCCGCGCGGGAAATCTCGCTGTCGGAAGCGCAGTACGAAAAAATCAATGACCGCTACTCCCAACTGGAAAAAATCCTCTCGGCTTCCGACAACCCGCTGCTCGCTGAGGCCCATATTTTCGTTCAAGGCTCGATGCGGCTGAAGACGACCATCAAGCCAATCCCCGGCGCGCCTGCGGATCTGGACACCATTGATGCGGACGCGATTATTTGGCTTCCTCACGCTCAGGGCGCTGGTGCAAAGGAAGTTCTAGAAGCGATTGAGCAGCGTTTTAGGGAAGGCTCCCGCGTTCAAGAAGAAGTTAAGCAATTACGTCGTGGCATCCGGATCGTTTATGCCGACGAAAATCCAGGTTTCCACATCGATGTCACGCCTGCCCGCGCGATCAACGGAAATGGCGAAGCAAACGGCGAAGGTAAGCTGGAGGTTCCGGATCGGGTCACAGGGTGGAAAGCAAGCAGCCCTATCCCTTACTCGAATTGGTTGCAGGTTGCTTCTGCCCAAGAAATCTCTCTGGAAAGCTTGGTAGTTGCCAAAAGCCAGCGGATGCTTGATGCCGCGACACAAGATCCTTTACCGCATTATCAGGATTACATCGATCAAGATCCCCTGCGTGCGACCATTAAGCTGCTCAAGCGGCATCGCGATGAATGGGCCATCAAGACAAGGAGCGCTGATACTCGCCCAATATCTGCGGTCATCACCACCCTGGCCACGCACGCATACCTGGATGTCGTAAAGGAGTCGCAGTCGAAGCCTCTGGCTCCGCTCGATGCAATTTTGGAAATCGTTCGCAGGATGCCGCAGCACATCGCGCAGAGAGGTAGCGACTGCTATGTCTACAATCCTGCCGATAACGGCGAAAACTTTGCAGAGAAGTGGAATCGACCGGGCGAGGGGCAAGGCTATCGCCAAGCATTTGCCAAATGGCATGCGGACGCCAGTGCATCTGTTTCATTGGGTTTGGAAAGTTTTGAATCCAACGATTCCTTTGCCGAGGCAGTGAAAAAGAATTTCGGTATTGCACCGGCATTCATTACGGCAGTGAACAATGAGATCCCTGCGAACTGGACGATGCCCGGCCGACCGGATGGCACTACTCGAAACTCTGCTTCGATGGGTTCGCTCTTCGGAGGGGCCAGCGGTGGCGGAACCTCTCAGTCGAGCGTAAAGCCAGTTGGACGCCTTGGCTGATCCTATTAAGACGCCATTGCAGCGCGGAATCGCCGCACTGCGAAACACCCTAGGTCAGGATGCTGCCGATGCATTGCTCCAGCCCGCACCCACGCGGGCTGACGAAGCGGCGTGCTTTCACTTCCCCTTGCCCACCGATTACACGGGGCAGGAGCGCCGACTGCGTATAGGTTTCCCCTCCAACTTTCCCCGTGGACTCTTGCGGCTGAACGTCGAACCCTCTCCATGGCTGGTTTGGCCGCATGCCACCAAGTCGGGGCTTTGCCTTCATGGCTTTCAGGAGCGCCCCATTATGGGCTCCCCGGAGGTCGTGGTAGAGGACAGCCTTGCTCGCTTGGCCCAGATCGTTTCGTTGTCCAAGATGGGATCAAACCAGGCAACGCGCGATATCGAATTTCAGAATGAGATCACTACCTACTGGTCTTTTCAGCACGGTCAGTCATTCCAGAACCTCTTACTGTTGGATCGCCCTCAGGCCGCCTCGCAGTTGTTTGCTCTCAGCGATCCGCGCCGGGTTATGCCATCCGGTCAGGAAACGGTTTGGTTAGCATCGAACGTAGCTGCACTCAAAGGGCATTACCGACGGGTTGTCGGGCGCTCCGCTGTCATTCGCGCGGCCGAAACTCCCGGTTTTTACGTCAAGCTTCAGACTTATCCGGATATCCGCACCCCGGATCCGGAAGATTTATTGCTGTGGCTCACGCCACACCTTCAACCAGACGATGCCGAGCAATTGCTGGCATGGTTTGAGCTGCATGGAACGTTGGCGAGTCGATGGATTGTTCTGGAGCTTCCAGGAGGGGCAGATGCTCCAACATATTGCCTCAATGTGCGCTCGCTCGGCGTACAGCAGGAGCGGGGGGCAAAGTTTGGCTTGCGTACAGCGCGCCGTCGGCCAGCTATCGCAAATGCACATCCTCCGGCGCTCGTCCGAGCAACTGCCCTGGACGTGCTTGATCGAGCGTCCATTCTGTCCCGCGATATAAGCGGTACTGCACAGCACCTTGAAAATGCTCGAGTCGTTTGTGTTGGCGTTGGCTCGTTAGGCAGTGCGGTGGCAATACAATTGGCACGATCCGGTGTCGGCCACCTTACCCTCATCGATCCTGACACTTTGGTGTCAGCCAATCTGGGGAGGCACGTTCTGGGAGCGGATAGCCTAGGTAGACTGAAAGCCTCCGCGTTGAGGGACAAGATTCTGTTAGATCTTCCGACGACAGAATGCACCGCTTATGCGACTTTTGCCGAAGTGGTGATGAGCAGCAAACCAGAAGTGTTTGATAACGCAGATCTGGTGGTGATCACGACAGCAGACTGGCAGTCGGAGGTCACTGTATGGCGAGCCAAATCAAGCGGCGCTCCTTGGGGGCTTTTACAAGCCTGGAGCGAACCGTATACCCAGGTAGGCCATGCGCTATTCGCACCAGCCGGCACCTTTGATGGCCGTCAGTTGTTCACGGACGTCGGCGATTTTCTGCATAGATTTACAGAGTGGCCGGGAGGCGGTGTTGTTCCACTGCCCGCGTGTGGCGAGAGCTTTATCCCAGGCGGCTCGCTGGGAATGACCAATATCGCCTCTATGGTGTCGCACACGGCCTTACGCGCATTGACCGGCAACATCGCCACTGCATCTTGGGTCAGCAGTATCTACAGGCCTGAAGATGTTCTGAGCCTAGGAGGCCAATACCATGGTCCCAAACTGCCAGAGGGAGCGCAGCAAATCTTACTCGAGCGCGGATGGCCGGAAGATAAGGACGAAACGGTATGACGGATATCGCATGGCGCTGGCGATGGCCGGAGGTGAATTCCGAGCTATTGGTGTCCCAAGCTGTCGCGGACATCTTGGATAGTCATCGGCAGGGCCTTTTTGGCGTGGAGCGAGGGGGACAGTTATTTGTCAACCCGGTTGATCCGAAAGGGTTGCTGCTGGCCTTGGCCACGTTGCCTCATCGCGCCGATCGGTCAGGCTGGTCTTGGCTAGAGTTGGATGCGGAGCGGTGCCGTCAGGAAATCCAGGCTGCCAACGAACAAGGGTTACGTCTGGTGGGCTATTGGCATACGCATCCCCAATCCGTTCCGGTGATCTCTCCGGCAGACATCGGAAGTTTCTCCAAATTTGCTGCACGTTACACGCAGGATCTGCCGCACCCAATAGCCGTTATTGTCGGCAAGTCCGAAAAACCAGAAGGTATCAAGGCGTGGTCGTTCAGGGACGGCAGATATGTTGAGGCAACCTGTATCAGATGAGCTTCGAGTCAGTGCGGTGGAAGGTAGGTCAGCGTTTACCTTTACCCGCTAGCATTAGTGCGAAGAGCTCTGCCTGAAAGCGGGCATCATCCAATGCGTTATGGTTCGGTTCGCTGAGTGGCTTCAGCGCAGCGGTCATTTTGGATGATTTTGTTTCCTGCCAGCTGCAACCTACAGCGCCCATAAAGTAGGCCTTCATGTCGATAGCGGTAAAACCAAAGGGGTTGGTTTCCAGGTATTTGTGGAAGTAGTAATTGACGAATGACCAGTCAAACGGTGCATTGAGTCCTACGAAAATGACCTTTTGCCCCGGTTGGCAGGACGATTTCAGCCATTGATCAAATGTCAGCATCGCCTGTTGCGGAGCGAGGCCCTCGCGCTCCAGCTTCTCCAGACTCAGCCCCGATACTGCCAGTGCTTCCGGGTCGTGTTTTGGACTGTCAGGTCGTAGTTCAAGATAGATGGACGTTACAGGTTGGGCTACAAGACAGGCTCCAATGGAAAGCAGACTGTATTCGCCTGGTATAGGCCCAGAAGTCTCGACGTCGACGGAAACATAAAGCTCATCAGGGTGCATGTCATATCCTTTCGTGTAGTTACCTGATCACGCTCAGGCTCTTAGCCATGTGAAGGTGGAAAGGCAGGTATAGCCATTGCCCCATTTTTTGCTGTTTCACTCGCTATCCGGCGTTCGAGCAGCGGCAGTGCCTGTCTACCAGCGGATTGCGCGTTCCTTTGGTCAGCTCTGGGCCCAAGCATAATGATGTGTGTCATTCTCTGATGGCGGATGAGGGCCGGACGATCATGAGTGAAACTGAGCGCTGGATAGTAAAATGCCAGAAAACTGAGGACGGTACTGGCGACATCATCATTGATCTGCCTCAAGAGTTGCTTGACCAAATGAGGTTAGGTGTTGGGGACGACCTGGAGCTAACGGTAGTGAATGGCACATTAGTCCTGACGCCCGTGTGCAACGCAACATCAGTGCGGCCCATGTTTGCTGGCGTCCTGCGTCAGGATGTCTATCATGCTTACCGCATGCGTCTGGAGACGCTTCTTCATATCTCTGTCAATGCTTCGGATCTGGACATTCACGACATGATAGTAGCTGGCTTCTCGGTCAGCCTGATCAAAATGCTTTGTGATGATGGAACCCTCAGCGACGAAGAACGCGACAGAATCATTCAACCCAAAACGCTCAAAACAAAACTGTCAGCCAATCAGCTTTTAACGTTGCATGAGAGCGATCGCCTGTTCCGGTTTGCACATATTACCGCCATGGCCGAGGTGATCTTCGGTGACAAAGGGAAGGCCAAACAATGGCTTTCCAAACCCAAAGCCCGTTTTTTGGGAGAAAGCCCATCGGCGATGGTCACTACAACCTTTGGCACACATCTAGTCGAAGAAATGCTGATTCAAGTGTCTGAGGGCATGTCATTTTGATTCAGCCGCAGCCAAACGGCTTCTACCGCTCCTTGAGTAACATGGATTTCATGCGCCTATACCGGCGTCGCCTTGCCGAATACGACATGCACGGGCATCCATGAAGCACTAGGTTTCACCCACATCGGCACCTACCGCTAGGTAGGGTTCACGCACGGCAATGGCATAGCTGGGTACTGGCGAAAACCCACTTTATCCGGTGACAGCTAGATAGAAATCATCCCGTTCAGTGGGATGAGGGGAGAAGACGGACCAGCTGTGAAATGGCCCAGTCTTCGGCATCGGAACCTCGTGTGTCGATGGGAGCTAAGCTGATTGATGCTTCTCGTTCGAATCGTTTTTTTGATCGGCCGGAGGTACAGATGAATCTGGCAGATTTTGTCTCAGTGCTTTCTGCGGGTGAGAAAATAGATGGGTGCCAACTCACCACCTCAGATGCTGTGGCCCTCGCCAGTCTGCATTTTCCTTCCCATGCCTATTGTCTTGTTGCTGATTGGGCAATATTGGATCTCGACATTCCAACACGTCAGCGAAAAGCCATTACGGATAGACAGCTAATTCCTGCTCTCGTTTACGCTTTGACCGTTATCCAAGACAGTAAAGGCCGCTTCCCGCCTGGTGATTGGGTCCGAACAACGCTGGGTGTTTCCTTCACCCATGACTGCTTATTTCGAACAAAAAACACAGTTTATGTGCTGATGGGGACTGGTCGAAGGTTGCACACGGATTTAGACATCGCACTGAGCCTGTGCTGAAAAAAGACTATTTCCGCACAGGTGAGTGACCGGTCGCGCTCACATAATATTTCGGCCTGAATGAACGCTCTCGCTGTTGTGTCAATCTATGTTGTTACCAATCGAGCCCCGTATTTGAAGTGCGACCCGTCTGTGTCAGTCTATGTTGCTGTCGTGTGGATCCCGGATCATCCTACAGGCCCCGATTTACGAGAGGGGCTGTGTCAAACTATGTTGTTGGTAACCACCCGTCTGATCGTAAATATTAAAGTCTGTCTCTGAGTATTAAAGTCTGTCTCGCTTGGAGCCTTTGGGGGCTCCGAGCAGAGATCCCCTCTACTGCCCCCTCTGGTGCCTCGAAATATTGGGTACTCCTCCTTGCTGCTCACCATCCAACCGCACGAATCTCTTCGCTCCTTCATCGAAAGGCATTTTTACCTGGCTCCTCGATCACCCGAGTCGATAAAGCTCAAAGAAATATCTAGGTACTACATGCGAGGATGGTCTATCGGGGTTATCGCTGACCTGCTAGGCAGATCTGATACATATGAATTCAATCGTCTGCTGCATGAACACACGAGTTATTCGCAGGTGGGGGTTTTTCCAGTTTCCGGCCAGGCCAGCTATACCAGAGGAAGTTATCAGGATTGCGGAACGAGGTTTGAAACCGAAAGTCAACTAGCTAAAATTTGCATTGACTGTGTAAAAGATGACATTGAGTCGCTTGGTTTCCCTTACTGGAGACGTGACCACAGATATGTGGAGGTATGTGCGAAGCACAATACAATCCTGCTCAGACACTGCCCTATATGTGGGTGGGATATCCGAAATCATCGCCAAGGATATGGTCATGATCTCCTTTGGGGCGGCTGTAAAGGGAGCTATGTCCATCAGTGCGAACCCACGAAAAATCCACACGAATATAAACTGACATTCGCAAGAATTTTCGCGGAAATCGGAGAATCAAAATTTGCCGTTGATTTGGAGTCTGCTATAGAACATCTTGCGGGTCAGGCAAATAAAATGGCACTGGAGGGAAGTATCAGTGAGGAGGAGTTAATGGCGATAAATTGGAGGCTTAAAAACTCTAAAGGAATTTCCGACACATGGTTGAAATATCGCCCTGACGATAGGTGTTCTCATAATATTATTGAAGTTATAGCAATGTTGTATGGCAGCTTTGCTGCTTTAGTAGACAGTCTGCGTGAAACAGATAAGCTGGTTCGCAACATAGATGACCTGATGCGTGTTGAGTACCAAGACAGGTAGGATTAATTATCCTCCTTGTCGCCGAAATAATCGTTGAATGCATTCCCCAAATCATCATTTGTAGGTTTTTTTAAAGGCGGTCGCTTAGGGCGCTTCGGGTTTTGAGCCTTCATGTCGGTATCCAGCTTCAAGCTTTTATGAGCTTCACGCTCTTCAGCCGTCAGCGCACCTTTGAAAGCAGCTTGAGCGACACGATGGTCGCGCTCCTTCCTAACGAACTGCACCACATTCGAGCGTATGGGAGAGCCAAATGGGCAATTGAGGTCATCACGTTTGGAGTTCTTTTGAATAGCAATCCGCTCCAGTTCCTCAACGTCCACCCGGTACGAATAATATGAGCTTGAGGCATAAGCCCTTTGCACATCCTCAATTTCAACCCATGCGCGATTTGAGGAACGAGCCTGGATATATGCTTGTACCATTAGGTGAATGGCTGCACGCTTTAGCCCATAGCTCCCGCGATAGATTTCGTAAGAAAAATCTTTGGGATTGGCCCGAATTCGACCATCACTCACGGTAATACATTCATCTATGAATTCAGCCCAGATTTTTGACTCTAGGGCGTCTGGCCACATGATTCTCGGCTCTGCGACTAGGCGTTGGGTGTCTTCCTGATTACGTTTAAGCAGCTTATGTCCCAAACTGAAATTAGATACGTACACCATGGGTAAGCCAAGGCCGGACATAGTAAGCAGTATGTCGGTTGTAAGGGCTGCCCCTTTCCCAGGTGTTAAATGCTGCATTTCCTCAAGAATTGCCAGCGAGATACCGCGTTGATGTGCTTGCTGCTGCGCTCTTAATCTGAGGATTGCAGTGTTCTCTCGTGTAGTCGCTTCAATGCCAAGAAAATCCGTGAGCAGCTGCTTACCAGACGCTTTACCTTTAGCGCTGGCGTACCAGTAAGACTCGGCTGTTTGAGGTTTCATGTAATGATTTAGCTTGAACTCAGTAGGGCCTGGCATAGCGCGAAGTAGCGCTTCGATGGTTGCCGATTTACCCACACCCGCTAAGCCAGTAAGGCAGATTGGGAAAGTTTCGGCTGTTATAGGGTAGTACATGCCTTTGACAAACGTTTGTTCTGTTTCGGAACGTATTGCCGAATGGACTGCTGCTTTGCCCACTAACTCTGCAATAAGCTCTAAACTGAATTGATTTGGCAGGTAAATTTGTCTTAGTGACATATCAAGGATGTGTGCAGCTAACATAGGTGGTAGTCGATCTATGTCGCCGACGGGTTTTGGTCGGACTGTTACCTTTTTCCGTATGTGCTCGATGTCAATCAAACCATCGAATCTGGTTCGCAGTCTTTCAATCATGGCTTATTACCCACCAGTCGTCTTTGATCATCTAAGTCTCGCTGTGTTTCAAGACTCTTAGCCGGACGCCCTGACTTTCTCACTCCAGCATGCCAAGGCTTGCCCGTCTCGTTTTCAAACTCTTGATAGTGATGCTGATCAATGGCAATTTTTTCGTTTCTGCGTTTTGCTTGAGCCCGGAGACGTGATTCGTTGATGTACTGAAGGTCTTCGAGCGAGATATCCGCGCTGCCACGTCTTGTGCTTGCGGTGAAAATGCAGTTGAGTTCGTAAAGCCTTCCCTCAACCTCTATCCATATGTGCCGAACGCACATTGTCATGGTATATGCTGTTGCATGAATCACGCGACCACGAGCAACTCGGTCAAATATACCTGTATCGGTCAATTCTTTTGAGTTGTACTTTCTCCCGAATAAATAGACACCTTTTTCCCTGATCACCGCAGGCATAGGCGTCAAAAATTCCCTTACAGCTTCTTCTAGCGACATCTTGATGCCATGATTGCGGCCAAGCGCATCGTGATAGTTCCATACGTTCAGAGGGGTCGGCGAGAAGCCTTCCAGCCACATATCCTCATCCATACGGTCGCTAGCGTCGGATGTTTCATTGTCCTTGATAACCCGACGTATCTCTCGGCGTGACATTTCAACAAGATTGAGGCCGCTATGAACATGCGCCGGCTGATCTTTGAACTTTTTATCTCTAGGATGAGAGGATTCAACTGTGGCTTTAGATTGCCCAGAATGCGTAGGGGTAATTTCCAAGCGGCCTAACCATTCTTTTGCACCAGAGACATCTATATGCACTCCTGGGCCTCTATCGAATATCATCTGGCTTGAGAGTCCTTCGCAGGGCCATTCCTCAGGTTTGATATTCATACCAAATAGCTTGCAGTATTTGACCTTGCCGATTGCAATGCAAAATAGGGCCATCCGGTATGCCTCCAAGCTTTCCCTGCCTCTGGCAAAGCCTATACCTACAACGGCTCCTGAAAGTGCACACACTGCTCTCACCACACAAAATGAATCCAGTGGCGATCCTTCGATTAACCCAGATAACTTTTCCTCTGGGTAATAACCATCAAATTCTAATCGCTGATTGAGGTTACCTATCATCTGCGCAAAGCTCCCAATGTCACCAGATTTTGCACGCGCAGCGCTTGGCCCTTTCATCGCTTGCGCAAGGGCAGAGGGGTTTGTTAGCCGTTTTACCCAATTCCAGAACTGATTGAAGCTTGGATAAGGCTCACCGTCGGGATGGTAGAATTCTTTCCCCGCTGAGCCTTGGCGAGTACGGCAACCAAATGTCTTTCGCAGTGAATCCCCGTAGATGTCGTCCTTGGTCTTGTCTACCCGTGAGTGCTTCGAGAAGGCAGTTAGGATTTTCTCCTTCATGTCAGGAGTTATGGGATACCCATGATTCTGGCCTTGGCCGGAGGGGCGACCCAGTTTCTTATCGGTTTTCTCACTTCTGTCCCACTTTCCACATGCATCCAAGCGGGGCATCAATGCCCATTTTGTTTGCCCAAATACAAGATAAGTGAAGAACCATAGCCGGATACGTGCGGGGTGCTGCCTCGGCTTTGAAGTCCTAGCGTGAGCATTAATAACTGCCTCCGGGTCGTCCGAGGCCAGTATCTCTGCTCTCTTGGGAATAAGTTCTACGATCCTCAGTAGGCGGCCGTCAACTATCTCCTCGTACGACCGTTTCGAGCTAACGCGGCGGCTTTCGCGCCATTTGGTTTCGATGCCTGCTGCCGCTGTCAGCCATGGCGGATAATCATGGCTCCCTGTCTCTACGATCTCACCAGCCTCCAGCGCCGCTTCGAAGCGCAGCCGGGTCATCGTGTGCAGCTTCGCAGATGACCCTTTGTCATCGAATTCGACCAAGCGGACACGGTTACACCCGCCATCACTGATGAGAAAGTGGTATTCCTTTCCTTTGACGAGTTCACCGCAGCCTTGTGGTGCAATCAGTCGAGATCCCGCCATCATAGAGCGGCTTCCGAGAAAAAATGGCGATAGTGCTCAATCACTTCGCACCTGGCCTGCCCAAGTGGTTGGTCGATCTGTATGTATTGAAATAAGTCTACTGGTAGCGATCTATTCCAAATATCTTGATATATGCGGGCGATGAACTGGTCGCGATGCCCCCACTTGTTGCCATAGGTGATGGCCGCCAGTGCCGGAGGGCGGCCAATATTAAAATCTTCTTGTAATTGGTGGCTGAAGTCCTCCAGTAAATTTTGGTCAAGGCTGAGAGGACGGTCATGTAAACCAAAAATCTGATCTAGATTGGCTACAACAATAGGGTCAATATCCTCGAGCGAGAGATTTACTGTTCTGATGCCGGCGCTTGCATAATAAGTTTCTTCAAGGTGAAGGCGTAACTCTGCGCGTTCACGATCTTTTCTTCGCGCTTCTAATGATTTAACCGCTGAACGCCGTTTCTCCATAAAATCAAACTTGGAAAGTTTGATGTTCCAGTTTAGAGCATAGGGCGCCGTGCCCGGCTCGCGGAGGTAGATCAGTAGGTCACCCACGTATGGGTAGGCGGACCACTGGCGTTCGCCGCACGGCGTTTCTATCACCACCTTGGCATGGTCCATCCCTATATCTTTTGCTGCGGCGAGAGTTCCGACTAGAGGACTGAGACTCAAGCCAAGGGCGAAAGGGTGGCCATGCAGGGGATGTACATGCGGCACCGGGTGCAGCATTTTTTGCTCATGAATTTCAAACACTGCTGGATTGAACAACGCTAGTTGTGTGAACACTCGTTCAGGAATGGATAGCAGGTGAAGTGTGCGGCCGAGCTTTCGGCTGTTAAGGCGGCAGATCCTCGAAGTCTTCGGGGCTTCACCTGGTACAGCACAAATGGCGGGAACGTAATCGTCCCCCCACCGGAAATTGCCCTGGCGGTCTCTAATCCGCTTCAGCGTTTTTTCAGAAATCATTATTGTCCATACCCATACCACTTGTTCTGCCAGCGGTGGCCAAGTGGAGTACATGCGTACGAAAGGCGTACGCACACGACCCGGTGCTGTTGGGGCACCCGGATTTACGTTTCAAAGGACGAAGGGGGACCGCAGGACTTGACGCCCCGCGCATGCGGATAGACAATGGCTGTGTCAGGGCACTAATCTTGACACAGGGGCTTGGGGTAAAACTCAGGCCTTTGTCTATTCTGGCTCCCCGAAAAGCTAACCAGAATTCTTCATACCGCTTACCTCTTTATATTCTATAACTTGGCTATTTAATTGGCAGCGAACTTTTTGCTCTTGGCGCAGAGCGAAGTTTGGAGACTTAGCATACGCTGCTATGTATGCTTTTTTAGATCGGTTTGCAGTTAAGCCTATAGCGATTACTGCGCATGGTAACGCTATGAAAGCTGTGTTGACAACCTTAAAAGATTTTTGCACAGCGCACACAAGATTCCGGTCCCTTCCCTAGCTGCTTGATATAGCGTAAGTTTGTATAGTTAATGTGTGCAAAAGGTTTCAATTGCTCTTCTTTGGATAACTTAAAAGTTATCCACATTGCTAAGGCGTAGCTGAATATCTACGCTATCTGATAGTTCCAAACAAACTATCCACATCTGCCATCCGGCTACAATAAGTTATCCACAGCACGTTTGCGTGCCCGAGAAACCTCTCGCATGGAGAGGTGCCTATGGCTACCTCTTGTTTTGGACTTTCCCTCGCTTGGCTACCGGGAGAGACGTTCTTCAGTCTTTGCAGTCGTCTGCATTTCCTGTCTGGTCACCTCCGCCCAGCTGCGACTACCGAGCAGCTGTTCAGCCTCTCAGAGCGGTGCATCAAGCACGATGTGCCTTGTGGTCTGGATGCTTTCGAGCGGAACACCTCGGGCCTTTGGGGAGAAGCCATCTCCATCATCGAACAGCGCACCATTTTCCCGTTCTTCTCCCCTTTTCAGTCGGATAGCTCAGTCGCCGGCGCCCTTGTTCAAATCAGAGGCCCATCGCTTGGACCGCTGAAGTACCAACTCGGCCTCGTTTGTGGAGGATTCGGTGCTGATCATCCTTTGCGAGCATGCCGGTCCTGCATGGCTCGGGATCTGGACTCGTGTGGGGTCTCATATTGGCATCTATCCCATCAGTACCCAGGCGTGGTGGTATGCCCTGAGCACAGTGAAGTGCTTTGCGAATGCAGCCAAAATCGCCGTTGGTGTGGGCGCTTCACTTGGACGATGCCCTGCGCTGGCACATTACGCGATTCGGATTATGGCGCGATCACCTCCCTGGAACGGGAGCGCCTCGCTCAACTGGCCTCGGTGTGCCGCGAGTTGGGGTCTCTAGGCTTGGCAAAGCACTTTGATCCAGTAGTGGTCGCCCAGCTCTACCGCAAGTGGCTACCAACAAAAAGCGCGGCACAGAGCCTGTTGACGCATATCAGCCCTTTGCGAAGGTTTCGTCCATATGGTGGGCTACCATCCACTGAGACCGCCGCCACCAGCTTCATCAGTCAAATGGTGCGGTCACCACGGCGGCACATTCATCCACTCAAACACCTGATGATGATTACTTGGCTATTCGGCGAGGTTTCGTCCTTTGCGGTATGCCACGATGTCGCTTGTGCTCAGCGGAAAGCACTTTCGGCACTGCCGACGTCACCCCCAGTACTTGAGGTTTCAGTATCACCGGCAAACAGAAAGGGCCACCCTCGGCCGAAGCGGCTCAAGCCTGAATTCAGAGCACATTTACTGAGCCGACTTGCTGAAGGAACGGCAAAGAATGAAATTTGCCGGGAGTTTCAACTCACCATATCCACGGTAAACAAGCTGCTCCGCGCGGAGCGTGGCGTTCAAGCGTCATGGGAGGCTCGACGAATGGCTCTCGATCAGGCTGATCATCGCTTACGATGGGCTGAGCTTCAGTCGCGGTTTCCATTGCATTCTCTCACTGAGCTTCGCCGCGAATGCCAATCGCTTTACACCTGGCTGCATCGTCACGACAGAGAGTGGTTGTATGCGCAGGCTAGTCAAGTGCCCAAACCTGCTAGAAACCCTAATCCGCGAGTCGATTGGGAGAGCAGGGACGATGGACTGCAACGTGAGTTGGAAGCTGAGATTATTCGGCGGTTCGGATCGGATCAGAATCTGTGTCTCAAGCAGTCACAGATCTTCTCCCTGCTCCCACGCCTTGCACAGCGTCTGGAACGTCGAGATCGATATCCGCGAACTCGGGCCTACATGAAGCTGCTGTTCAAACGATAGGGCCATACTGATCGCCCAGGTGTGCATCAGAGTGAAGTAGTGATCTTTAGCGATCCTGCGAGCCGAGGTGGGATTAACTCACTTTCGAAGCGGCTGATCACTACAATGAGAGAGAAACGGATTAAATCTGGCATCCAGAGCATTGGGAGGTCAGTCCAATGAGTTCTTCAATCTTGAGACCTCAAACAGGAGCCGCAGCTCAACCACCGACGTTCCAGTTGACCCATGCTGAGACGGGAAGCTTGAGTCATCTGGACATCCTGCGCCTCGTCCAAGCTGGTTTTGCCCTCAGTGATGTTCAGGCTATGGTCCGCTCATCACGCCTATTCAAATCTTACAAGCTCCTGGAGCGAATCATGGGGAAGTCCGCTCGGACCATCCAACGGCTGAGTAACCCCCAGAACGAAGTCCGATTGAATCCCCAGCAGAGCGCTGTAGCGCTCCAATACGCCCAGGGACTTGAGCTTGCAGTGATGGTCTTCGGCTCTCAAACGCTCGCCGAGAATTGGCTCGGACGGTCGTGTAAGCACCTGTCAGGGATTGTCCCTTTCGAGATGCTCAATACCTCGGTGGGTTTCAAGGTTGTGGTGGACTACCTAGAGCGCGCTCGCTTGGGTGTTTACCAATAGCGGTGTGCCCCTCCACGCGATACGGTCACTCGGGGCTGCTTTCATATGCTCGCTGGCGTGAGGAGATAGGAGATGAAAGTTATCGGTAAGGTCGAAGTTGATGGTGTCGAAGACGTTGTTTGCGATGTCTGTCGGCTCACCACCAAGGTACACAACGGTGGGCTTCAATTTGCAACGTTGCAGGCACATTGGGGCTATGGAACGAAGCATGACGGTGAACGGTACGAGATACACCTGTGTGAAGGCTGTTTTTTCCAAGCTGTTGCCGGCCTTAAGGAAGAGCGGCGTACTCAAGGGCTCTTCGACGATGATGGCGGAATGCCGGATGACGATTTCGGTTTGATTACGAAGGATGATTTCTTCAAGGACAGAGGTTGATACAGCGTGGCCGCAACGGCTGTTTCCGCAGAAGAAAATAGCAGTTCAAGTCGATTACAGATTCTTGTGGGTAATTACACTGACTTGACCAGCACGCTTCGTAGTCTTGACTGTCAGAGAACGACCCAGGTTTTGTGAAAACGCATGCCCCGTTTTGATGCCTGCGTTGCTACGATCATGGTTACGAAGCGTGCTGGTCAAGTCCAATGCAATCGTGGGTCAGGTCGGATGCAAATGACTGGTCATGCAGGCTTTATCAAGCAGGGCTCGGCCAAGCTGCGAAGCCGAAATCTTTGAGTCTCCGCGCCCGTGTTCAGCCCGACTCCAAACAATCTGCCATTCTCAGGCGATGATGTAGCAACGGCCAGTTCACTGGCCGTTGGCGTTTCTGGCTTCAAGAAATTGATGCCATTTTCGCGTTACTGTCCTGATTCCGCTTGCATTGCGTAGCACATTCCCAACCTCCCCCGACCGTCGTGAAAATCGCCTGCCACACAAAGCGGTTTGAGTAAATGTCAGATATCATATTCAATATCTGACATTGCCCTTAAGTGACTTTGCCGATGCCATCTCTACCAGCAGCGATTCTGGAAAAAAGCCTGACCGTTCCAAAAGGCCACGTTCTAAGCCCAAAGGAGTTTCTGCATCTGGGTAGCCGTGCCGCTGTGGATCAAGCTTTTTCGCGATTAGCCAAAGCTGGAAGTCTCCTGCGCGTCGCTCGCGGTATCTACGTTGCTTGCGCACAGGGGGAAACCGGAACGCCCGTTGTCAGGACAGAGGTCATAGCACTTTCGATTGCAGCCAAGGGCAAGGCAGCAATCACCAGCAGTGGCGCTGAGGCTGCAAAATCATTTGGGCTTATCGCGCAAACGCCGGATGAGGTGGTGTTCCTAACCTCGGGTCGCAGTAAGCAGCTGACAGTCGGTGCGACAAAAGCCTCACTGCAACATGCGCCTTACTGGATGGTGGCTCTGGGGAATTCTTTGGCTGGCGATGCGATTCGAGCACTGGCCTGGATGGGAGCAGAGTGCGCCGAAGGTGCGGCATCCCAGCTTCACAACCAACTTTCAGTCTCTCAATGGGAAGCTCTTTCGTCTGTTCGGGCTAGTCTACCCAGCTGGATGGCCGCTGCTATCGGTAAAGCCGGCTTCTACGGTGGATTAAGCAAAGGAAGCGGCGCTACTGACCAACGGCCGTGAAATTAATGGCGCACTGAAAGGTATCAGCAGGTCTTAGCGATTAAACTAACGGGATGAAAAAGGTAGAAAAACATGGCTAGCGGCGAGCACTTGAAGGCGTTATTGCGATCACACATTAAAGGTGATGACAGTCATTTCCTTGCCGTTGCCATGCAAATGGCTGCACACGAGGCCAAGCAAGGGCATGGAAAGCTTGCTGAGGATTTGCGCACGCTGATCGATTCTGCGCAGTCCAAGCGCAAGCAAATGCCCTCCGCCCAACCTGTTCCCATCGGCCAGCCGCGAGGCGAGCTGAGCAATCTGTTGTCTGTTGCCCTTCCACAGACTCGCTTCTCTGAGATGATCCTGGACGATGCCACTCATGGCCGGCTTGCTCGCATCATCAATGAGCAGCGCAACTTCGAAAAAATACGTGCACACGGTCTGTCTCCTCGCCGCAAATTGCTTTTGGTCGGCCCGCCGGGCACGGGCAAGACAATGACGGCATCGGCTCTCGCCGGCGAATTGGGAATTCCGCTGTACATCGTTCGCCTCGATAGCCTGATCACCAAGTTCATGGGTGAGACAGCGGCCAAGCTTCGGCAAGTGTTCGACGCCATCCGAGATACTCGTGGGATCTACTTTTTCGACGAGTTTGACGCCATCGGATCGCAGCGTGGGCTGGCCAATGATGTTGGCGAAATCCGTCGAGTGCTCAACAGCTTCTTGCAGATGATTGAGCAGGATCAGTCAAACAGCCTGATCATTGCCGCCACGAACCATCCGGAAATTCTCGACTACGCCTTGTTCCGGCGCTTTGATGATGTTATCGAGTATGGGTTGCCCAACCCGGAGCAAATTCACGCAGTGTTGAAAAATCGGCTCGTGAACTTTTCGAAGTCGATTAAATGCTGGGACGACCTCATGGAGGCCGCCCAAGGCCTCAGCTATGCTGAACTGGCGCGAGCGGCAGATGACTCGATTAAAGATGCGATCATTCATGATCGCGGCGATGTAGACGCTAGGGACGTGGCAAAGCATCTCGCAGAACGTAAGGCTTTCCACGGAAGACAACGACAATAAGCCAGTAGAGCTTTTCGATGACGGAACCGAACGCAGGGCAGCGACGACACTTTCACTTACAGCGTACAGGGCGGCCGGAACGGTATCAGTCAACAGCCTCCCCGACCCGTGAGCCCGTCTACCCCCGACGTGATCGTGTAGGCCATGGGGAAAGGTTGCTCAGACAGCTGGAGCACTTCGGAACACGGATGGCACAAGCCGTCCAACTGCAACGCTCCGAAGGCCAGCAAGATGGCTTTGGCTTGCAGCTTGAGTTTGTAAGTGAGCCAGGCTTTGAACTGGCATTCGAGGGATTGGCCAGAGGCCAGCAGCAAATCGAGTTGTTGAATCTGCGATACGACGGAGCGACCCAAACACATTTCGCGACCGTCTTCGTTCCTGATGGAAAGCTGAGCGCATTCGAAGCCTTGGTAACTCAGTACCTGCGCGCCACAACCAGCAAAGGCATTCCGCGCAATACCCCTCTTTTGAATCCTATTCTTGAAATCCGGACTGCAACATTCAGTGCACTTTGGACTGACAGTTCAGACGCTCTACCAAGCTCTCCCGATGAGCCGATCTGGTGGGAGTTTTGGTTGCCCGCTCGCGATAACCAGGCCGCTGTTCTTCAGCGATTCCGCACGATTGCGGAGGTGCTTGAGTTCCAGATTTCAAGTGAAGCGCTGATCTTCCCGGAGCGGACGGTCGTCAACGTCTATGGCACACAAGAGGCCATTAGCGCATCGATGGCATTGCTCAATGAGGTCGCTGAAATTCGACGGGCCAAGGAAACGGCAGAGTTCTTCGATGCATTGAGTCCAGGCGAACAGCGTGAATGGATTGATGAACTGCTAGGGCGCACCTCAGGTGGCGACGACGACAGCGTCCGTATCTGCCTGATTGATACCGGCGTTAACCCCGGCCACCCGCTATTGAGCAACTATATCGGGATGGCAGATCTGCACACGGTCGATGTCGACTGGGGGGTTCAGGATGATGTTGGCCATGGTACCGGTCTCGCCGGTGTTGCTCTCTACGGTGACCTAGTCGACCCGCTATCGGCGCATGGTCCGGTATCCATTTCCCATCGTATCGAGTCCGTGAAGCTGTTACCTGCCGCCCGTGGCGACCAACGTGAGTCTTACGGTGCGTTGACCATGAATGCAGTGGCACGACCCGAGATTACTCAACCCGACAAACAGCGCGTGTTCAGCATGGCCATCACCAGCCTTGATGATCGTGACCGAGGCCGCCCTTCAGCGTGGTCGTCTGCTGTGGATCTACTGACCTCCGATGCGCTGGGTGGACGATCCCAACCACGTTTGATGATCGTCTCCGCCGGCAATGCCAACACCGAACATTACGTCCGTTACCCCTTCAGCAACCAAACCGACGGCATTCATGACCCTGGCCAATCATGGAACGCCATATGCGTGGGTGCGTACACCCAGAAGGTCACGCTGGATCCGGTGGTCGCAGGAGAATCAGTCCTTGCGGCCAATGGTAGCCTTAGCCCCTACAGCACCACGTCCTGTACCTGGACGAGAACCCCTTGGCCTCTGAAACCGGATGTCGTGTTCGAAGGCGGCAATCTGGTTTGCGATGCTTATGGCATTTTCAGCCATACCTCTCTTTCGCTCCTGACAACGTCACATCTCCCAGAGAGCCGCCTGTTCTCAACCACTTGGGCCACCAGCGCTGCTTCCGCGCTGGCCTCGCGCATGGCTGCGCAAATTGCTTCCGCTTATCCTGAGCTTTGGCCAGAGACCGTTCGTGCTTTGGTTGTGCACTCCGCCGAGTGGACGGAGCGAATGAAAGCCGAGTTTCTGGAAGGCGAAGCGAAGTCAGACTACGAAAAACTGGTTCGTACCTGTGGTTTTGGCGTCCCGGATATCGGTCGAGCATTGTGGAGTGCGTCCAATTCGTTGACTTTGGTGGTGGAAGACTCACTACGGCCTTTCACGCGACAGGGCTCTAAACCGGCAACGGCTCGTGACATGCACCTTCACCTACTTCCTTGGCCTCAGCAGGAGCTACTCCACTTGGGCAACGAGGAGGTCGAGATGCGTGTAACCCTGTCCTACTTTGTGGAACCCAATCCGGGTGTTGCACAGCGCGGTCTTAAAGGGCGCTATCGATACGAATCTCATGGATTGCGCTTTGAGGTCAGTCGATCTGGCGAGGATGCGACACTGTTCCGTCAGCGCATCAACAAACGCGCCCGAGAAGAAGATGATGACGCCCCATACCTGAGCAGTGCTTCAGATTCTCGGTGGCTGGTGGGTACACGGGGTCGCCATAAGGGGTCGTTACACTCTGACATCTGGCGAGGGCCTGCCTCCGATTTGGCAGGATTGGGGATGATCGGCATTTATCCTGCGCCGGGATGGTGGAAGACATTGGTTAAGCAGAAACGCTACAACGACGACGTGAGGTACAGCCTAGTCGTATCGATCAAGACACAGCAGACGGAAGTCGATCTGTACAACGCTGTGGGTGTTGCGATTACCAACGCTACGGCGATCGTTATCTGAGGAAGACGGCGCCATATGATTGGTTGGGCCTTCGGAAGGGTGTCTCATGCAGCTATGCGAATTGCCAGGCTACGGAAAAGTGACATTGGCATTGTTCCCGTTCCGCTGGTACGAGACGGGGCGGTGGATAATCCACGCGCTGAAGTACGTTTCACCGGGCGATGTCAAATGGATGCCTCATTACATCGAAGCGAATGGCCATGCTAAAGCACAAACGTTCGTCACCTATGAGGAGGCCCGAGCGTTTTCCACGCGGTTCAATGCGAATATCGCGGATAGAGCGGCCTCACTCGATATCGATGAGGTTCTGCGCGCGTCTCTAACGCTGAAGGCAGAAAAAGAAATCACCGTGCAGGAACGCCTAGCGGATGAAGAATGCATGATGTTCGCAGAGGCCCTACGCCGAAACGCCTTTGCCGAACGTCCTCAACGATCCGATCTGATCTTGCCACCCGACCTTGAAATCTTAGGTGACGCGCTATTTGAGCAGTTGCAGGAAGCGCCCTATCTTCAGATCGCGTTTTTTCCCAGATACAAGGTTGCATTGGCCAGAAGTGGCGAATATGACTGGTCGCATCGATTAAACCCGACTAAAAAATGCGCGATGCACTGTGCGCGCGAAAAAATTGCTCGAGGCTTTGGCCTGTGCGGTACCGCGCATTGGGGAAAAACCAAAGTTGAAATCCGCTCCGAGCTGCTCCCCAGAGCTAACAAGCTTTTACAGTTGGCCAGCGTTCAGAAATTGCTGATCGAAGCCAAAGCCCGTGGTCAACGGGTGGTAGTCGTTGCGGGCTTTGTGTTCTGGTATGAGGAAACTGGTACACCTGGCTGGACTGTCAAAACTGTCAGTGGTGATTCAGCCAGCAAGAGCGGTGAAACGCTATGGCACGAAGGTACGATCATCTCCAAGAACCACGGCCGCATCGTGGTGCTGCCGTACATCAAGGAGAACGGGCAGAAAGTACAAGGTCATACCAAGAATTCGAGCCATGAGAAAAAAGCATTGCCCCGGCATCCGGATGAGTATGTCGAAGTACCGTTCGAGGTACTGCGAGGCGATCTGATGATTGAGCTGTTCGGCGGGCTTCCTTACGAGTGAAATGCTGCAGCCGAATCAGCCCAGGGCCCTTCATATCCAACGCAAATTGACGTCAGTCACCCACCATGGGAATGTCGGTGCGCAGCCTCTATAGGCAGACCAATCACGGAGGAATAAGACAATGGACGAAACGTACGACATACCCGCCGAAAGTTCGCTGCGAGGTTGGAGCTACAAAGGTGCGCTGGAAGCGGGTTTTGAGCTTAAGTCCTATTCTTGGGAAGATGTTCCCACAGGCACATGGCTTGCTCGGTTGGACTTCAAGGTCTGGTCAAATAAGACAGCTGCTGGAAGTCTTGGGTGTTATTTCACATCACTGGTCGATGGCCGACAGTATCTGCTTTCCGCATTCCGTCCGTACCGGTCGACAGCAAGAATCTACACACCGACAGATGGCTCTATCGACTTCTCATCGCGTGGACTCGATGGTCAGATCTTTTTGTTGGAGATCGGCAAAGGTGCAAACGGGAAGACGAAATGGCTCTCGGCAAAGCTCAACGAGTAACACTGGTCGGTTCGGATGAGTAACGGCCAAGTTATCACGTCAGTTTCCCCGGCGTTCATCATCTCCAATCGTCTGTTCTGGCCACGGCCATGAGCTCTTCTGACGACTGCTTTGTTCAACACAAGGAAACAAGCTGTCTGTAAAGGATTTGCCCACTGCGTTCCGCAATTTCACTTAAATATCGGTGGTTTGGGTCAAGCCTAACCAATATTGGCGAATGCGGGTGCAGGAAGACGAGGCGGGACGGGATGCCAGAGGCTTCCTGTCGGATAGAAGGCTCTGGTCGCTCCGCCAGCTGCATGATGGGATGAGCCTGGTTGGCTCATCGTCACCATTACGAGGCCTCTGTGAAGCCAGCCTTGATCAATTCGGCGCGCATTGCGCCCAGGCAACTGTTTGGGACGGCCAGCCAAAATAGGTTTTTCGCTCTCGTCAGTGCCACATAGCCGATGCGGCCTTCCTCCGTAGCGGTACCGGCCAGCAGCGCGCTGATGTTGGCCTTGGTCGCGATGTAGAGCACCGCGTCGATGGATTCGCCTTTAACCTGGTGAACAGTTTCAACTCGTAGGCCAGGTCCTTCTTTATCATTGGCGTTGGCACCGCTAAGCGCGATATCGTCCAAGCGCCTCTTGGCCATTTTATTTCCGAACGTAGCGACTGTGGTCAGTCCGAACTGTTGGTCGATTTGGGCAAGCAAAGTGCGCAGATTTGTGACGAGCTTCGGATGCCATTCTGCTTTGGCTTGCAGCGAAGAAGACGGTAGCCCGGCCTCCGCATTGCGAGTAAATGCCCACAGCAATCTCCTGAGTCTCAGCATCCAGCCATCATGAGGCGAACCCAGCAGCGCCGAACTGAGCCCAGGCGGGGCATCTTCGAGGAGACTCACAACCGCGTTGCAAACCAGACGGAAAGCATCCTGATAACGATGCAACTGATCGCGGGCCAATGACGCTTCTGCAAAAAGGTTCACAACCCCCTGTCCTGGGGCCACTGACTTACCCGCAAGCTTGGCGGCGCGATCAGTGTTCCTGCTGAGAATGACTGCATCTGCTGCCTTTATGCCCAGTTCACCGAGGCGAACTCTGAAAGAGCTGAACAGCTTAGGGAGTTCGGCGTCTTTGTACCCTACGAAAAATGCTCCACCTTGCTCGGGTTGCCTGTCTGGCTCATCGTTACGGCCGCAGAGGCGGTTGGCAATATCAATGATGGGAGGGAGGGAGCGGTAGTTGCGGGTAAGCTTGTAGCCTTTGACTTCCTCGCGGTCGGCATAGGTTTTCAAAAACATGCCATCGGCGCCGGCGAAGGCGAATATGCCTTGGTTAACGTCACCGATCAGTGAAACCTGCACGCCCGCCTTGATGAGTAATTCCAAGGTCACTTTGTGCATCGTGCCCAGATCCTGGGACTCATCGACCAGGATCTGCGGATATCGAGTGGCCAACGCCCGCAGAATGGCGGGTTGATTAAGCAGTGTTCGAACTACCCAGTAGCGTCCTAGGTCATGGGTATATGCACCAGTGCGTCCCAGCTTTTCGATGAGCGTCTTGGCCTTTGCGCGATCAAGATGTTCTGGAGCCCCATGGATGTCGATGAAAAATATCGACTTCCCATTTTCTACGCCTACCTGCACATCTTTGATCGGGATTGGGCGCTCGGTTTCGCTCTTCCAGTACTGGAAGCTACTTAAGAAGGGCTCTGAACCCGATACAAGATAGGGGGTTTGCATGGCGCCCATGGTGCGGTAGGCATGAGGACGCAGAACATGCTGGGTGAAGAAACCATCGAGCGTGTCCACCTCTACACGCTTACGATTGGCGTCATCTGGCAGAGCCGAGGCCAGCTCTGCATACCCCTTGTTGAATGTATTGACGGCGACATTGGAAAACGACAACAGCACGACCCGGCCTCGGGGGTGGGCCAGCTTTTGCCGAATGGAGATCAGTCGCCGAATAGCTGTGGCTGTTTTACCACTGCCGGCGCAAGCCGTAACCGACATCGGTTCTAAGGGGGCTTCGATTACAGCTTTCTGTTCATCGGATAGCTTCATGGCTTGTCCGTGCCTCGGCAAACGTGTCGGATCGCTTGCTCGAGGTACTCTGGAACCTTGCATCCGGGCGTTATAGTAATCTGTTCAGCAAGCGCTTGGCCGAAACGGCCCTTCTGCACATTGCTACTGGTGTCTTTGCGCTCGAACATCCCGCAGAACAGCGCCTTGGCTTTGGCAGTGTTGTCCGGCGCGCCGTCCACGATTTTGCGCAGCGCCACAGAGATCCTGGGATGAAGTTCGGCCAATGCTTTCAGCATGGCTTCTCGATTTTCCGCCAGTAGCGCCAAGTCGTATTCAAGGGTCTTTACCCCGTGGTGCACCTTAACAAACAGATCTTCGGATTCCTTCATTTTCAGCGTGTTGCTCGATATTCGGACAGCATCGCCTAGGCCCGGATATGCAGCTTTTAGCTTCTTCTTTTTCTTTGGCTCGTCACCTATGTCAGCCAACTGTTCAGCTTCATCTCCGTCTTCCGCATCTGCTTCGTCGAGGTAGGCTGCCTCCGCGAGCAGATCCTCCTGAATCTCCTCGTCAGGTCGCTCAGCCCCAGCGGGTTCAGATAACTCTTCTTCGTCGAACGGGTCAGCATCGGTTATGACCGAGACCGGGATGCGCAGCCCGTTCTCTCCAAACAGCGGCAGGAACGAGTCGAAATTCAGCCCCTCTACACTGATCAAACTGACCCCATATTCCCTCAAATCGAATCCCAAAATCTTTGCGAGCGCATCGACCAGCATGAGTTCTGCGGCGCCCTCTACGAAAATCACGCGGCGGGCGAAAAACAGCTCAGCTCGGGTCACGTCCAAGTAGCGCTCCAGTTTCTCCCGTTTGCCTTTCGCGAACTGGACATCACGTGGAAAGAAGGTCTCCACGCCGGCTTCGTTCTCAATTAAGCACACCAAGGACTCGAGCTTTGAATTGCTGGCGAAATTCGGCGAGTGGCTGGTGACGAACAACTGCACCGGTTTTTCACCTTCTTTGGTGGGGATGCCAGCTAGGTAGCTCAAGAGTACGCGCTGCAGTTGGGGGTGAAGGTGAGCCTCCGGCTCTTCCACAATCAAGCTTCGGTACGCTGCATCAGGATTTTTGGCCAGTTCGCTTAGCACCACTGCCATGAAAATCAGGTTGTTGAAGCCAAGACCGTTTTGCTCAATCTCCATAGATTGAGCAGTCAGGGAGAGGCGGGCGGAAAGGCGTTGGAAATCGGTTGCGCTGAGTCCGACGGCCAGTACCTGCGCCAATTGCTCACCCATCATGGAGCCGTGCCGGGTTGAGATCGCCGCATGGGTACTTTTGATCGCCTCGTTCTGCTGCAACTGATCATCTAATTCTTTCAACGCAGCGTTGATCGCCTCACGACCCTCATCATCGGTCAGAAGGTGAAGTAGGCGAGCCAGCTGGCTGTTTCGGCTGGGACGCAGCCCTTGGGCAGCATCACGCAGAGGTTGTAGGTAGACGCCACGCAGGTTTTCCATCATGTCCGAGGTGAGCGGGATGTCCTGGTGATCTCCACACCACCGTTTCACCCGGAAGCGGCCAGACTTATCGGCATCGGTGTACTTGAGGTGGATGTGCGCTTCCATGGTGTTGTCAACCCTGGGCTGCAGAGCCGCGATGAAGTCGGCTTCGTCGTCGTGACTGAGATCCTTGAAGACAAAGTGGAAGCTAATATCTCCCTCTGGTTCCCCGTTTTTGGGCCGATGACGGTCGGCGATATCGAGACGAGGGTATGGCTCCTCATGCCCGGCCAAGAGGGTCCGGAGCGCATCTACAACGGCACTCTTGCCCACATTATTGGGGCCGACGAGAACATTTAGTCCGGGCTGGAATTTCAGCCTAGCGTCACGCAGCTTGCGGAAGTTTTTTATGGTGAGTTCAGCCAGGTACATAGGGGGCTCCATCCTTGATCTGGGGATGGAATCCTATTCCGGTGACATACACAATAGCGGCGGATGATCGCATAGCGTCTTGTAGAGCAGCGTGGTTGGGATGGGTTGAACGGTTGGCCTCGGATGGAGCCTTTGAAAAAGCGGAAGCGCTAAAAGCTTAGGGGCAGGCGCTATCTACAACGACGCGTAGCTGAGCTAGATTCGCTGTACCACCAACCGCTTTTGCGGGTTCCGCATGCGACCTTCGGACCTATCCGAAAGCGATATTTTCAAGATCGAAGTGGCCTGCATCGAGCACCACACCATTTAAGGAGAATGATCATGATCGAACCGTGGGAAAAAAGCCGAACCCCTGAACTGAAGAAGCTGTTGAAGGAGTTCACAAAACACTCACCTTCGAATCCGGACGACGACCGTGATCTGACCGGTGAAGAGTTCCTCTCCGCAACAGATGAAAAATCTCGTGAGCTGATTGGAAAAATCGTTGAAGTCAGTCGTGTCGTCCTGTTCGATCATGCGGGCCGAAAACAGGGACAATCCCGTGCTGCAATCGGTCGTGCAGGAAACCGTGTTTCAGTGGTTGGCGACCCTTACGACGAGGACGATAAATACAAAACCACTCTTCAGATCGAAACTGAACATGGTGTACTGACGGTTGATGCGCCGCTGGTTGGCCGTTAAGGAGCAGCGAAAAGTCTACAGCTCAACGGAAAACTTATTCCTCGTCGAAGGTTCCAGGACCGACAACCTGCCGGTATCAATGAACGTACCGGTGCCGACATTGCGGCAAGGCCCATGGCTCAAGATCGGTTCGCGTCCATCTTGATGAGGCCATGGAGGTCACTACGGTTCTGGCCAGCGCGGTACCCCACGCCATGGCGATACAGGGGCGAAAAAAGCCCTTTGTGACATTTTTACCAAAAAATGAAGCAATACCCTCTGAGAGCCCCATATTCTCTATGTCCAACAACAGGCGCCGCAACGAAGCGTTGACCCTTGTTTACAAGGAGTATAAATAGCGCTGTGTGACATCCCTCGAGAACGAACATGGCTGACAATGCGCTCATCGATCTGTTGAAGCAAACTGGACCCTTGCTGAGCAGTGACTTGTCCAAGCTCCTTGAGACCAAGTACGGCATTAACCCCGAAGCGGCGAGAAAGCGGGTGGAGCGTGGGTGTGCTGGTATGACCCGACTCAATCACATCATCTTTCCCCATCGGGCACGCTTCTGCTATCTCCAAGAGGACTACGGCTCTCCGTTTTTCTTCGATAATTTGATGGAGGCCCTGAAGAAAACACGGAGCGCCTATTTTGCGGCACTCCAGGCTCTCTCACTTCGAGACAACGTGATGCCCCGCCGGCATTTTCTTATTGCCTGCGGTGCGCCTGTTGCTCAAAAGAAACACATTTCAGCAGAAACCCTGCTGGAGCGACTGGTGAAAGCGACTCTTGTAAAGGAGGTGGTGCTCCCAGGGGGCGAACCCTGTGTGGTGCGATGCGATCACCACCAGATGCTCGAAGTGACCTCCGCGTGGGCAAAGATGAAAGGGCGTCTCATCGCAGAAAAGGTAACCCTGTTGGCGGTGAAGGATTGGGCGCGCAACTTGGGAATGGTGAGCTACGATTCCGTTGAAACCCGCGAGGATGAGGGCTTAGAGGCATTACCCAAGGTAGGGACGTTCAATTGGGACCTGGCCGGACCCTCCTACTTATTTCCCATGCGAGAGTACGTCAACACAGGTCTCAAACCAGGTTTCTTCGTTTGCGACCTTGCCCTAAATGGGTGGGTGACCGCTGCCCATCTGGCAGGGTTCGTCAACAAATGCGTCACGCTGCGCAGTCTCAGGAAGGTGAGCAAATGCCTTCAGATTTTTGTCGCCGAAAGTTACCACACTGAGGCTTTCGCGCTTCTCAAGGAACAGGGCATCATTCCGGCGACAACCGAGAGCCTTTTTGGCCGCGATGTGGCATTAGCATTGAAGAATCTTTGTGCGGTTTTGACCGACACAGCGAAGCTCACACAAAACCCTGAAGCGCTGGACAAAATTTTCAACGATTTGTCCCGAATCGAAGGCGCAGCTTCGACGCTACGCGGCAGCCTTTTCGAATTCGCGGTAGCCCAGATCGCGCGATCCACCTTTTTGGGATATCCCCAGGAGATGAACCGGATCGTCAAGGACAGTATCGGAGCGGAAGCGGAGATCGACGTGCTGGCCTACCGTCCCAGCCATGAAGTCGTTTTCATCGAATGCAAAGGGATACACCCCATCAGCATTTTGGATGATGCCGAAGTGGAGAAATGGCTTGATAAACGTATCCCCGTGATCAGGGGATTTGTTAAAGCGCACTCCGAGTGGGCTAGCATTCGCCAAAGGTTCGAACTGTGGACGAGCGGCAAGTTTTCCGATAACGCGATTGCGATGGTGAACGCTGCACAGGCGAAACACCCAAAATTGGACATCCAGCTGCGTGACGCCGACTACGTGCTTGGCCAGGCTATGAGCAGCAATGATCAAGGACTGCTCAAAACATATCGCCAGCATTTCGTGACGCATCCGATGCAGGAATTTGAAGAGTCCCGGAAACGCGAGCAGCGTAAAGCCGACAAAGCCAAGGCAAGGTTGAAAGCGCCATCAATAGAGGCATCGGCCCCTCCACCCATGAGCCCGCCAGCACCCAGTGCCGTGGCCTTGACCCCCCAATCAAACCTGTAGCTTATTTGGCTAAGAGTCATCGATCCAAAGAATCGACCCAAAGCTGCCCTTCGTGGAGGGCAGCAGACGGCCAAAAGTGGACTGATATGCCCGATTGCACAGGCCTCACAACCTAGATCTATTGCAATAGAAGGGCTATGGCGCGCTCAGATCGACCTGATCGGTGCTACCGCTGGCTGATACGAAAAAGCCCGCTTTCGGGGCGGGCTCTCACGCGTCTCCAAGGGGAGGCAATTTGCCAACGAAGTCTCGGAGCCAACCACCATAGGCTACACGCCACGGCCACCTTTGTCAGCAAGGCTCAGACCAAGGCGTCCTGCCTAGCTGCGCATCACCTTATTCCAATCAATTTCGTACCCAGCGTCCTGGAGCTCCCGGCTCAGGGCTTGCTTCCAGCCCTCATCGTTCATCGAAGTCCAAACTACGCCTGCGAAGTCGCTTGGAATTTCGACTTGACCACGCTTCAGTGCACAGACCCTGTCACGACCTAGGTAGCCTAGGAAATAGCCAAGCTCCAACAGGACGTTCTGCCTGGCACGAGGCTCCAATTGTCCACCCTCCACGCAGCCTTGGTCGTCAGGTGTGAGCAGCACCACTGCAAATCCTACGTCTCGATGCCCTTCAATTTTCTCGATTACGGTCCGACCACGATTCGCCTGTTCGTGGAGAATGATGGGCTCAAGACCAAGCTTCTCAAGGAATCGAGCCACCGACTCTCTAGCTCCCTCATCATGGCCGTGAACCACAAATACTCGGTCCGAATGAACAGCTTTATTTTCCAGGGCCGAGGTGGTCTCAATACCCTCCAAGGCTGGGAGATCTGCCAAGTCCTCTTTCAAGCTTTTCTGTGCTTGTTCAAGCAGAGCAATAGAATGCAGCACCCTCCGTTGAATCGGCGTGTGGTAATCGATTACTTGCCCTGTGGTGAACACCATCGGGGAATACGTGAGGTCTGTGGCGGCAGCGTAGGTGCGATACGCACTGGTGTCCTCCCCGAAGCATCTGGTCAGACTGTCCTTGATGGCAACCTCCATGGCCTTTAGCTCCGGTGTATTCCCACTGCGGACGGTACCGAGATCAAAAGCGCGAAGTTCTGCAATTCGTTCAGATAGCCGAGCTAGACCACGCTCGATCTCTTGAGGTGTCAGTTTCAGCTTCGGCTGTGGAGGTACAACTGAGGAGGTTTTTCGAGCCATGGTCTACACATTCCTTGGTAGCGGTAGGCGATTATTGCTGATTTTGAAGTGTCTGTTCAGCCTCTGGTCCCACGGACGCCTTTTCTTCAAGCGAGACTGACTTAATTATTTTTGCGAGGCGCACACCTAGGTTGGCGGCCTCTCGAGACTGACTTTAAAAACCCAAAGTGGCAGCCTACAGACGCCAATTTACGCTAGCCGACGAGACTGACTTAATTGTTTAAGATCACGTCCGGGTCTCCAGGCTCCCGCGAAAGGACGCGCCCTCGATGCAAACCCCCTCCCAGATCCACCAACGTTTGAACAACCGCCGCTTCACCGTCGCCAACAACGCCCAGGGGCTTTCCGGCTCGGGTACGGTGTTTCATTACCTTGTCGAGGGGGATGCCATCTCCGGCACATACCAGGGCGGGCGCATTCGCCTGGGTACGCAAGTGGGGCGAGTGACAGGCCCGGACACTATCGAATTGCTGTTTCAGTGCCTGACCTTGGACGGTGAGCTGCTGTCCGGCTGGTCGCGCGGCACGGTCGGTTTGGATGTTGTCGGGGTTACCACGCTGAGCTTTGTCTGGGGTTGGTTGTCGGGGGCGGCGGGAGGCGGTGAGTCAAGCTACGTTGAGCTTGCTGAGCGCGACAACCACTCCTAAGGCACAAACTCCACCCTCAACCCCCGGCTCACACTCCGTCCCTGATCATCACTGACCCGCAACCGATACTCGCCCGACTTGCCCGGCCGCCAGTTCAAGGTGGCTTGTGGCGGGCCCTGGCCGATCAGGCTTTGGTCGGCGAACCAGTAAAGCGTCGTCGCATCGCTGGCCGCATTCGCGTTCAGCGGAATGCTTTCCTGGGGTTGGGACAGGCGCAACTGATAACTCACTTGCGTCAGGGGCGAGCGGATCTGTGGGGCTTCGCTCTGGTCGCTGATGCGGTTGGGCTGGCAGTTTTTCATCACGCTGGGCGGCGTGCGGCGGGGCAGGCCGGCGGCGCGGTACAGGCGCTGTACGTCGCTGGGCCAGAATTCGAAGACTTCTTCGCGGGTGTACTGCGGATCGAACGGCGGGCAGGCGGCCTTGCCGGTGCGGGTGTCGATCAGCACCGGGCGATGCAGGTTGGACACGCGAATCGGCGAGACGCCGGGGATGTACCAGGTCTTGCGGGTTTGCGGGCACCAGCGGTTGGGCAACTCGCCGGATGCGGCGCAAACGTCGATGCGCACCAGCCCGGCGGGCGGCTTGTCGGGCTTGATGATGGTGTTGGGCAAGGCCAGGGGCAGGGCGTCGGCGATGCGGAAAAACAGCGGCGCGGCGGTCTTGGCGCCGATAAACGCCGGGTTCGGGCGACCGTCGAAGTTGCCCACCCACACCACCAGCACATAGGGGCCCACCAGGCCGGCGCTCCAGGCATCGTGAAACCCCCACGAGGTACCGGTCTTCCAGGCAGTGCGCCAGTGGCGGCCGGGCAGGCCATCCGGGCGCGGGTTGCGTCGCAGCATGTCGCGCACCATAAAGGCGGCCTGGGGCGTGAGCAGCGCCGCTCCGGTGGTTTGCGGCTGTTCCTGTAAATAGCGCAAGGGCCGCAAATGACCGTCACCGGCCAGCATCACGTACAGCCGCGCCAGTTCCTCCGGGGTCATCTCACCCCCACCCAGCGCCAGCGCCAGGCCGTAATGGCTCTCGTTGCGCAGGCCCTTGATGCCCGCCTGTTGCAGTAATCCGTAGAGCGAGGGCGATTTCACCTGGCTGGCCAGCCACACGGCCGGGATATTACGGCTACGGATCAACGCATCGCGCGCCGTCAGTGGCCCGACAAAACTGCCGTCGAAATTTTCCGGTTGGAAGTAGCCGAAACTACTGGGCAGGTCCTTGAGGATGCTCATGGGGTGGATCACCCCTTGGTCCAGCGCCAGCCCATACAGAAACGGCTTCAGGGTCGACCCAGGCGAGCGGCGCGACAACACGCCGTTAACTTGGCCGTGGATGCCTGTGGATAAATAATCCGCCGAACCCACCAGCGCCTTGACGCTCTGGTCGCGACTGTCGATCAGGATGGCGGTGGCGTTTTCCACACCGGTGCTGCGCCGCTCGGCGATAAACCCGCTGATCAGGCGCTCGAGCAATTGCTGCAAGGGCAGGTTGAGGGTGCTGTTGAGTTCGTTACCCGGTTGGGACGCGAGCAGTTGTTCGCTCAGGTGCGGTGCCAGGAACGGAATCTGCTGGCGGTTGCGTGCTTCCAGGGGCAAGTCCAGCAAACTGTCGTTACGCACGTCCTGTGGATAAGTACTCCGCCAGTCATTCATCAAGCGCAGCCGTGCGTTTTGCAGCGAGGGGCCGAAGCGCGCACGCCTTCCCGGCTGTTGCGGGATCACTGCCAGCGCCAGGGCCTCGGATAACGAAAGCTGCGCCGCTGACTTGCCAAAATAGATGCGACTGGCCGCCTCCGCGCCTTCGATATTGCCGCCCATGGGGGCCAGGTTCAGGTAGGCCTCCAGGATGTCGTGCTTGCTGTAGCGCGCTTCCAGCCACAACGCCAAGGCCATCTGCTGCAATTTGCCCGGCACCTGGCGCGTATTGAGGTCCCATAGGCGCCGCGCCAGTTGCATGCTCAAGGTCGAGCCACCCTGGCGCTGCCCGCCGCTGTAGGTGGCCATGGCCGCACGCAGCAGCGCCGGGGGATTGATCCCCGGGTGCCAATAGAAATTGCGGTCTTCCTTGAGCAGCAAGGCTTCGACCAATGACGGCGAGATCCGCTCCAGCGGCAGCCAGAGGCGGTATTGCCCATCATCCGCCAGGGTCATGCGCAGCAGCGAGCCATCATCCGCCAGCACGACCCTGGAGGACGTTACCGCCTGTTCCAGCGGGGCATGGGGCCAAAGCCGCAACCCCGCCAGTACCACCGCCGCTGCGAGCAGCGGCGTCAGGCGCTTAAGGCTTGGTAATTTCAAGCTGGCCTACTTTGCCACGCCCTTGCAGGGTGGTTTCGTACATACCTTCGGCGTAGGCCGGTGGTGTATTGAAGGTGCCGGCGTTGGTGGCGCGCACGCGGTAGACGAAGGTGCCGGCATCGCGCAACGCGGTACCGTACAACACCACCCGATCATCGCGTACATCCACATAATCCGGCTGCCAGTTGCTCAACTCGGTCTCGCCGATCGGCGCTTGCCAGGTGTCGGCTTCCTGGTTGTCTTCGACGTATTCAGACTCTTCGCCTTCACCTTCGCTGTCCCCGCCGCTGGCGGTTTCCGGCTCCGGCGGCAAGTTATACACAGGCTCGACGCCACCGGGCAGCAGGTCAACCACGGCCACTTGCTGCACCTGATCGCGATCCGTTGCACGCAGGCGCAGGCGTACGAGGAATTCGTCGCCCACCGCGACCTTGCTCACCGGCTCGCCTTTGAGGTCAAGGTACTCGTGGATGATTTCCAGGCCGTTGTTGATGGGCTTGAGCTTGGCGCCCTTATCGAAACCGGCTTCGCTGAGCATGTAGAACGCTGCCGGGCCTTCGGTTTTTTCCATCAGCAGTTTTTGCGTACCCACGGGCACGGCGGCACGCGGTGGCTGGCCGGCCATCTCCAGCAATTGTTGCTGTTTGTCACCCAGCCACGCGGTGGCCTTGAGGGTCATATCGCTTTGCGCGCGCTGGCCATAGTTGTCCAAGGCCCGCAGGAGCAGGGCGGCCGACAGTGAGTTGTAGCGCTGTTCGTTCAGGCGCTTGCCGAGTTTATCCAGCAACGCCGTGGGTACCTCGTCAAGCAGCTCGGGGAAGTGCCGAGCCAGCAGGTGCAAGTGTTCGGCATCGTGCACCAGCGGGTCGTAATAAAGGCCGTCGCTGTCCCACTTATCCACAAGCGAACGCCATGGGATTTTGCGCAACAACGTATCGGCCTGGCGATCCTGCTTGAGCAGCTTGTAGCTGGCGGCCAGGTAGGCGGCACCGAGGTCGTTCTGCCAGCTGTCCTTGAAGGTGCTTTCGTAGCGTTCGCGGATATCGCTCAAGGCGCCACTGACGAGAATCCCCTGACGGCTCAGCAGGTAACTGGCGTAGGCACGGTTGCGCAATTCCGACAGGCCTTCGCTCGGGCCGTTGGCCAGGTCCGTCAGATAGGCGTTGGCCCGCACCAACAGGTCTTCCGGTACTGGCAGCCCACGTTCCTTGGCTTCGATCAGGAAGTCGGTGGCGTACAGGCTGGCGTAGGGCGCTACATCCGGGTTGGCCGCCCATAAACCAAAGCCGCCGGCCTGGTTCTGGCGTTGGCGCAGCATGCGCACCGCGCTGCCGAAGGCTTGCTCGGCCTCTGGCGCCGTACCGCCCCAGATCAACGCTGGCATGGCCTTGGACACCAGTTGTTCGGTGCAGGCATAGCCATAATCATCCAGGTAGTGCTTGAGGCCATTGGCCCACACTAACGGGGAGGCCGCCACACCCACCTGTACATCGCGCAGTTGGTTGAACAGTTCGCGGGTGGGCTTGAGCTCTTTGCTGGCGCTGTCGAAACGTCCTAGGCTCAGGGCCACGCGATGCTCACTCAGGGGGCGGATCGACGTGGTTTCCGCCACTTGGATACGCTTGCCGTCCGGCAGCACCGCGACAAAGCGCAGATCCGCCGAGCCGAGGTGCTCGCCGACCTTGATCTTGAACTCGGCGGTACCCTCCTTGCGCGGTTGCAGTGACAAGGTTGTGCCCTTGCCGCCCTGGACTACCAGTCCGTCGCTGGTCTGCACTTCAAACTTCACATCCGCCGCGGCATCCAGGTTGCTGAACACCCCGGCACTCACGTTGAACACATCCCCCGGCGCGACAAAGGCCGGTACGTTGGGGGTAATGACGATCGGCCCGCGTACTTCGGTGTTGGCCTCGCTGACACCGACGCTGTCAGCATCCACGGCCACCGCAAACAGGTGCAGCTTGCCATTGAAGCTGTCTGGCACCTGGTAATGCAGCACGCTTTCACCGGCGGGCAGGTCCACCAGCCCGGACCACCAGGCCACAGGCGGCTGATGTTTGCGCTTGAACGGGTTGAGGTGATTGGCCAGGGCGCCTTCGGTATCGCCACCGGGCGCGGCCCCACTGAGCAGGCGGCTGAATTCCGGCAGGATCAGGTCAAGGATCTGACTGGTGCCGACCTCCAGTGCACGCTTCTGGAAGAAGAAGCCCAACGGGTCCGGCGTCTGGTAGCGCGCTACTTGCAGGATCCCTTCGTCCACCGCGTAGACCACCGCCCGGCCCGGGCGGTCGGCGGTGACCTTGATATCCAGGGTCTGCCCCGGCTCGATCTTCGCCGGGCCTTCCACCTTCAGCGCCATGCGCCGTGCGTCGAGGTTGATGCTGAACGGCACCACGCCATAGGACAGCGGGCTCATGTACACCTCGGCCGAACCCAAGTCGCGTACAAACTGCACGTTGACGTAGGCATTGCCCTCAAGCCCTGCGGGAACGCGGATATGTTGCACGCTGTTGGTGCTGTCGGCCTTGAACCATTGCTGGGTATAGACCTTGTCGCGTTCGATGGTGATCAGGCCCGCACCGGTATACGGCGCACGAATGCTGATCGCGATCTCATCCCCGGTGGCGTAGCTGCGTTTATCCAGGCGCAGTTGCAGCTCGGCGTTGCGTTCCAGGGAGCGCGAAGTGTTGCCACGCCCGGCCACGCTGTAGTCGATCTGGTTGAGCAGGTTGCCGTTGGCATCCTTGAGTTGCAGGGTGAAATCGCCCGGCGTGGCGGTGTTCAGTGTCTGCTTGGCGCCTTCCTGGGTCATGACCACCGGCGAGGCCGGCTGGCTGATGTTCTTGATGCGCGACTCGTATTTGTAGGTGCCGTTGGACTGCTTGACCAGTACCGAGACGTAGCGGTGCTCGACCACTTCGCTGGTCAGGCCATCCACCGCCAGCGGCGTGAGGTCCGGCGCCACGGCCAGCCAGTGCACCTGGCGGGGAGCGTCCTTGGCGACATACGACAGTGAGTCCTGACTTTTCACACCGACCAGATAGGGCGCGGACGACACCAGCAACGCACTTTGCGCCGCCACGTTACGTCCACCTTCGGCTTCAAATACCTGGGTCATCACTTGCAGGCGGTAGGTGCTGTTGGCAAAGCGTTGCAGGTTGAGGTCCAGCAGCGCCTGGCCGTTATCGTCGACGGTGGTCTCGGCCAGGTCTTCGGTGCTGGCCTCGTCCAGCGAGTTGTTGAGGCGGAAGCGATAATCGGGGTAGCGATCGAAGGCTGCCAGCGTCGGGCTCAGGGACATTTTCGCGGTGACGCGACGGCCGGACGCCGGGGCCCCGAACAGGTGCATCGCGGTGACTTTGGCCACCACCTGGTCCGGTGGAATCCAGCCCAGCACCGGGGTGTCATGCAGGCTGAGGCTGACCTTCATACGGTCCGGCTCGAAATCGCGAACCTTGAAGCTGACGCTGCCCAGGTCTGTGCGGGTCTGCTTCTGGCCGATCAACTGCAAGGTGGCGGTGTAATCCCCGGCGGGGGCGGTCTCGCTGCTGGGGAAATCAAAGGCTTCAAAGCCGCTGGTGGACAGCTTCAGCGGTTGGCGAATCACTTCCAGGCCGCGTGGGTCGGTGATCTGCAGTTCCACCGGCAGGCCCTGCAGGGCGCCTTTCCAGTTGCCGCTGCGTACGATCATGCCCAGGTGCGCGGTTTCACCGGGCCGGTACAGGCCACGGTCGGTGAACAAGTAGGCGCTGAGACGATCGATCGCACCGTCCTCTTCCAGGCCGCCGACATCGAAGCGCGATAGATCCAGCTGCTGGGACTGACGGGCAATCGGCAGGAAGGATTGGTCATTGCCACGGCTGACCACATACATCAGCGGCGTTTTCTCACGGCGCAGTTCATCGAGCTTGGCGAAATGCGCGTGGCCTTCGTTATCGGTGTGGCCGCTGGCGACCGGCAAACCGTTACGCCCGATGATATCGACCTGGGCGTCGGCGACCGGCGAGCCATTGCCGATGGACTGTACATACACATCATGGCTGCCGTCGCTGGAGCGTTTGGCGATGATCCCCAGGTCCGTGACCACGATAAAGCGCAGGTCGCTGGTACTGCTGCGCGAATAATCGAAGGTGCGTTCGGCCGGTTCATCCTGCGGGCTGAGCTTGAGCACGAAGATGCCGCGACGACCGCCGTTGGCGGTGAGGTAATGGCTGAGGTCGACGTTGTCATAGACGGTTTTCGCCGGGTCATTGGACGACAGCGGAATATCCAGCGCCTGACGCTCGACCATGCGATCGAAATACTCGTTGCCGAAGTTAGGCCGGGCGAAGCTGCCGCTGCTTTGGTCGACCAGATGCTGCAATTGGTTGGGCAGCAGGCGCGCGATTTCCACATGGGCACCCGGCACGCCACGGGCCATGAAACCCAGGCGTTTTTCGCCGTTGAGGCTGAGCAGGGCGCCGTCGGAGAGGAACTGCAAGGTGCGCGGATACGCCGGCATGCTGATCAGGGACGCTGTGGGGTTTTTCGCCAGGTAGCCGCCGATGGCTTCCAGGTTGGCGGGCACTCGCACATACAGCGCTCGACCGGCCGGGGCCTTGAACTTGAAGGCGTGCAGGGTGTTGAGCGGCTCGACGCTGGGCACGTGGGTCAGGTTGACCTTGGTGCTGCGGGCGAGCAGGGCATCGTCGATATCGTTGCTGTTATAGGGGCGGGTGTCGTCCTGGGCTTTTTCCGGCAACAGCCAGGCCTGGACCTTATTGGCGATGGTGTCATCGGCTACGGCACTGGAACTGCTGAACATCAGCACCGGCTCCGGTTCGCCGCGTTCGTTGTCCACAAAGCTGACTTCGGCGCCGGTAAAGGTCAGGCGATAACGACCCGGTACGGTGACTTCCGCCACCAGCGGTGCGGTGCTGGCGTTACCGCCGTCGCGGGCCTTGATGCCTTCATCGAGCTTGGCGCTGACAGGCGTGCTTTCCAGCGGGGTAGCCAAGGCGGCAGAGCGCACGAAGGCGTTGAGCTTGGTGTCGTCGAAGGTTATTTCCGGGCGGTTGGGCAGCTGTGCATCGCGGTAGGCCAAGCCTTTTCCTAGGGCGACCGATACGCGCTTGCGCACGCTTTCTTCATCAACCGGGTGGGAAAAACGGAAGGTCGCTACCAGTTGTTTCAGGGTTGGGTTGGATGGGTCCTGGTACAGCTCGTTTTGCGCCAGGCTGGCGCGGAACGGCTGGGTGGAGAATTGGCTACTGTACTGGCTGAGCAACACGCCGTCGGCCAGCAGGCTTTTCTTCGCCAGGTCGAGGGTGTAGTGGGCGTCAACGGGCCAGTCTTTTTCCGGCACAAACACCAGGCTGCGATCATCCGACCAACGCCACGTGCCTGCTATCGCAGGTTTGAGGCTGATGCCCTCGTTCACGGGTTTGCCGATGGCGGCCAACGGTGCCACGGATTCGGCAAAGCGCACCTGCAGGTTATCCACAACCGGTGGCTGCTGGGTGTAGTCGGTCAGGTTGGGTTTATGCAGCGAATAGCCCACGGTGTGGGGCTGCGGCAGGTGGGTGTACCAGTGCCAGCCATAGAAAGCCGCGGCGGCCAGCAGCACCAGGCCCAATACGCCGGCACCGGCCTGGCGCGGATAAGCGCGGGCTTTGTTGCCCAGGTTCGCCAGGCCGCGGCCAATGGCACGCAGCCATAGCGGCGGATGCCATTGACCGAAAACGGCCCCCACCACAGTCAGAAACACACCGACAACACGACGGCTGATGGCTTTGAGCGAATCGAACATGGTGAGCATCCCTGGCTAAGTGCGGCGTATCTTACACGCGTCTTTGATACAAAAGATGACACCGATACGCCGCACGGCGGGGATGTTTACCGGGTCAGCGGGGCCCCTCCCACATTTTGATCGTCATTGGGCTTGAGAGGGGTGTGGGGTCAGGTCCACCAGTAGCGTACGAGGTGAAAGAAGATGGGGGCGGCGAAACACACCGAATCCAGCCGATCCAGCATGCCGCCGTGCCCTTCGATCATATGGCCCCAGTCCTTGACCCCGCGGTCGCGCTTGATTGCCGACATGACGATGCCGCCGGCGAAGCCGAGCAGGTTGATCAGCAGGGCGATCAAAAACGACTGCCATGGGTTGAACGGCGTGGTCCACCACAGTGCCGCGCCGATCAGGGAGGACAGCAAGATCCCGCCGACAAAGCCTTCCACGGTTTTCGACGGTGACAGGTTGGGCGCTATCTTGTGTTTGCCGAACAGCTTCCCGCACACGTACTGCAGCACGTCCGACAGTTGCACCACGATCACCAGGTACGCGATCAGCAGCAGGTTACGGCCTTCGTAGCCGGGGATATCGAGGGTCAGCAGGGCGGGCACGAAGGACACGCAGAACACCGCGATCATCAGGCCCCATTGCACCTTCGACGCGCGTTCCAGGAAGTGCGTGCTGTCGCCGCCGAGGGAGGCGAGGATCGGCAGCAGCAGGAACACGTATACCGGGATGAAAATGGAGAACAGGCCGTACCAGTCGGCATAGATCAGCAGGTATTGCAGCGGCAGGGCCAGGTAGAACGCGGCCACCAGGGCCGGGTAGTCGCTGCGCCGGGTGGGGGTGAGGGTCAGGAATTCGCGCAGTGCATAGAACGACACCGCGTAGAACAGCAGGATCACCGCGCCGGTACCCAGCCAGAAGGCAATGCCGATCACGACCACCATCACCCACCAGGCGTTGATGCGCGCGTTGAGGTTGTCGATCACCGCATTCGGCGCGCCACGGCTGCGCAGCTTGAGGATCAGGCCGATCAGCGAGGCGAGTACCAGGATCGCGCCGATCCCGCCGAACAACATCAGGGTTTGGCTAGCCATGTCAGGAGTGCTCCGGGGCGAGGGCGAGCAGGGCGTCGCGGGTACGGGCCAGGAACAGCGCCTTGTCTTCGCCTTCCTCCAGTTGCAGCGGTGCACCGAAGCTGGTGGTGCATAGCAGCGGCAGTGGCAGCACACGACCCTTGGGCATGACCCGGTTGAGGTTGGCGATCCACACCGGGATCAACTCAGCCTGTGGGTAACTTTTTGCCAGGTGGTACAAGCCGCTTTTGAACGGCAGCAGGCCGTCTTCCAGGTTGCGCGTGCCTTCGGGAAAGATGATCAGCGAGTCCCCGCCTTCCAGCGCGGTGAGCATGGGTTGCAAGGGGTTATCCACAGGGTCCTTGCGTTCGCGGTCGATCAACACGCCGTTGAATACGCGGTTGATGATGTAGCGGCGCAGTGCGCTTTTGTTCCAATAGTCGCTGCCGGCCACTGGGCGCGTGAATTTGCGCAGGTTCTGCGGCAACGACGCCCATAGCAACACGAAATCGCCGTGGCTGCTGTGGTTGGCGAAGTAGATGCGTTGCACCGGCACCGGTGCGCAGCCCAGCCACAGGCTACGAGCCCCGGTGACGGTGCGGGCCATCGAGGTAATCAGCGTGGCAACCACGGGTTCGAACATGGGGATTCCTTATCCTGCGAAAGGTAGCCAAGGGCTGGCGAGGATCACGGCCAGGGTCAGCAGCACTTGCGCGCCCAGTAGCCAGGCTTGTTTGCGCAACAGTTTGAGAGCACCGCGACGGCGTTCGGTCCAGGGTCGACCGGCGCGTTTGGGCGATTGCAGGCCGAGGGTTTGCAACGCCTGGTCGAGGTCCGGGGTGCGCTCGGTGTCGCGGGCCAGCAGGGCGAACAGGTCGGCGTCGAAGGCTACCCGCAGCGACCAGTACTTTTGCAGCAGGCCGAGGATAATCATCCACAGGCTGAGCAACAGGCAGATGGACGAAATGCTGGCGAGCAGCAGTTGCGCCAGGCCGAACAATACCCCCAGTAATGTCAGGCCTGTGGATAACTGATCCAGCGAACGGCCGCGGCGCAGCAGGCTGGCGACGACTTGGAGTTCCATATCAGCGGGCATGGAGCAGACCCTCCAACGCTTCACGGTGAGCAGGATGCAGGACCACTTGGTCCCGCGCTGTACGAATAATAGCCAGTGCTTCATCCACCGTGGCGGCGCGCCCGCTGTGCAGCAGCCAGGCGGCCATGGCGGTGGCGCTGCGCGAGTAACCGAGGGCGCAACACACCAGCAGCGGGCCGCTGGAGCGCAGGCGTTCGATGGCGTGTGCCGCTTGCAGGCATTCGGCGGCGGTTGGGGCGATCAAGTCCAGCACCGGAACGCATTGATAAGCGCCCTGTGGATTAATCGGCAGTTCGGCACACAGATCGACGATTGCCTTGAATGAAGCCTGCTCGTTCGTGGCAGGAATCCTTCCAAGCCACACGTTATCCACAATCCGGTCGGGCTGTGGATGCTGACGTGTCCACAGGCGTGAATTGATCCACGCGGCCGCCAGGTAGGGCGCATACAGCCAGCGAGCCGCCGGCGTGAGACGGCCATCGGCACGTTTCTGAAAGCCCGCCGCGCCGAGCACACAGTAATTGGCGTTGACCAGGGCCAGGGACACCGCCGGCCACAGCAGCCATAGCCACCACCCGCGCAGCACCCAGGCGAGGATCACCAGCGTCAGGGCGCCCAGGCCATAGCGCAGACCCAACCGCCAGCGCTTGGGGTCGCGGCTAAGCCGCGCATTCAGCAACGGGCTGGGATGTTCCAGCGGCCACAGCCACACACACAGCCAGCCGGCGAGGGCGCCTGTGGGTAAGTCAATAAAGTGGTGTTGATAAGTGGTCAGCACCGAAATACCGATCAACCCGAACCAAGCATGCACCACCCAGCGCCACACGCCCTGGGCATGGCGCTGGTACATGATCCACAGGATCACCAGCAGCGCGATATGCAGCGAGGGTGCCTGGTTGAACGGTTTGTCGAAACCCGCCAGCACGGCAAACAGCCAGCCGAACACGCCGTCCAGTTCCGGCCGCTCGAAGGTGAAGCGCAGTGGCCAGATCAAGAAGCAGCTCACGGCGATGACCTGGGCACTGAGCAGGCGCAGCGCATGTTGCTTCAGTTCATGGCGGGTACTGGGCAGCAGCAGTGAGAAGCCGTAGAGCAGGTCGATGGACCAGTAGGGCACGATGGTCCACGCCCAGAATGGCATATGGGTTTCCCAGCCGAACACCAGCGTGCCGACGTCGCTGCGCTGGCTGGTGACCCAGGTGGCGAAACCATAGGTGCTGAAAAACAGCGGCGCCAAGAGCAGCAGCCACAGGACAGCTGGCTTTAACAGGCCGGGTTCGCGCATGTTCAGATCTTCTGTGCCAGGGACACGGTAAAGATGCCCCACTCATCCACACGCTGGGTGATTTTGCGGAAACCGGCGGCCTCCACCAGTTGGTCCATTTCCGCCTGGCTGCGGCGACGCATCACCCAGGCCTGGCCTTGGCGATGGCTGGTCAGCGCGCGGGCAATCAACTCCAACTGCGGGTGCCATGGCTGGCCGGTGTAGACCAGGTAACCGCCGGGTTCCACCGCGTCAGCCAGGCCGGCCAGCGAACCGCCGACCATGGCGTTATCGGCGAACAATTCATACAGCCCGGAGACCACGGCCAGCGTCGGCTTGGGCGCCAGCGCGGCCAGGTCAGCGCGGTCGAACGCATCGCCTTTGACGAACTGCGCAATCTCCCCCAGGCCTTTCTCACGAATCAGCGCGCTACCGTCGCGCACGTTGATGTCGCTGTAGTCGCGCAGCAGGATCGATTCCGGCAGCGGCGACACGCCTTGCAACGCTTCAAGGATGTAGCGGCCGTGGCCGGCGGCGATGTCGACAATGCGTACTTCACGCTGTTCATCCCGCAGCTTGGCCATGGCCAGGCGCAGCAGTTCTTCGACGTTCAGCTTGCGCTGGCGAATACCGCGCCAGCCGATGGAGTTGAGGTAATTGGTGTCGATCATCCGACCCAGCGCGCCTTTGCCGGTGGGCGTGTTGCGGTACACGTAGTCCAGGGTGCTGCCGGAGTCGAACCCGGTGTCGAAGCCCAGCTTTACGCCATCCGACAGGTTCTTGCCCAGGCCCATGCTGGCGCGGGTCATGCGCCAGTACAGGTCGCGCAGGGAGTTGCGCGGCAGTGGCGCGGCAAGGGCTTCGGACTCGGCGCAGGTGGCACCCAGCTTGTCGGCGTCCAGCAGAGAAGCGCGGTCCAGCGGCTGGGTGAAGTTTTGCAGGATAAAGCGCCTGGCGCTGCTTACGGCCACGGCACGGTTACGTTCGCCGAGGGTGTCGTGGAAAAAGCCGGGGAGGATATGCAGCTCTTTTTTCAGGCTGCCCAGGCGATCGAAAAACTGCTGCTGGGGTTTGCGGTGCACCACGAAGTCGGAGCCGGAGATCAGCAACTGGGTGGGGACCTGGATCGCCTGGGCATCGGCTACAATCCGGTCGGCGGCTTCGTACAGGCCCAGCAGCACATTCACCGAAATCGCCTTGGTGATCAGCGGGTCGCTGTCGTAGGACGCCACGCGCTCCGGATCATGGCTGAGGAACTTGGCCTTGACGTAGCTGTTGACGAAAAAGTTGCCGCGAAACTTGCGCATCAGTGCCAGGCCGGGGCGGGCGAAAGGCACGTACAGCTTGACCTTGAACGCCGGGGAGGCCAGCACCAGGGCACGGATTTTAGGGGCGTAGTCGTGGACCCAGGTGGCGGCGATCACGGCGCCGACGCTTTGGGCGATCACGGCGACATTTTCTTCCTCGATACCGTGGGTGGCGCCGACATGGTCGCAGAAGGTCTGCACGTCGCGGGCGCTGGTGGCGAAGCTGGGGCTGTCGCCGCGTGCGCCAGGCGATTGGCCGTGGCCACGGGCGTCCCAGGCAAAGAAGTCGAACTGCGGCAGGTTCAGTTCATCGACCAGGTGGGCGATGCGCCCCGAATGCTCGTGACCGCGATGGAACAGCAGGATCGCTTTGCGTGGCTCGCCGTTCGCGGGGGCGGTGGCCGGCCAGTGCCGGTAGAAAAGCTCGACGCCATCATGGGTAGCGAAGGTGTGTTCTTGCTGTTCGCGCATCGCAAAATCCTTATGCAGAAGGGGAGATGGAGTGTTCTTCTTTGAGACCCTGGCGCACCCGGTTGACCAAGGTGTAGGCGAGCAGGGCGGCGACCAGCCACATCACCGCATCGACCCAACCGGCGCCAAGCCAGCCCAGCGCCACACCCATGGCCAGTACGCCAAGGACGAACGCCCGATCACTCTTGCCCATTGGCCCGTCGTAACGCCGTGATGCGCCAATCATCGGTCCCAGCACACCCGCGTATTCGCTGAACACCGCAAGCAAGGTCACCAGCAGTACGGGCACCAGGCTGACGCCGGGGATCAGCGCAAAGGGCAGGATCAGCGCGCTGTCGGCGATCACGTCGCACAGTTCATTGAGGTAGGCACCCAGGCGCGACTGCTGGCCGAATTCCCGCGCGAGCATGCCGTCGATGGCGTTGAGGGCCATGCGCAGGATCATCCACAGCGGGATCAGTGCAAACAGCCAAAGGTGCTGGGCGAAGCCAGCGATCAGCAGACCGACCAGCAGGGAAACGACGCCGGCCAGTACGGTGATCTGGTTGGCGGTGGTGCCGTTGTCGTAGAGGCGCTGCACGAGGGGGCGCAGCAGGTTTTGAAAACGCGGTTTGAGCTGATAGATCGAAATCATGGGAGGTGACGCTTCCTTGTCCGTGAGCCCGCGAAAAACTGGTTTGGAGTGTGCCGATTATTCGTGGCCTGTACCAGTGATGGCTTGTGTTTATGGGGGGTTAGTCACGATCTGGAAAGCACGCAAGAGCAAATGTGCGAGGGGCTTGCTCCCGATAGCGGTCTGTCAGTTGATGCAGGTGTTGGCTGATCCATTGTCATCGGGGGCAAGCACCCTCCCACATGGGATCTGTGGGCGGCTTGAAAAGGGGTGTTTATCGAACAAAAATTTCACTATCCGTGTTATATCGTAACGAATTGTGTACGAGCGGGCGTTGAGTGGATGCAACTGGATCTAGAAGCTGAAGGCGCCTCGGTAGAAGGCTTGCCGCGTTTTCAGCAAGGGCTGTTCCATGCCCGTCGATTGAGACAAGCCGGTATCAGCCTGACCCTGCTGGCTATCAGTGGCTGGGTATTGGCGCTGTTTGTCGCGCTGTTTGCGCCGCTGTCGATCTGGCCGGTGGTGTTGATCAACTGCGCGTCGGCCCTGCTGGTGCTGGTGGCCGGCTTGCAGTCGGCGTGGTGGGTGGCCGATTGGCGCGCCCAGGCGCTGGAAGGGACCATCGTCGAGCTGATCGAGCCACCTGTTGAGCCCGCCGCCTGGCACCGCGACCTGATCAATCGATTCGGCAGCGGGCTGCTTGCCCAGATCGGCGCGCCCGTGTTGTGGCTCGTCGGTTGGTCGCTGCTGGCGCTGGTCAGCGTCCTCGAGTTCTGGAACCTGGCCTTGCCTGCGGCGGCGGTTAGTCAGTCTGCCAGCATCGGCGCGGCGCTGGCGCTGGCATTGGCCTTCGGCTTGCTGGTGTTCGAGCGCCGCCTGGCTCAGGAAACCGCTGCGCAGTGGCCGGAAGCCGCGCAGTTGGTGCAGCTCAGTCGAGTCGCGATCATCTGCCTGGTGGTCAGTGCGATTTGCCTGTTGTTCGCGGGTGCCGAAGCGGTCTGGCCATTGCGCTTGGCCACGCTGATCGGGCTGTTGCCGGCGCTGGTGGCGCTGGAGTTTCTGTTACGCGGCGTACTCTCGTTGTTCAGCCCACGGCAGCCGCGCCTGGAACCGCGCCTGACGGCGCAGAGCTTTATCGCCGGGTTGCTGCGCTGGCCGCCACAACCCTTGCAGGCGCTGCAGCACGAATTGCACAACCGCTTCGGCATCGACCTGCGCCAGATCTGGGCGTTTACCTACATGCGCCGGGCGTTCCTGCCGGTATTGCTGGTGGTGCTGGCCGTAGGCTGGGCACTGACCGGCGTACACGAAGTGCCCCTGCAAGGCCGTGGGATTTATGAGCGCTTCGGCAAACCCGTGGAGGTCTTTGGCCCTGGCCTGCATGCCGGCTTGCCCTGGCCGCTGGGCCGCGTGTTGAGTGTGGAGAACGGCGTGGTGCATGAGCTGGCGACCAGCGTCAGCGAGGCTGCCACGCCGGAGCTTGCCGCCGCCGAAGGCCCCGCGCCGTTGATTGCCAACCGCTTGTGGGACGCCAGCCATGTCAATGACAAATCCCAGGTGATTGCCAGCAGCAGCGGTGACAAGCAGAGCTTCCAGATCGTCAATATGGACGTGCGTTTCGTCTACCGTATCGGCCTGACCGACCAGGCCGCGCTGGCCGCCACCTATAACAGCGCCGATGTGCCGACCCTGATCCGCAGCACCGCCAGCCGCATCCTCGTGCATGACTTCGCTTCACGCACCCTCGATGAATTGCTTGGCGAACAACGCACCCGCTTGGCCGACGAAATCGGCCATGCCGTACAAGCCGACCTGCAAACGCTCGACAGCGGGGTGGAAATCTTGGCGACCGTGGTGGAGGCGATCCACCCGCCGGCCGGTGCCGCCAATGCCTACCACGGCGTGCAAGCGGCACAGATCGGCGCCCAGGCCCTGATTTCCCGTGAGCGCGGCGCTGCCAGCGAACAAACCAACCAGGCGTTGTTGCAAGCCAGCACCGCCCGCGACCAGGCATTGGCCATCGCCCGTGAAGTGAGTGCCGGCGCCCAGGCGGCAGACCTGCGTTTTAGCGCCGAACAGAAGGCCTACGCCACGGCCGGCCGGGCCTTTGTGCTGGAACAGTACCTCGGCCAACTCAGCCAGGGCCTGGCCCACGCCAAACTGTTGATTCTGGATCATCGCCTGGGCGCCAACAGTGCGCCGACGATCGATCTGCGTTCTTTTACCTTGCCGGCCGATCCCTCGGTACCGCGTAAAGCCGTTCAATAAGGAGTCTGTCTGTTGAGCGCTCATTCTCACGATCATGGTCACCACCACGGCCACCATCATCACCATCATGGTGATGAACAACCCGCCGGCCCATTCCCTTGGCGCCGAATGGCCTGGGCCGTATTGCTGGTGCTGTTTGCAGTCGCTGCCGCCAGCCTGGTGCAGGTGCGGTCGGGCGAGGCCACGGTGATTACCCGTTTCGGCAACCCATCGAGAGTGCTGCTGGAGCCGGGCCTGGGCTGGCGCTGGCCGGCACCGTTCGAAGCGGCGATCCCGGTGGACCTGCGCTTGCGCACCACTTCCAGCGGTTTGCAGGACGTGGGCACCCGCGACGGCCTGCGCATTATCGTGCAGGCCTATGTGGCATGGCAGGTACAGGGCGATGCCGACAATGTGCAGCGCTTTATGCGTGCAGTGCAGAACCAACCGGATGAAGCGGCGCGGCAGATTCGCACCTTTGTCGGTTCGGCACTGGAAACCACGGCGGCCAGCTTCGACCTGTCCAGCCTGATCAATACGGATGCCAGCCAGGTGCGCATCGCCGAATTCGAGGCGCAGTTGCGCCAGCAGATCGATCAACAATTGCTCACCACCTATGGCGTACGCGTGGCGCAGGTGGGTATTGAGCGGCTGACCTTGCCGTCGGTGACCCTCACTGCCACCGTCGACCGCATGCGCGCCGAGCGTGAAACCATCGCCACTGAACGCACCGCCGTGGGCAAGCGTGAAGCGGCGCAGATTCGCTCCGCTGCCGAGCGCGATGCGCGGATCGTGCAGGCTGACGCCACGGTAAAAGCTGCCGATATCGAAGCCCAATCGCGGGTCGAAGCCGCGCAGATTTATGGTCGTGCCTACGCCGGCAACCCGCAGTTGTATAACTTGCTGCGCTCGCTGGATACCTTGGGCACCGTGGTCACCCCGGGTACCAAGATCATCCTGCGCACTGACGCCGCGCCATTTCGCGTCTTGGTGGACGGGCCGAAGGACGTTCAACCATGACTGAGCGTGACAGCCCGGACAGCCCCTGGATCCAGGCCGGCCGCCTGACGTTCCTGGCGCTGTACGCGGTGACTGTGTTGGCGGCGCTGGCCTGGGCATTTTCCAATGTGCGCCAGATCGACCCCCAGAACCGCGCCGTGGTCTTGCACTTCGGCGCACTGGATCGAATCCAGAACGCGGGGCTATTGCTGGCGTGGCCGCAACCCTTCGAGCAAGTGGTGCTGTTGCCGGCGGCAGACCGTGTGATCGAACGCCGCGTCGAGAACCTGCTGCGCTCCGATGCGGCGGTACAGGCCGACCGCGTGGCCAGTTTCGCCACACCGTTGAGCGATGCGCTGGCCGGCTCCGGCTACCTGCTGACCGGCGATGCCGGCGTGGTGCAGCTGGATGTGCGGGTGTTCTATAAGGTCACCGAACCCTACGCGTTTGTGTTGCAGGGCGAGCATGTACTGCCGGCCCTGGATCGCCTGGTGACCCGCAGTGCCGTGGCACTGACCGCCGCCCGTGACCTCGACACGATCCTGGTGGCGCGCCCCGAACTGATCGGTACCGACAACGGCGCCGCCGAGCGCCGTGAACGGCTGCGCGGGGACCTGGTGCAGGGCATCAATAAACGCTTGGCCGAGTTGGCCGCCAGCGGTCTGGGCCTGGGTATCGAAGTGACCCGTGTCGATGTGCAATCGAGCCTGCCGAGCCCGGCGGTGAATGCGTTCAATGCGGTACTCACTGCCAGCCAGCAGGCTGACAAAGCGGTGGCCAATGCGCGTACCGACGCGGAAAAGCTCACCCAGACCGCCAACCAGCAAGCCGACCGCATGGTGCAAGTCGCCCATGCCCAGGCCAGTGAGCGCCTGGCCAATGCCCAGGCGCAAACCGCCACTGTCGCAAGCCTGGCCCAGGTCAAAGACCCCGGCCTGCTGCTGCGACTGTACCGCGAGCGCTTGCCGAAAATCCTCGGCCAGGCCGGCTCAGTGACCACGGTCGATCCCAAAGACGACTCCCGCTTGATCATCCAGGGAGCCGACCAATGAGCGCACCTATGCTGACTTCCGCCGAGCAGCGCAGCGCCGCCCGGCAATTGACCCTGGCCATGCTCGCCTTGGGTTTGCTGGTGCTGGGCCTGGTGTGGCGCTGGCTGGCGCCGGACCAGCAGGGGGTGAGCCAGTTGTTGCTGGGTGTCGCTTCGCTGCTGGTGGCCGTGCCGGTGATGCGTTCGGCCTGGTATAGCCTGCGGTTTCCCAGCCTGCATGGCATCACCGACCAACTGATCGCCCTGGCCATGCTCGGCGCCTGGGCGACGGGCGATCTGCTGACCGCCGCGCTGCTGCCGATCATCATGATCTTTGGCCATGTGCTGGAAGAGCGCAGCGTGATCGGCTCCCAGGAAGCGATCCATGCCTTGGGCAAGCTGACCCGCAGCCATGCGCGCCGGGTGCAGGCTGACGGGAGCATCATTGAAGTGGACAACGGCACGCTGAACACCGGCGATATCGTCGAAGTGCGTGCGGGCGACCGGGTGCCGGCGGATGGGGTGGTGTTATCTGGCCAGGCGAGCCTGGACACGGCGCCGATCACCGGTGAGTCGGTGCCGCTGGAGGCCAGTGTCGGCATGCAGGTGTTTGGTGGGGCGATCAACCTCGACGGCTTGCTGCGCCTGCAAGTGACCCGCACCGGTAATGAATCGACCCTGGGCAAGGTCATCGCCCTGATGCAGAACGCCGAGCGTTCCAAGCCACCGATCACGCGGCTGCTGGAGCGCTATGCCGGCAGCTATATGGTGTTGGTGCTGTTGCTGGCGGCGGTCACCTGGTTTGTCACCAACGACGCCCAGGCGATGCTCGCGGTGCTGGTGGCGGCATGCCCGTGTGCGCTGGTGCTGTCGGCACCGGCCACGGCAATTGCCGGGATTGCCGTGGCGGCACGGCATGGGATTCTGATTCGCAGTTCAGCCTTCCTGGAAGAGTTGGCGGACCTGACTTCGTTGGTGGTCGACAAGACCGGCACCCTGACCTTTGGCACCCTGCGTTTGCAGTCGATCGAAACCAGCGTGTCGGACCGCCAGGGGTTGCTGAACCTTGCAGCCAGCCTCGGCTCGGCCAGCAGTCACCCGGTCAGTCGGGCGTTGGCGGGGTTGGCGATCCAGGCGCAATTGTTGGTGCTGACTGATATCCGCGAACGCCAGGGCCTGGGCGTCGTGGCACAGACCGAGCAGGGTGAAGCCGCGTTGGGGCGCCCGGAGTTGTTCGAACAATTGGGTATTGCCACCACGACCGTGCCGAACCACGACGGCCCGATTGCCGGGCTGGCGCTGAACGGGCGATTCCTCGCCTGGTTGCTGCTGGCTGACAGCGTCAAGCCGGAAGCCCGCCAGGCCCTGCAAGAGCTGCGGGAGCTGGGCCTGGGCCGGCAATTGCTGCTCACCGGCGACCGCCAGAGCGTGGCCGACAGCCTGGCCCTGGACGTCGGCATCAGTGATGTCGAAGCCCAGGCATTGCCGGAAGACAAGCTCAATCGCGTGTTGGGGGAGATCAGCAGCGGCTTCCGGCCGATGGTGGTGGGTGATGGGATCAACGACTCCCTGGCACTCAAGGCCGGCGTGGTCGGCGTCGCCATGGGCGCGGGTGGGGCGGATATCGCACTCGCGTCGGCGGATGTGGTGTTGATCGGCAGCGACCTGCGCCGGTTGGGCACCTGTGTGCGCTTGAGTCGCCAGTGCCGCAAGACATTGCAGGTCAATGTGATCATCGGGCTGGGTTGGACGTTGGCCATCGTGGTGTTTGCCGCATTCGGTTGGCTGGGGGCCGCGGGGGCAATGATTGCGGCGGTGCTGCACAACCTCAGCACCTTGCTGGTGCTGGGTAACGCCGGGCGTTTGCTGCGTTTCCAGGAGCCGCTGTTGAAGCTCGACGAATAATTCCGAGGAATTTTTGCAAGCGGCTGTAACGCCGATAGGGGGCCTCACTCTAGTGGTGTGTCGAGACTGAGCAATCCGTTCAGACCGACTCCACTACTGATTGATGAGGACTACACAATGAACATCAAACAAGCCGTTTCCGGTGCTGCCCTGGCGATCGCTGCCGCTTCCATGTTTGCCGGTGTCGCCACTCAGGCGCAGGCCGCAGACGCGGCGGTTCATTGCTACGGCGTGACTTCCTGCAAAGGCATGAACGACTGCAAGACCGCTGAAAACGCCTGCAAAGGCCAGGCGGTGTGCAAGGGCCACGGCTTCAAGGCCATGACCAAGGCTGAGTGCGACAAGGCTGGTGGCAAGGTCGGCGAGTAAGCGCAAGCCGAGTGCACCCGCAGCGGGTATTCCGACCGCTGCGGACACCTTTCCAGGAGTCCATGATGGCCAGCTCTTTCCCCTCCCTGGGTTACGGCCTGGGTTTACGCAACGAATACTATGAACAGATCCTTGAGCAATCCCCTGCGGTGGATTGGTTCGAAGTGATCTCCGAGAATTATCTGGTGCAGGGCGGCAAAGCCTTGTACTACCTGGACGCAATCGCCGAGCGCTACCCCCTGGTGATGCACGGCGTGTCCCTGTCCATCGGTGGCCCCCATGCCCTCGATACCGATTACCTCCAGCACATCAAGCAGCTCGCCGAGCGTATCCAGCCAGCGTGGATTTCCGACCATCTGTGCTGGAGCCGCGGCAACGCGCATCAGCTGCATGACCTGCTGCCGCTGCCTTACACCGAAGAAAGCCTTTACTACGTCGCCAACCGTATCCGCCAGGTGCAAGACGTGTTGCAGCGCCCGTTGGTGCTGGAGAATGTCTCCAGCTATGTGCGTTCCAAGCTGGATGAATTCACCGAGTGGGAATTCCTCAACGCCCTGTCCCATCTGTCGGGCTGCCAGCTTTTGCTGGACGTCAACAATGTGTATGTCAGCGCCCGTAACCACGGTTTCGACGCCTGGACCTTCATTCTCAACCTGCCGCCCGAGAGCATTCGGCAGCTGCATCTGGCCGGGCATAGGGACTACGGCGACTATGTGGTCGATACTCATGACCAGCCGGTGTGCGATCCGGTATGGGCGCTGTATCAACGGACGCTGGAGCACCTGGGGCCGGTCTCGACACTGTTGGAGCGTGACGATCATTTCCCGCCCTTCGAAGAGTTGCTGACCGAGTTGAGCAAGGCCCGCGAACTGGGCGCCACCGCGTTGGCCAGGAGGTCGCGATGCGCCTGATCGATTGGCAGATGGCCTTCGAACAGCACCTGTTATCGGACACCTCGACTGCCGACAGCGGCTTTGCCGCGACCTTGCTCGGCGGGCCCACTTTGGATGTGGACACCGGCCTGGCGATTTACCACAACGCCTATCTGGAACGGTTGCGGGATGTCATGCGGCATGACTTCGGCGCCATCTGGTATTGGTTGGGGGATGATGAGTTTGCGCGGCTGGCCGAAGCCTATGTACGTCGTTATCCCTCGGCTCATTACAGCCTGCGCTGGCTGGGTGAGCGGTTTCCCGCGTTTATCCTTGAGCACCTGGTGGCTGCACAAAGTGCGCCGCTGGCTGAGCTGGCGCGCCTGGAGTGGGCGTTTACCCTGGCCTTCGATGCGCCGCTGGGGCAGCCGTTGACCCTGGACGCCATGGCGTCGTTGCCGCCTGACGAGTGGCCTGGGCTTAAGGTTCAGTTGGCGCCGACCGTGCAACAACTGCTCTGTCGCTTCAACACGGTGGCGATCTGGCGTGCGAGCAAGGATCAATCGGAATTCCCCGGCAGCCAGGCGCTGGAGCCGGCGCAAATCTGCCTGGTATGGCGTCATCAGCAAATCTGCCATTACCGCAGCATGGACTCGGCGCAAATCTGTGCGTTGGCCGGAATGGTGACCACCGGTTGGAGTTTTTCAGAACTGTGTGTGCAGTTGCTAGTCACTTATGGAGAGGGCGCACCACTGCAAGCGGTCACGTGGCTGAAACAGTGGGTCCAGGACGGTTTGCTCGAGCGCCGAGCCCCATAGAAGGCTGCTATTAAATCGATAGCCTCCTACTTTGTCTTCGGATGGTCTACCCTCATTCCAGACGTCTGAAACAAGGGGGGACTACTCATGCTCGCGCAACTTCCACCGGCCTTACAGAATCTTCAGCTACCGCTGCGTCTTCGACTCTGGGATGGCCATGAATTCAACTTGGGCCCTGAGCCCAGTGTGACCATCGTGGTGAAGGACCCCACGGTTGTGTCCAAGCTTAGCCATCCAACGCTCGACTCACTGGGCGAGGCCTTCGTCGAGGGCAAATTGGAGCTGGAAGGCTCCATCACCGAAGTGATCCGGGTTTGTGACGAATTGAGTCACGCCCTGGTCGATGACGACGCAGGGAATCGTCCGGTGCGCTCGATCCACGACAAGGCCACTGACGCAGCGGCGATTTCCTACCATTACGACCTGTCCAACGAGTTCTACCAGCTTTGGTTGGACCAGGACATGGCCTATTCCTGCGCATATTTCGAAACCGGCAGCGAATCCATCGACCAGGCCCAACAAGACAAATTTCGCCATCTGTGCCGCAAGCTGCGGCTGCAGCCGGGGGACTATCTGCTCGACGTCGGCTGTGGCTGGGGCGGGCTGGCGCGTTATGCGGCGCGGGAGTTCGGGGCCAAGGTGTTTGGTATCACCCTGAGCAAGGCCCAACTGGCCTTGGCTAAAGAGCGGGTAAAAGCCGAGGGCCTGGAAGGTCAGGTCGACCTGCAGTTGCTCGACTACCGTGACCTGCCCCAGGATGGCCGTTTCGACAAAGTGGTGAGCGTGGGCATGTTCGAGCACGTCGGCCACGCCAACCTGGCGCAATACTGCAAGACCCTGTTTGGCGCGGTGCGTGAAGGCGGCCTGGTGATGAACCACGGTATTACCGCCAAACATACCGATGGTCGTCCCGTAGGCCGTGGCGCCGGGGATTTTATCGAGCGCTACGTATTTCCCAACGGCGAACTGCCGCACCTGGCGATGATGACCGCAGAGATCAGCGAAGCCGGGCTGGAAGTGGTTGATGTGGAAAGCCTGCGCCTGCACTACGCCCGCACCCTGGACCATTGGAGCGAACGCCTGGAGGATAACCTGGAAGCGGCGGCGAAGATGGTGCCGGAGCAAGCGTTGCGTATTTGGCGGTTGTACCTGGCGGGGTGCGCGTATGCGTTTGCACGGGGCTGGATCAACTTGCACCAGATCCTGGCGGTGAAACCTCACGCGGATGGCAGCCATGAACTGCCGTGGACGCGGGAAGATATCTACCGCTGATCACGATGACGAAAGCACTAAAGAACTAAAGGTGGGAGGGGCGGTGCCCCTCCCACCTTTTTTCTACTGCGTTGGCTGTTAGAGAATCGGTGAGATCAAGCGCGCGATCCGCATGCCCAGGTGTTGCAGGCGGCGGGTTTCGCGGCTTTCCTCTTGGCTGACTTCATGCGCCAGGGCAAAGTCGTCCAGCAACATGTGCTCCACTTCCTTGGCGAAGGCTTCGTCGACGGTCAGTAACATCACTTCGAAATTCAACCGGAAGGAACGGTTGTCCATATTCGCACTGCCGATGGCGCTGATTTCGCTGTCCACCAACACCACCTTCTGATGCAGAAAGCCTGGCGTATAGCGGAATACCCGCACCCCGGCTCGTACGGCTTCGATGGCGTAGAGGCTGGACGCGGCATACACGATTCGGTGGTCGGGCCTGGATGGCAGCAGCAGGCGTACGTCCACCCCGCGCAGGACCGCCAGGCGCAGGGCGGCAAACACCGCTTCGTCGGGAATGAAATACGGGCTGGTGATCCACACACGCTCGGTCGCCGCGTGGATGGCCTCGACAAAAAACAGCGAGCAGGTTTCATACGGGTCTGCCGGGCCGCTGGCGAGCAATTGGCAGAGCACACCGTCGTCGGGGTAGGTGTCCGGCAGGATCAAGGGCGGCAGTTCTCGTGCGGCCCAGAACCAGTCTTCAGCGAACGACTCCTGCAGGCAGGCCACCACCGGGCCGGTGACTTGCACATGGGTATCGCGCCACGGAGCCAGCGGCGGTTTTTTGCCCAGGTATTCGTCACCGACGTTGTGCCCACCAACAAAGCCGGTGATGCCATCCACCACTACGATCTTGCGGTGGTTGCGGAAGTTGACCTGGAAGCGATTGAGCCAGCCGCTACGGGTGGCGAACGCCTTGACCTGCACCCCGGCGTCGCGTAGCGATTGCACGTAGCGATGGGGCAGGGCATGGCTGCCGATTCGGTCATAGAGCACGTAGATGCCTACGCCTTGTGCGACCTTTTCCTTCAATAAGGCGTGCAGTTGGCGGCCGAGTTCATCGTCATGAATGATGAAGAACTGAAACAGCACGGCAGTATTGGCGTTGCGAATGGCGTCGAAGATCGCACTGAAGGTGGCGTCGCCATTAATCAGCAAACGCACTTCATTGTTTGCCAGGCATGGCATGCGCCCCAGCTTGGGCATGGCACGCAGGGAGGCGTAGGCGCTGGAGTTGCGCGCGGCCAAGGCTTCCTCGACCCACGGGCGCCAGTTCAGCTCGGTGATAGCAGTGTGCATTTCCTGGTTGGCCTGGCGCCGCGCCTGGATGTAGGCATCGAAGGTGCTGCGGCCGAAAATCAGGTAGGGGATCAGGGTCAGGTAGGGCATGAACATCAGCGACAAGGCCCAGGCGATCGAGCCTTGGGCGGTCCTGACGGTCAGCACCGCATGGATCGCGGCGAGGGTCCCGAGAAAGTGCAGCGTGGCGATGAAGTAGGCGAGCAGGTGCGGGCCAAAAAAATCCATGGACGACATGACTCCAGACAATCCAATGCGTAACAGACCATGTTCGGCCACGAATGTCGCTATTTTATTTGTCGTGCAACACTGGCACGTTTACGGCGTCTAACGCCAACAATTGCCCAGGAGTTACCCGATGAATGCTCGTCTGCTTGGTTTGGCCATGGTTGTTGGTTTGTCGTTGCCCGTGGCAGCGCAGGCGCAGATGCTGGCGCCGGGCTTGTGGGAATTGACCACCAGCAATATGAAAGTCGATAACCAGGACCTGCCGGACCTGTCGCTGATACTGGGTCAGCTCAAGCAACAGATGACCCCCGAACAGCGCGCCATGTTGGAAAAGCAGGGCGTCACCATGGCCGGCAAAGGCGTGCAGGTGTGCCTCACGCCCGCCCAGGTTGCCTCTGACACGATCCCCCTGACCGACCCGCAATCGGGCTGCAAACAGGAAGTCACCGACAAGACCGGTAACCAGTGGAAATTCCGTTTCAGTTGCCCCAAAGCCCAGGGCACGGGGGTTGCCACCTTCCAGAGCCAGAAGGAATTCACCACCACCGTCAACGGCACCTTCAATGCCACTGGCATTCAACAGAAGGGTAGCCTGGACAGCCATGCCCAGTGGCTGGGCAGCAATTGCGGTACGGTCAAGCCTCGCGCTTAACGCAGGAACTGCAACGGTAAACCCTGGCAACTGTCGACCACCTTGCCGTTGTGCCAGGCCAGGTGGCCGGAGACCAGCGTGGTGCTGACGCTGTGGCGGAAGCTGCGCTCGGCGAAGGGTGTCCAGCCGCAGCGAGCCAGGATCGGCTGGCTGCTGACGGGCTTGCCCGCCGGCTCTGGTTTGATCAGCACCAGGTCGGCCCAATAGCCTTCGCGTAGATAACCCCGATCCGGGATGGCGAACAGGTCGGCGACCCGATGGCTGGTCTTCGCCACCAGGGTGGTCAAGGGCAGCAGCCCGTCGGCCACCAACTCCAGCAGCGCCGGCAACGCATGTTGCACCAGCGGCAAGCCCGATGGCGCTTCACAATACCCCAGCTGTTTTTGCGCCCAGGTATGCGGCGCATGGTCAGTGCCAATCACATCCAGACGATGACTGAGCAAGGCTTGGCGCAGGGCGTCGCGGTCGGCGTGGGTCTTGATCGCCGGGTTGCATTTGATCTGATGGCCCAGGCGGTGATAGTCGCGGTCGTCGAACAGCAGGTGGTGCACGCAGACTTCAGCGGTAATACGTTTTTGCGCCAGGGGTTTGTCCTCGAACAAGGCCAATTCGCGTGCGCTGGTCAGGTGCAGCACATGCAGGCGTGTGCCGTGGTGCCTGGCCAACTCCACGGCCAAAGAGGAGGAGCGATAACAGGCCTCGGCGTCCCGGATCAGCGAGTGGGCGACGGCGGGGATCTTGTCCCCGAAACGCTCGCGCAGGCGCCGCTCGTTGGCCAGGATGCTCGGCGTGTGTTCGCAGTGGGCCAGCAGGATGGTCGGCACTTCTGCAAACAGCCGCTCCAGAATCCGAGGGTCGTCTACCAACATATTGCCGGTGGAGGCCCCCATGAACACTTTGACCCCAGCCACTTCGCGGGGATCGAGCGCGGCGATGATGTCGAGATTGTCGTTGCTGACGCCAAAGTGAAAACCGTAGTTGGCGACTGAATGCAGGCCGGCGCGGCGCTTTTTTTCGGCCAGGGCTTGCAGGGTCAGCGTGGCCGGCTGGGTGTTGGGCATGTCCATGAAACTGGTGATGCCACCGGCTACGGCCGCCCGGGATTCGCTGTAGAGACTGCCTTTGTCGGGTGCGCCAGGGTCGCGAAAGTGCACCTGGTCATCGATCATCCCTGGCAGCAGCCATTGGCCCTCTGCGTCGATCGCCAGGGGCGCATTACAGTGCTCGATACTGCTGGCGATTTTCTCGATGCGGCCGTTGGCGACCAGTACATCAGCGTCAAATACCTGGCCTTCGTTGACCAGGCGGGCGTTACGGATCAGCAGGCGGCTCATGGTTCAGAACTCGTTTTGCAGGGCTTTGTAACCGCGGACCAAGTCGACGTTGGTGCGTGCCACGTCTTCGGAAAACTCCGAGGCGCTGACACTGACCGGCGGGAACTGCGAAAGGTCAGTGTTCGGCCCGATGCGGGTAGTGGAGGGCACGTAGAACGCGGTGGGCAAGTCGCGGCCGTCGACCACCGAGTTATGACGCACCACGCAGCCGTCGCCGACGGTGCAGTTGAACAGCACGCTGTTGAAGCCGATGAAGACACGGTCGCCGACGCTGCAGGGGCCATGGACGATGGAGCGGTGGGCGATGGAGGTGAGCTCGCCGATGGTCACCGCCGCGCCCGATTTGGAGTGGATCACCACGCCGTCCTGGATATTGGAGTTGGCGCCGATGGTGATAGGGTCCATGGCGCCGCTGGCGTTGACTTCATCGGCGCGGATTACGGCGTAGGGGCCGACGAAGACGTTCTCGCCAATGATGACCTTGCCGCAGATGATCGCCGTCTTGTCGACGTAGGCCGATTCGGCGATCACCGGCAGATCGCCGGAAGGGTTCTTGCGAATCATGGCTTACCCAACGCGGCGCATAAGGTATTGAGGTTGTATTCGAACAGCCCGGTAAAGGTGCTGGCCGGGCCTTCTGCTGCAAGAGCGTCGGAGTAAAGCGTGCCGCCGATCTGCGCGCCGCTTTCGTCGGCGATCTGCTTGAGCAGGCGTGAGTCCTTGATGTTTTCCATGAACACGGCTTTGACCTTGTCTTTACGGATCTGGGTGATCAGCGCGGCGACTTCGGCGGCCGAAGGCTCACGTTCGGTGGACAGGCCCTGAGGCGCCAGGAACTGGATGCCATAGGCCTGGCCCAGGTAGCCGAAGGCGTCATGAGAGGTCACGATGCGACGGTTGCCCGGTGGCAGCGCGCCGAATTTGGTCTTGGCTTCGGCGAGCAGGCGGTAGATTTCTTTCAGGTAGGCTTGGCTGTTGTGCAGGTAGTCGGCCTTGTTGGCCGGGTCGGCGGCCACCAGCGCCTTGGTAATGTTGTTCACGTAGATTTCGGCGTTGGCCAGGTTGTGCCAGGCGTGTGGATCGGGGATGGTTTCGCCGTCCTCCTCCATGGTGTGGGAGATCACACCTTTGCTGGCGGTGACCACCGTGGCCTTGGTTTCGGTGCTGGTGACCAGGCGGTCCAGCCAGGGTTCAAAACCGAGGCCGTTCTTGATGATCAGCCTGGCCTTGAGCAACGCCTTGGCATCGTCCGGGGTGGGCTCGTAGGTATGGGCGTCCGCGTCGGGGCCGACCATATTGCTGATCTGGATGTGATCACCACCAATCTGGTGGGTGATGTCATCGAGGATACTGAAGCTGGTAACCACTTGGAGTTTGTCGGCGGCCTGGGCCGTCGATAACGACAGGACGAGACTGAACAGCACGAGTAAAGCGCGCATCGGGAGACACCTCATTGGGATGACAGCAAGGGGGGGCGGCGCAGCAAGCCGTGCACCGGACCGAAGACCACGGACAGCAGGTACCCGCCGCCAGCCACCAGCACAATCGCCGGGCCGCTGGGCAGTGAGTAATAGAACGACAGCAACAAACCCAGCCATACCGACAGGCATCCCAGCACCGCCGATATCGCGATCAACACCGGCAGGCGCCGGCTCCAGAACCGTGACGCGATGGCCGGTAACATCATCAAGCCCACCACCATCAACGCGCCGATGGCCTGGAAACCGATGACCAGGTTCAACACCACCAGGGTCAGGAACAAACCGTGGGCCAGCGGGCCCAGGCGGCTGACGGTTTGCAGGAACAGCGGGTCGAGGGTATCCAGCAGCAGCGGCTTGTAGATCAGCGCCATGGCCACCAGGCTGAACCCGGAGACCCAGAGCATGCCGGTCAGGGTGGCCTCGTCGACGGCCAGCGCTGAGCCGAACAGCAGATGCAGCAGGTCCAGGCGTTTGCCGGCAATGCCCAGGATCAGCACGCCGGCGGCCAGTGAAATGGGGTAGATAGCCGCGAGGCTGGCGTCTTCACGCAGGCCGGTGCGGCGAGTGATCCAGGCCGCCAGCCCGGCCATGCCCAGGCCGGCACCCAGGCCACCGACGGTCAGCGCGGGCAGGCTGAGCCCGGCGAACCAGAAGCCCAGGGCCGCACCGGGCAGGATGCCGTGGGCGACGGCGTCACCAATCAGGCTCATGCGCCGCAGGATCAGGAACACGCCCAGCGGCGCGGTGCTGCAGGCGAGTACCAGGCCTCCGATCAGGGCGCGACGCATGAAGACGAAGTCAGCAAAGGGCATCCACAGATGGGAGGCGAAGTGCATCAGGCCACCTGCATGCGAGGGTGTGGACGGATCAGTTCTTGACTGGGGCCGACGACGCAGCCGGTGCTTTTGATCTGCACCACTTGCTGGGTATGTTCACGCACGGCGGCCAGGTCATGGCACACCACTACCAGCGTGCGACCTTGGGCATGCCAGGCGTGGATATGTTTCCAGCACAAGGCCTGGCCATCTTCATCGAGGGCGGCGTGGGGTTCGTCGAGCAACAGCACCGACGCCTCGGCCAGGCTCATGCGGGCGAGCAGGGCACGTTGCAGTTCGCCGCCAGACAAGGCCATCAACGGGCGATGTTCCAGGCCACTGAGGCACCAGTCCTCCAGCACCGCTTGCAGGCGTTGGCTGCGTTGTTGCGGGGTGAGTTGGGTGCCCCAGAAGCCGGCGGCCACCAACTCTTGCAGGCTGATGGGGAACTGGCGGTCGAGGTGCTGCTGCTGGGGCAGGAACGACAGGCCGCCGCGCCGTGGCACATTCACGGTGACTTTGCCCGCCAATGGCTTTTGCAGCCCGGCGATAACCTTCAGCAGGCTGCTTTTGCCGGTGCCGTTGGCGCCGATCACACCGGTGAGGCTGCCTTTTTCCAGGGTGAAATCCACGGCGGGGGTCAGCGGTTGCCCAGGGGCACCCCAGCGTAAAGCGGTACAGGTGATCATGCAGAGGGTCTCGTCCAGCGGCTTTCAGCCACGGCATCGTGCGCGTGCAGGCTTTCGGCGTGGATCACTTTGAGGTGGAAGGCTTTGACGGCATCCGAGCGTTTCAAGGCGAGGTTCAGGCGGCGGGCGGCGTCTTCGCAGAACATCAGGTTCTGCCCATTGGCCAGGGCGAAGGCTTGTTCGTCTGCACGCTTTACGGCGGTTTGCACGGCAGTGCCAAGGGCGGCTTCTGCGTCGTTGATCAACTCGGTCAGCGCCAGATGCTCGCCTTGCAGGTGGACGCGCAGCTGTGCGCTGCTGCGCTGGCTGTGGGGCGTGGCCACAATGCCATTGGCGCTGCCGAGCCAGGTCAGCACGTCTTCATGTCGCAACGGTGTGTTGGCGAAGTCATCGACAAATTGCTGCTGAATCAACTGCCTGGCGAGGGCAGCAGAGCAGGGGCAGGTTGAGGAATAAGTAACGTCAATTTTTAGTTCCACGTGGAACATCTGGTTTTCCAGGTGCGCCTCGATGCTCACCGGGTAGGCCTTCCAGCCGGCCAGTGGGCTGACCAGGGCCGGACGATTCAGGAGCAAATCGGTATGGATACGCAGGTAGGCGTTCTTAGATAAACCTTCATGACTGGCAAGAAAATGCTGCAGTACATTACGCAGAAGTGTCGGCGTCAGGGGCTGTTGGCCGAGCATTTCCAGCGCCAGGTACAGGCGTGACATATGAATGCCACGGGCGGTGCCGTCGTCGAGGCTGACGCCGGCATCGGCTTTGGCCGTCAGACGCTGGCCATCGATCAAGATGGGCAGGGCGATGCCGCACATGCCGACCCAGTCGAGGGGCAAGGCTTGGCGTGATGCTTGCGCGGCGATATCCGGCAGAGTCAGCGCATTCATAAGCAGGTCCATCGTTGGAAATAAAAAGACATGTTATATTATAACCATTGAGTCGACGATGAATTTTCTGCTCCAGCCTTTGTTCAGTCATGTCGAGCAGGGACGCTCCTTTATTTGCGGTATATGTCATGCACAGACGTCAGCTCCTCAACCTGCTCCTGGTCAGCCCGCTGTTCACCTTGCCGTTCGCCGCATCGGCCACGCAGATTCGCAATGCCCGCCTGTGGCGCTCGGACGACAAGCTGCGGTTGGTGTTCGACCTGAGCGGCCCGGTGCAGTACAAGACTTTCTCCCTGGCTGCACCCGAACGGGTGATCATCGACCTGAGCGGTGCTGGCCTCAGTGGTGACTTTTCTCAACTGGCCTTGAAGAACAGCGGGATCACCTCGATTCGCTCGGGGCATTTCGGCAAAGGCGATACGCGGATCGTGCTCGACCTGGCTGCGCCGATGCAGCTCAACAGTTTTCTACTACCGCCTCAGGATGGCCAAGGTCATCGCCTGGTACTGGACCTGACCAGCGCCACCCACGCGCCACGCCAGATCGCAGCTGAACCGGCGCCCTTGGTCGCTCCGATCGACAAGGCGCATCCCAAGCGCGACATCATTGTGGTAGTCGACCCGGGCCACGGCGGCAAGGACCCCGGCGCGGTCGACTCCAAGGGCCAGCGCGAAAAAGACGTGGTGTTGTCGATCGCGCAATTGCTGGCCAAGCGCTTGAAACGCGAGAGGGGCTTTGACGTGAAACTGGTGCGCAACGACGACTTCTTCGTGCCGCTGCGCAAGCGCGTGGAGATTGCCCACAAGTACAACGCCGACATGTTTATCTCGGTACACGCAGATGCGGCACCGCGGATCACCGCCTCGGGGGCGTCGGTGTATGCCTTGTCCGAAGGGGGGGCTACCTCGGCCACTGCGCGGTTCATGGCACAACGGGAAAACGGCGCCGATCTGCTGGGCGCCACCAGTCTGCTGAACCTCAAGGACAAGGACCCGATGCTGGCCGGGGTGATTCTCGATATGTCGATGAACGCCACCATCGCCTCCAGCCTGCAATTGGGCAGCTCGATCCTCGGCAGCCTGGAGGGCATCACCTCGTTGCATCAGAAACGCGTGGAACAGGCCGGGTTTGCGGTGCTCAAGTCACCGGATGTGCCGTCGATCCTGGTGGAAACCGGGTTTATCTCCAATGCGCGGGACAGTGCGCGCCTGGTCACCGCGCGTCATCAACAGGCGGTAGCCGATGGCTTGTTCGAAGGGTTGAAAAAATACTTTCAGAAGAACCCGCCGATGAACAGCTACGTGGCCTGGCTGCAGGAGCAGAAAAACGGCCAGGTCTAACAGCCGGTTATCCGGCTGCAGGTGAACTTGGCGCTGGTGCCACCGGAACTGGAAAACCGGTTGAGGGTGGTCCAGCCCACGCGCCGTGTGTAGCCGACCCACGCTTCACCGTCCGACGCCAACCCGGTAAAGAACGTCAGTTGCCCATAACGGCTATTGGTCTGGGCCCAATAGCGTTTGCCGATGACTTCGAAACCGCGCAAATACGTGGTACTGCCGGCCGTCGCCACGCTGTAGGCATTGCCTTGCGAGTCCACACACGCCAGCAGGTTGGCGCTGCGCGTGCAGTTGGCCAACAGGCTCGGTACTTGGGCGCAGGCAGATCCTGCTGCTGCCAATAACAGGCCGCACACCAGGTATTTCATAGGGGTTCTCGGGGCAGGAAGATGATCAAGCATTGCGCCCTTCGTCGTGACGAGCAAGGGGGATTGGCTTATTTGTGTTGTTATAATATAACATAAAAGCACAGCCTGACCCGTGAACCGTTCCCATGACCGAACAAGACCTCCTGGCCCAACCGCCCGCCGACTACATGAACGAAGCCCAGCAAGGCTTCTTCCGCACGCTGCTCCTGGCCCAGCGCAACGAGCTGCAAGCGCGAATCGACGCTGAGTTCCTGGTGCTGCGCGAACAGGAACCCAACAGCGACCCTGCCGATGTGGGCAGCGCCGAAGAACAGCGCCAATGGCAACTGCGCCTGCTGGAGCGGGAAAAGAAGCTGTTGGACAAGATCGATGACGCCCTGGAACGGCTGGCCCGCGGCGAATACGGCTGGTGCCGCGAAACGGGCGAACCCATTGGCCTGCAACGCCTGTTGCTACGCCCCACCGCCACCCTGTGTATCGAAGCCAAAGAACGCGAAGAGCTGCGCGAACGCCATAAACGGGCGATTTGACCGGCCAACCCTGATGAGGACTACCTGATGCCCAATCGTCTCCCCGTTACCGTGTTGTCCGGCTTTCTCGGCGCCGGTAAAAGTACGCTGCTCAACTATGTCCTGCGCAACCGCGACAACCTGCGGGTTGCGGTGATCGTCAACGACATGAGCGAAATCAACATTGATGGCAGCGAGGTTCAGCGCGACGTCACCCTTAATCGTTCCGAAGAAAAACTGGTGGAAATGAGCAACGGCTGCATCTGCTGCACCTTGCGCGAAGACTTGCTGGAAGAAGTCGGAAAACTCGCCAAAGAAGGGCGGTTTGATTACCTGTTGATCGAGTCCACCGGCATCTCCGAACCCTTGCCCGTGGCCGAAACGTTTACCTTCCGTGATGAAAACGAACAAAGCCTGGCCGATATCGCGCGCCTGGACACGATGGTCACCGTGGTTGACGGCATGAACTTCCTGCTCGACTACCAGACCGCCGAAAGCCTCGCTTCTCGTGGCGAAACCCTGGGAGAAGAAGACGAACGCTCCATCACCGACTTGCTGATCGAGCAGATCGAGTTCGCCGACGTCATTTTGATCAGCAAGATCGACCTGATCAGCAGCCACGAACGTGAGGAGCTGATGGCCATCCTCGAACGCCTGAATGCTCAGGCGGAAATCATCCCGATGGTCATGGGCGAAGTGCCGCTGAACAAGATCCTCAACACCGGCCGCTTTGACTTTGAACGCGCCGCCCAGGCCCCCGGCTGGTTGCAGGAATTGCGCGGCGAACACGTACCGGAAACCGAAGAATATGGCATCGCATCCACTGTCTATCGCGCCCGCCGACCTTTTCATCCGCAACGCTTCTTCGACTTTATCGATCGCCCGTGGGTGAACGGCAAGTTGCTACGCTCCAAGGGGTTTTTCTGGCTGGCCAGCAAGCACCAGGACGCTGGCAGTTGGTCACAGGCGGGTGGCCTGATGCGCCATGGCTTTGCTGGACGCTGGTGGCGCTTTGTACCGAAAAGCCAGTGGCCGCAGGATGAAGAAAGCGTCGCCGCGATCATGGGCAACTGGCAACTGAGCACGGGCGACTGCCGCCAGGAACTGGTGTTTATCGGGCAGAACATCGACTTCGCACAGATGCGTGCCGAGTTGGACGCTTGTTTGCTCACCGACGAAGAAATGGCCCTGGGCGTCGACGCCTGGCGCTTACTGGCCGATCCTTTCGGCCCTTGGTATGAAGAGGTGGCCGCCTGATGCTGGCGCCGGTCATGTCCCTGCGTCCCGTGATTCGCCAGACCCGCGGTGAAACCCCGCTGGCGCTGTCCGATATCCTTGAGGATGGTGTGAACCTGGCGCTGTGGCAGCGCCAATTACCCCTGCATATCGCCGAGTTCGGCGCCTTGCTGGTGGCGCTCAATGAGCCGTTGGCTGAATCGCTGGTGATCGAGCTGGACAGCGAAGGCGCCGAGCCCAATCTGCACGGCCTGGCGTCCAGTTGCCGCGATCTTGAGGGTTATGAGGGCTTTATCGCCGATGTGTCGTGGCTGATCAGCGCCTTTGCCTGCCTGCTGGGCGCCAGGCGCATCGGCGTGCGCCTGCGGTTGTTGGACAAGGCCATGTGCCCGCGTTTTCATGTTGATCATGTGCCTGTGCGGCTGATCACCACCTATGCCGGCATCGGCAGCCAGTGGTTGCGCGAGGGGGTGATGGACCGTCGCACGTTGGGCCAGTCGGATGCTGAACCCACTGACCGCATCGAGCAAATCCTCTGCGGTGAGGTGGCTCTACTCAAGGGTACGAAATGGCATGGCAACGAGGGTCATGGCCTGATTCACCGCTCGCCGGCCTTGAAGGCGGATGAGCGACGCTTGATCCTGACGCTGGATTGGCTGGCATAACCGCGTAGGATCAAGCGCTCTACACGGTCAAAATGATGCCTCTTATGCTGCAGAACATTCCCACCCACGTGATTGCCGGGCCCCTGGGTGCCGGCAAGACCAGCCTGATCCAGCACCTGCTCGCTCAACGTCCGGCCAACGAGCGCTGGGCGGTGTTGATCAACGAGTTCGGGCAGATTGGCCTGGACGCCGCGCTGCTGACTCAGGATGACGATGGCATTGCCTTGGGCGAAGTTGCCGGTGGCTGCCTGTGCTGTGTGAATGGCGCCCCGTTCCAGGTGGGCCTTGGCCGTCTGCTGCGTAAGGCCAAGCCTGACCGTGTCTTTATCGAGCCTTCGGGCCTGGGCCACCCGGCGCAATTGCTCAAGCAACTGCGGGACCCGCCGTGGCAGGACGTGCTGACGGTTCAACCCTGCGTCCTGGTACTGGATGCCCAAGCCCTGGCGGCGGGCAAGCCCTTGCCACCTGCGCAGCTGGAAGCGCTGGCCAGTGCCGGGCTGTTGGTCTTGAACAAAGATGAGGCGCTGGACACCGCACAGCGTCAGGCCATCGAACGGCAGTTACCCGATTGCCCGGTGTATTGGACCCGCCAGGCGCAATTGCCGCTGAACCGCTTACCAGGCTCAAGCGCACGGGCCGGCGCCACTGTGGATAACTTCACGGTGCCCAAAGGCCTCGCACAAATACCGGCCATCTGGAGCGATCCCCTGCTGCCGATCTGCCTGAGCCAGGCTCAGGACGGTGGCTGGAGCATCGGCTGGCGCTGGCACCCGAGCCAGCAATTCGACCCGCAGCGCCTGCATCAGTGGCTGACCGGTCTCGGCTGGCGCCGCGCCAAACTGGTTATCCACAGTGGCGAGGGCTGGCTATCCGCCAACGCTGTGGATAACAGCCCGATTGCCTGGCAACCCAGCGAATGGCGGCGCGACTCACGCATCGAATTGATCTTCAGCGAACCCCAGGACGTGGCCCTGCTACAGCGTTCGCTGGCCGCCTGCCGTCAGTGACGATGCTTGGTGGCGTGGTCCTGGCGCCATTGGCTCAGCTCGATGACCTCGGCGCTGGGCAGTGGTGTCTTGATCTCGAAGGGGTAGGGCGCCAGTTCGATTTGTGCGCTGTGGGCGCCGAACTGGGTGATGGTTCCCGGATGGCGGGTTTCCCCGGTCACCGTGAATTCAAAGTTGTAGACCCGCGCCAGGCGCCGGCGGCCGTTGGCATCTTTCACAAAGCCGATGCGCTTGAGTGCCACGGCGCCATCCAACAGCTCGATGTCGAGTTTGGCGCAATGCTGCTTGACCCGCTCCAACGCCCGCTCGCGCAGGCCGTGGTTGTGCCAGACCCAGGCGGCACCGGTCGCCAGCAGCATCAACACGAAGATGTTTCCCAAGGTCAGCATGCGAAAAACTCCAACAAAGTGAGAGCAGCTTAACTGTGTCGCCGGTCTGTCGTATAGGCTGCGTTTAGTCGCATACTGCGCGGCCAGAATTTAAACGGCTTTACGGAAATCTCCTGCATGAAACGCACACCTCATCTGCTTGCGATCCAGTCTCATGTGGTCTTTGGCCACGCCGGAAACAGCGCCGCCGTGTTTCCCATGCAGCGCGTCGGGGTGAACGTCTGGCCGCTGAACACGGTGCAGTTCTCCAACCACACCCAGTATGGACAGTGGGCAGGGGAAGTGTTGGCGCCGCAGCAGATTCCGGCGTTGGTGGAAGGCATTGCGGCCATTGGTGAGTTGGGCAACTGCGACGCTATCTTGTCCGGTTATCTGGGCAGCGCGGACCAGGGCCGCGCCATCCTCACCGGCGTGGCGCGGATCAAAGCGATCAACCCGAAGGCCCTGTACCTGTGCGACCCGGTCATGGGGCACCCGGAAAAAGGCTGCATCGTGCCGCAGGAGGTCAGCGATTTCCTGCTGGAGGAGGCCGCCGCCATGGCCGACTTCCTCTGCCCAAACCAACTGGAGCTGGACAGCTTTGCCGGTCGTAAGCCGCAGTCGCTGTTCGACTGCCTGGGCATGGCCAAGGCGTTGCTGGCCCGGGGGCCGAAGGCGGTGCTGGTCAAGCACTTGGATTATCCGGGCAAGCTGCCGGATGGCTTCGAAATGCTGTTGGTAACTGCCGACGGCAGCTGGCACCTGCGCCGCCCGCTGTTGGCGTTCCCCCGCCAGCCAGTGGGCGTTGGCGACCTGACCTCGGGGTTTTTCCTGGCGCGGGTGCTGCTGGGCGATAGCCTGCTGGCCGCCTTCGAATTCACCGCCGCGGCGGTGCATGAAGTGCTGCTGGAAACCCAGGCCTGTGCCAGTTACGAGTTGGAATTGGTGCGAGCCCAGGATCGTATTGCTCATCCGCGCGTGCGCTTCGAAGCGACGCCGATCGGTCTGTAAATACGCAGAACCCCATGTGGGAGGGAGCAAGTCCCTCCCACATTTTGATTGGGTTTACCGCTTGGGGTTTATAGCGCGTCGGCTTTTATTTCCTGGTAACGCTTTTCCAGCTCCTGGCGAATCTGCCGGCGTTGCTGGGCCTGCACGAACCGGCGTCTTTCCTCACTGTTATGCGGTTGCAGCGGCGGCACGGCGGCGGGTTTGCGCTGATCGTCCACGGCTACCATGGTGAAGAAGCAACTGTTGGTATGGCGCACCGAGCGTTCGCGGATGTTCTCGGTCACCACCTTGATGCCCACTTCCATCGACGTATTGCCGGTGTAGTTGACCGACGCGAGGAAGGTCACCAGCTCGCCGACATGGATCGGTTCGCGAAAAATCACCTGGTCTACCGACAACGTCACCACATAGCGGCCGGCGTAACGGCTGGCGCAGGCGTAGGCCACTTCGTCGAGATACTTGAGCAGGGTGCCACCGTGGACATTGCCAGAGAAGTTGGCCATATCAGGGGTCATCAATACCGTCATCGACAGCTGGGCGTTTCCGGGTTCCATAGCACACTCACGGTTGTAGGCATTGGTTGGGGAGGCACCTCTTCGGGTGCTGGAATCTTTGCAGCGCCATCCCTAACGGGACGCCGGTGGGCGCCTTGCCGTCACGCCTGCACCGATCTGTTTCCATATATTGCACCGGCTTTCCGGCGGAAGTCGCGGTGTTAACCTTCAAAAGCCCATATCAGGGCATTTCTTACGATCAAGGCAGACTTTTCCTTCCGCACTTTGCGACCGTTCAAAGGTGCGGGCGGAAGTGGGAAAAGCGCCAGCACCCTCAAGGAGGCCCTCGCCATGCACGCCATCAGCTTTATCCAGGACCTGGCCGTGATCATGCTGGTGGCCGGGGTTGTCACCATCCTGTTTCACCGTCTCAAACAACCTGTGGTACTGGGGTACATCGTCGCCGGGTTCATCATCGGGCCCCACACCCCGCCATTTGGCCTGATCCACGACGAAGACACCATCAAGACCCTCGCCGAGCTGGGGGTGATCTTCCTGATGTTCTGTCTGGGCCTGGAGTTCAGCCTGCGCAAGTTGTTCAAGGTGGGCGCCACGGCATTTATTGCCGCCTTCCTCGAAATCATCCTCATGATCTGGATCGGCTACGAGATTGGCCGCTGGTTCGATTGGAGCACGATGGACTCGCTGTTCCTCGGCGCGATCCTGGCGATCTCCTCGACCACCATCATCGTCAAGGCACTCAATGACCTGAAGATGAAAAACCAGCGCTTCGCCCAGCTGATTTTCGGCGTGCTGATCGTGGAAGACATCCTCGGCATCGGCATCATCGCTTTGCTGTCGAGTATCGCCGTCAGTGGCACGGTCAGCTCGGGCGAAGTGTTTTCCACGGTCGGTAAGCTCTCGCTGTTCATGATCGTCGCGTTGGTCATCGGCATTTTGCTGGTGCCGCGTTTGTTGGCCTATGTGGCCAAGTTCGACAGCAACGAGATGCTGCTGATCACTGTATTGGGCCTGTGCTTCGGTTTTTGCCTGCTGGTGGTCAAGCTGGAATACAGCATGGTGCTGGGGGCGTTCCTGATCGGCGCGATCATGGCTGAGTCCCGCGAGTTGATTAAGATCGAGCGCTTGATCGAGCCGGTTCGCGACATGTTCAGCGCGATCTTCTTCGTGGCGATTGGCTTGATGATCGACCCGCAGATCCTGTTGCAATACGCCTGGCCGATTGCAGTGATCACCGTCGCCGTGGTGTTGGGCAAGATGCTGTCCTGTGGGATCGGCGCGTTTATCGCTGGCAACGATGGCCGCACTTCGTTGCGGGTTGGCATGGGGCTGTCACAGATTGGCGAGTTTTCCTTCATCATCGCCGCGCTGGGGATGACGTTACAGGTGACCAGCGACTTCCTGTACCCGGTGGCGGTGGCCGTTTCGGCGATCACCACGCTGCTCACGCCGTACCTGATTCGCGGTGCCGACCCATTGTCGTTGAAGATCGCGGCAGTGATGCCCAAGCGTATGAGCCGAGTGTTCGGGTTGTATGGTGAATGGTTGCGCAGCATTCAGCCTCAGGGTGAAGGCGCGATGCTGGTGTCGATGATCCGCAAGATCATCCTGCAAGTGGGGGTGAACCTGGCGCTGGTGGTGTCGATCTTTTTTGCAGGCAGCTACTTCGCGGTGCGTATTGGCGCGTCCCTGGAAGGTTGGATCAGTGATCCAAGCTGGCAGAAGGCATTGATCTGGGGCGGGGCATTATTGTTGTCGCTGCCGTTCCTGATTGCGGCGTACCGCAAGCTCAAGGCATTGTCGATGTTGCTGGCAGAGATGAGCGTCAAGCCGGAGATGGCCGGACGACATACCCAGCGCGTGCGTCGGGTGATCGCCGAGCTGATCCCGATCCTGTCGCTGCTGGTGATTTTCCTGCTATTGGCCGCCTTGTCGGCGAGTATTCTGCCGACCAACAAGCTGCTGGTGCTGATCGCTGTGGTCGCGGCGGCGGTGGCGGCTGTGCTGTGGCGCTGGTTTATCCGTGTGCATACGCGGATGCAGGTCGCCTTGCTGGAGACGCTGGATAACCATAAGGATACGCCGGAGCACTGATGGGGGGCTGCTGCGCAGCCCAACGCGGGCGGTGCGACGATTCGACAAGCCCGCTCGCCACGGGGATCAGGTCTTAGCTTTCCAACCAGACGTCCCGCGCCCAGTGCCATACCGATTCCCAAGACTCCTCGGTGACAAGTTCTTCTTCGCCGGACCACAGCACCACCGTGCCGTCTTCTTCAACGCAGTAATAGTCGTCGCCGTCCTGGCAGATCGGGATCAACTCGCGCGGCACGCCGCTATCCCAGGCATTTGCTGCGACTTCCGGCAGGTAGGTGTGGGATTGCGGGTCGGTGACGGTCACCGGCTCAAGGCTGCCGTACACCACGTCGCTGACGGTCAGCAGAAACTCCTTGAAGACGAACGGAATATTGATGAACAGCTCTTCTTCGATTTCCACCAACTGGTCTTCATCAGGCAGCTCCAGAGGAACCGGAACCGGTTCGTTGGCTTCACGCAATTGTTCGATGACTTCTTCCACGTCCGGGATCCTCTTGCTAGATGGCGCGGTTATAGGGGCGTTTTATACAGTAGCTCGCTATAAGTGCAACCGTGAAATAGAAAACCCCGGACAAGTCCGGGGTTTTTGTTACGGCTTGCACAAGCGTGCGGGTATCAGCCGTTCTGACGGATACCGGCGACCAGCCATGGCTGGTTGTCGCCTTGGGCACGTTCCATGTTCCAGCTTTCGCTGAACACTTCACCTTGGTCGAAGCGCGAGGTTTTCGACACACCGCTGAACGTCAGGGTGGCGATGGTCTTGTCGGCGCGGTCATCCACACCGTCCAGCTGGACATGCAGGTCATCGATGTAGGTCGACTGGAAGCCGTCGCCCAGGTCGGCGCGTTCGCGCTTGAGGAACTCCAGCAGTTGCGGGGTCACGAACTCGGAGATCTTGTCCATTTCGTTGGCGTCCCAGTGCTGTTGCAGGGACTGGAAGTGGCTGCGGGCCGCTTCGACGAAACGCTCTTCGTTGAACCAGGCCGGTGCGTTGATCACTGGGCGGGCGGCAGCAGGGGCTGACGAACCACCGAAGATCGAACCCATGGCGGGTTTCTGCTCGAACACTTCACGCTGCATCGGCGCGCCGGCGGGCGCCAGGTGCTCCTGCTGCTTGCGGCGACGGGCGGCGATAAAGCGGAAGATCAGGAAGGCGATGACCGCCATGATCAGGATGTCGAAGATCTGCATGCCCTGGAAGCCGCCGCCCATGAACATGGAGGCGAGCAGGCCACCGGCCGCGATACCGGCCAGAGGGCCCAACCAGCGCGAAGCACCGCCGGCCTTGGCAGCAGCGCCAGCAGCACCGGCTGCGCCTGCGGTAGCGGCAGCACCGCCTACACCGGCGGATGGGGCCATTTGGCTGGTCTGGTGAGTCGGTGCCGAGCCCATGCTTTTGCCGCCACCGAAGCGTTTGGCGTTGGCGTCGAGGCTCATCGTCAGGCCTATGCATAACGCCATGGCGATGCTAAGAAAACGTTTCATAAAGGGAATTCCCATTTGTGGATTGCACGCGCGCCATGTTGCACAGGTGTCGTGACAGTGGCTAGCAACATAATGTTTCGGGCTTTTGCGTAAGATCGATTCAGGATGGTCTGTAGGACTTGTTACAGATATTGGCCCGCGCTCGTTAAAAACAAGGGCGGGCCAGCAACCTTCATGTTTGGAATTGTTTCAGACCGCTTCGAGTTTCGCGTAGCCCATCATCAGCCATTTGCTGCCTTCGGCGAAGTTCACCTGCACCCGTGCCTGGGCGCCGGCACCTTCGAAGTTGAGGATCACCCCTTCGCCGAAGATCGCATGCTTGACCTGCTGGCCCAGGCTGAATGGAGTTTCCGGAATCTCGGAACCCGCAAACATGCTGCTGGAGTTCTGCTGCTGGCCACCGCCGAACGGGCGGCTGACGCTGTTGGAAAGGCGTACTTCCTGGATCAGCCCTTTCGGCACTTCACGTACGAAGCGTGACACCTTGTTGTAGGTCTCGCTGCCGTACAGGCGTCGGGTCTCAGCGTAGGTCATCACCAGGTTCTGCATCGCCCGGGTAATGCCCACATAGGCCAGGCGGCGTTCTTCCTCAAGGCGGCCGGGTTCTTCCAGGCTCATCTTGTGGGGGAACAGGCCTTCTTCCATGCCCACCAGGAACACATAGGGAAACTCCAGGCCCTTGGCGCTGTGCAAGGTCATCAGCTGGATGCTGTCTTCGTGCTCGTCGGCCTGGGTGTCACCCGCCTCCAGCGAGGCGTGGCCGAGGAAGGCTGCGAGCGGGGTCAGCTCTTCATCTTCCTCGGTGTTTTCAAATGCACGGGCGGCGCTGACCAATTCCTCAAGGTTTTCTACCCGGGCCTGGCCTTTTTCACCCTTTTCGGCTTCGTGATAGGCAATCAGCCCGGACTGTTCAATGACGGTCTGGGTCATCAAATGCAGCGGCATTTCCGAACATTTGGCCGCCAGGTTCTCGATCAGCTCGACAAACACCCCCAACGCCCCGGCAGCCCGGCCGGTCAAGCCTTTGTTGGCGATCAGCAAGCGCATGGCTTCCCACATCGACACATCGGCATGGCGCGCGTGGTCGCGAATGGCTTCAACGGTTTTTTCGCCGATGCCACGGGCTGGGATATTGATCACCCGCTCCAGCGCCGCATCGTTGCCGCGGCCTTCGAGCAAACGCAGGTAGGCCATGGCGTTCTTGATTTCCGCACGCTCGAAGAAGCGCTGGCCGCCATAGATGCGGTACGGGATGCGCTCGCGCAGCAGGGCTTCTTCCAATACCCGCGATTGGGCGTTGGAACGGTACAGAATCGCGATATCACTGCGCGCCAGGCCGGTTTTCAGCGCGCTCTCGATGGTTTCCACCACGTAGCGTGCTTCATCGTGTTCGTTGAAGGCCGCGTATAGGTTGATCGCTTCGCCTTCGCCACCGTCGGTCCACAGCTCTTTGCCCAGGCGCCCGGTGTTGTTGGCGATCAAGGCGTTGGCAGCCTTGAGGATACCGGCGGTGGAGCGGTAGTTCTGCTCCAGGCGAATGGTGACCGCGTCGGGGAAGTCTTCGGAATACTGGTAGATGTTCTCGATTTTCGCGCCACGCCAGCCGTAGATCGACTGATCGTCGTCGCCCACCACCATCAGGCTGTCGCCGCCTTTGGCCAACAGGCGCAACCAGGCGTACTGCACGGCGTTGGTGTCCTGGAACTCGTCCACCAGGATATGCCGGAAGCGCTTCTGGTAATGGGCCAGCAAGCCTGGGTTATCGCGCCACAGGTCGAGGGCGCGCAGCAGCAACTCGGAGAAGTCGATCACGCCGGCGCGCGCGCAGGCGGCCTCATAGGCTTCATAAATGCTGCGCATGGTGGCCAGGAACAGGTCGCCGCTGGCCTGGATATGCTGCGGGCGCAGGCCCTCGTCTTTCTGGCCGTTGATAAACCACTGGGCCTGGCGCGCAGGCCAGCGCTGTTCGTCGAGCCCCAGTTCGCGGATCACGCGCTTGACCAGGCGTTGCTGGTCATCGCTGTCGAGGATCTGGAACGTCTGGGCGAGCCCGGCCTCCTGCCAGTGCGCCCGCAACAGGCGGTGCGCCAGGCCGTGGAAGGTGCCCACCCACATACCGGCCGGGCTGATGCCCATCAACTGCTCGATGCGGTGGCGCATCTCGGCAGCGGCCTTGTTGGTGAAGGTCACCGACAGGATGGAGTGCGGGGACGCGTTCTCGACCTGGATCAACCAGGCGATACGGTGCACCAGCACTCGGGTTTTACCGGAGCCAGCACCGGCCAGGACCAACTGACGGCCAACGGGGGCCGCTACGGCCTGGCGTTGGGCATCGTTGAGGGAGTTCAGCAAAAGAGAGAGATCATCGCGCATCGGCGCATTCTAGGGTGCTGGGGGGAGTGGGGCAAACCCCAATGCCGGGTGGTCGACGGAAAACATCCACGGTGATTCCGGGCGGCTGAACATTCTGCATGGGGTGATGACCGGTCAGTCAATGGCCGCAGCCCGCGCAGCGTCTCGCTCAAGCTGTCTGGCCCCTGGGTTTGCGCCGGATGACCATGCAGTTTTTATGACGTGGAGCAGTTTGGCCCAAGCGCTTGCTTGTGTATGCTCCGTCGACGTTTCGGGCTCACCATTATAAGAACACTGCCTATGACTCTCAGCACCGATCTGTTCAGCCCCTCGGCGGCGCCAGCGCAGGTCATCCACAAACACTACGCCACCGAGATGGCGGTCGAGCGCACACGCCTGCTCTATCAGGGCTCGCTGCTGCCGACCCTGTTGATGTTGGTCAACGGCCTGGTCTGCGCCTGGCTGCTCTGGAACCCCACGCAATACTTGTTGGACAGCATTTGGCTGGTCTGGCTGCTTGCCCTGGTGGCCATGCGCGTGATCCAGGTGGCGGCCTTTGATTCGGCCATGCCCAGCCGCCAGGCGCAGCCGATCTGGCGCCGCAGGTTCATGCTCGGCTCGGCCGCCAGCGGGCTGACCCTGGCCACTGCCGCCATTGCCCTGGTGCCGGTGGACAGCTTTACGCAGCAGGCCTGGGTGTTCGGCCTGATTGGTGCGGCCACGTTGTCTGCCAGCGTGGCCTACGCGGTGAGCTTGCCCGCATTCCTGTCATTCGCCTTGCCATGCCTGGTGCCGGCCATCGTCTATCTGTTCTGGAACGGTGCCCCGCAACAACAAGGCTGGGGGGTACTTGGCCTGATCCTGCTGGCGTCCCTGAGCGTGGTGGCGTGGCAGGTCAATCGCCTGATCCAGCGCGGGCTGTTGCGACGTTTCCAAAACCAGGCGCTGATCGAACATCTCCAGCAGGCGCAACAGCGCAGTGAGCAGTTGAACCAGGACCTGGTGCGCGAAGTCGAGCAACGCCGCCAAGTCGAACAGGAACTGCGCGAAGCGCAAATCGGCCTGCAAGACCGTGTGGCGCAACGCAGCCAGGAACTGGACGCGGCCAGCCTGGCCCTGAATAAAAGCGAAGCGCGCCTGGCGATGGCCTTGCAAGCCAGCGAACTGGGGCTGTGGGACTGGAACCTGCAAACCGACGAGGTGCACCACACCCAGCTCAAAGAGCTGTTCGGGCTGGAGCCCGAGTACGTCACGGCGATGCTCAGCCACCTCAAGCCGCGCCTGCACCCCGACGACCTGCCGTTGCTCAAGCGTGCCCTGGTGGAGCACCTCAAGGGCCGCAGTGAGGACTACCAGGTGGAATACCGCGTGCGCCATGGCGATGGCCACTGGGTGTGGATCGAAGACCGTGGCCGCGCCGTGGAGCGTGCGCCCAGCGGACGGGTCACGCGCATGCTGGGTACCCGTCGCGATATCAGTGCCGGCAAGGCCCTGGAAGAACAACAGCGCCTGGCCTCGACCGTGTTCGAAGCCGCCAGCGAAGGCATTGTGATCCTTGACCCGGACTACGTGCTGATCGCCGTCAACCGGGCTTTCAGCCGCGTCACCGGCTTCGACATCGACGATATGCTGGGTCGCAATGTCGTGGAGTTGCCCAGCAGTCGTGATGCGCGGCGTCACTTCCCGGTGATCCGCCAGGCGCTGCTCAGCCACGGCACCTGGCAGGGTGAACTGGTGGAGACACGCAAGAGCGGCGAGTTGTATCCGCAGTGGCTGCAACTGAACGTCGTGCGGGATGCTCGAGGAAAAGTCAGCCATATCGTGGGCTTTTTCGCCGATCTGTCGGCGCGGCGTGAGTCCGAGGAGCGTATGCGCTACCTCACCCACTATGACGAATTGACCGGCCTGGCCAATCGCTCGCTGTTTCGCGAACGTCTGCGCGAAGCCCACCAGCGCGTCCGCCAGGGCGGGCGTAGCCTGGCGCTGCTGCATATCAACCTGGACCGCTTCAAGTTGCTCAATGACAGCCTGGGCCATGAAGTGGCCGACCAGTTGTTACAGAAAATGGCGCGGCGCTTGATCAACGCCCTGCCGGAAGCCGACACCATTGCGCGACTGTCCGGCGACGAATTCGCTGTGCTCTTCGATGCCTATGGCAACTTGTCGAGCCTCGCGCGGGTCGCCACGCGGCTACTGGCCAAGCTGCGTGTGCCGGTGGCAGTGGAAGGGCATGAGCTGGTAGTCAGTGCCTCTATGGGGGTCAGCCTGTTACCGGACAACGCGCGGGAAATTTCAGCCTTGGTCAGCCAGGCGAACATGGCCATGCAGCATGCCAAGCACCTGGGCGGTAATAACTTCCAGTTCTACACCGACAGCCTGCAAGCCAGCACGCTGGAGCGTTTGCAACTGGAAAACCATCTGCGTAAAGCCATTGAAGAGCGCCAGCTCACGGTGTTCTACCAACCCAAATTATGCCTGGCCACCGGCCAACTGAACGCCGCCGAGGCGTTGATTCGCTGGGAGCATCCGCAATGGGGCATGGTGCCACCGGGGGACTTTATCGGCCTGGCCGAAGAAACCGGCCTGATCGTGCCGCTGGGCGAGTTCGTGCTGCGCCAGGCCTGCTGGCAGGCCTGCGAGTGGCAGCGCCAAGGGTTGGCGCCGATCCGGGTGTCGGTGAACCTGTCGGTGCACCAGTTGCGCCAGGGCAAGCTGGTCAGCCTGGTGCGCCAGGTGCTGGAAGAAACCGGGCTGGACCCGCAATACCTCGAACTGGAGCTGACCGAAAGCCAACTGCTCGACAGCGTGGAACATATCATCGCGACTTTCCAGCAACTGCGGGACCTGGGGGTGAAGCTGGCCATTGATGATTTCGGCACCGGTTATTCGTCCCTCAGCTACCTCAAGCGCATCCCGGTGGACTACGTGAAGATCGACCAGACCTTTATTCGTGGCCTCGGCCAGGGGCGCGAAGACGCGGCCATTACGCGGGCGATCATTGCAATGGCCCACGGGCTGGCGCTCAAGGTGGTGGCCGAAGGCGTGGAAGACCAACAGCAGTTGGATTTCCTGCGGGGGGAGCGTTGTGACGAGGTGCAGGGCTACCTGATCAGTCGGCCGATGGAAGCCGATGGCCTGGCAGAGTTGTTACGAAAAAAAGCAGATTTTTCCTAGCGCCGGGCCTTCAGCCATTGTGGCTACAACTCGCCTGCCCTTAGATTCAAAGGGCAGCAGGGCGATTAAGTGATGCATCGGACGGGCAAAACGACAATTCTTGTAGTATAACTACAAGCTTGCTACATCCCTGGCGCCTGCCAATAACAAGAGTCCTGCCCTTTGAACCTGTTGCAACATATCGCCCAGTCGCGCCACCTGTTACGCAAATCGGAACTCAAGGTTGCCGATCACGTGCTGCTAGACCCTGCGGCCGTCATGCACAGTTCCATGGCCGACCTGGCCCACAGCGTGGGCATCAGTGAGCCGACCATCGTGCGTTTTTGCCGCGCCATCGGTTGCTCCGGGTTCCAGGACTTGAAGCTCAAGCTGGCCCAAAGCCTGGCCGCTGGCGCGAGCTTCGGGCAGTTTGCGATCCATGAAGACGATTCGGTCGCTGACTACAGCCTGAAAATCTTCGACACCACCCTGCACACCCTGATGGAAGTGCGTGAGAAGCTCGACCCGGTGGAGCTGCAAAAGGCCGTGACCGCCATGTCCCAGGCCCAGCGTGTCGAGTTCTACGGTTTTGGCGCATCGGGTGCTGTCGCCGCGGATGCCCAGCACAAGTTCTTCCGCTTGCTGTTGACCGCTGCGGCCTATAGCGATCCGCATATGCAGGCAATGTCGGCCGTGACCTTGAAGCCGACCGACGTGGCCATCTGCATTTCCCAGTCCGGTCGCTCCAAAGACCTGCTGATCACCGCCAACCTGGTGCGTGAAAGCGGCGCCACGTTGATCACCTTGTGCCCGAGCCAGACGCCGTTGGCGGAACTGTCCACGGTCAACCTGGCGATCGACGTGCATGAAGACACGGAAATCTACACGCCGCTGACGTCGCGCATCGCCCACCTGGTGGTGATCGACGTGTTGGCGATGGGTGTGGCCATGGCGCGCGGTCCGAGCCTGGTCAATCACCTCAAGAGCGTGAAGCGAAGTCTGCGCAGCCTGCGGCTCTCGCCCAAGTCCGTCAAAGCCCTCGACGACTGATTCAAGGTTGCATTCGTTTCAAAGGTGGGAGGGGCTTGCCCCCCTCCCACCTTTGCATCTTCTGTGTGTCCAGAATCTTCACCAGGCTGTCATCGTCATGTCATCCGCCGAGCCGATCCTGTACTCCCCGTACTCGCATTGGGAGACTCCAAAATGACCCGGCACTACGAAGACAGCAACAGCTCCGTCAAGACCCGCCGTCAACAGGAAGACCAGCGCCGCATGGCGTTCCGTCGCGCAATCGAAGACCGCTGCGACCAGCGCCAGCTGCAGCAGAGCATCAGTGACTACCCGGAACTGCACTGGCAGGCACCCGCGGCTGCCCAGCGAAGCGCTCAGCCAACGCGCTGATCTGCACCCGCTCGCTGCGGATAAAGCCCAGGAATGCATGGGCCACCGGTGACAGGCGCTTGGCCTTGGCCTGCACCAGGCACCAACTGCGGTACAGCGGCAGCTCTTCCACCGGCAGCTCCTTGAGCCCGCCGGTGGCCAGTTCCAGGTTCAGGGCGTGGCGCGTCAACAAGGCCACGCCCAACCCTGCCACCACGCACTCACGCTGCGCCTCGGCCGAGGCCACCTCCACCGTCTGGGTGAAGTGCACGCGTTTTTCCTTGAAGTACTCCTCGCAGGCCAGCCGTGTACCGGAGCCCGGTTCGCGCAGCAACAGCGTGTAGGGTTCCAGGTCCTGCAAGCGCAAGGGGCCCTGGAGGCTCAAAGGGTGATCGGGTGGCGCCACGGCAACGATGGGGTTGTTAAGGAACGGCAGGAACTCCAGGCCCATGTCCTGAGGCACCATGGACATGATCACCAAGTCATCACGGTTGTCCGAAAGCCTGCGGATCACCTGGGCACGGTTGACCACCGTCAGGTGCAACTGCACTTCGGGATGCTGGCGCTTGAACGCGGCAAACAGGTGCGGTACGAAATACTTGGCGCTGGATTCCACGGCCAGCTTCAACTGGCCCTGCAACGAACCCTGCATGTCCGATAGCTGCATATCGAGGTTTTCCAGGCGCCCGAAAATATCGCGACTGGCCCGTTGCAGGGCTTCGGCGGCCTCGGTCATGTAGAGCTTTTTGCCCACATAGTCGAACAACGGCTGGCCGATCAGCTCTTCCAGCTGGCGAATTTGTAGGCTGACGGCCGGTTGGGTGAGAGACATTTCCTCGGCGGCACGGCTGTACGAGCGCAAATCACACACCTCATTGAAGATCTGCAATTGCCGTAATGTCAGCCTCATCAATGACTTACGCATTTTTAAATCCCCTCGATCCCATCCAGTGTGTCGACTATAAGTCTTTACTTATGCGCGACCCAATAATTATTGATTTTTGTTAATCCCTCTACGGGCTTAGTGTGGGGCTGCGACTGGCTTGAAACATTTGGTCACGCGCCGACCCGGGTCTAGCGGGTCGAAGAACGCAGCAATCGGCTCAAGGGAATTTCCAAGTGATAAAAAAGATCCTGATCGCCAACCGTGGTGAAATTGCCGTACGAATCGTGCGTGCCTGCGCCGAGATGGGCATTCGCTCGGTCGCGGTCTATTCCGACGCCGACCGCCATGCGTTGCACGTCAAGCGTGCCGACGAGGCCCACAGCATCGGTGCCGAGCCCCTGTCCGGCTACCTGAACCCGCGCAAGCTGGTGAACCTGGCGGTGGAAACCGGCTGTGATGCCTTGCACCCCGGCTACGGCTTCCTGTCGGAAAACGCCGAACTGGCAGACATTTGTGCCGAACGTGGGATCAAATTCATTGGTCCTTCGGCTGAAGTGATTCGCCGTATGGGCGACAAGACCGAAGCGCGCCGCAGCATGATCAAGGCCGGCGTACCGGTCACGCCCGGTACTGAAGGCAATGTCGCCGATATCGCCGAAGCCCTCACTGAAGGCGACCGTATCGGTTACCCGGTGATGCTCAAGGCCACCTCCGGTGGTGGCGGTCGCGGCATCCGTCGTTGCAACAGCCGCGAAGAACTCGAACAAGCCTTCCCCCGCGTGATCTCCGAAGCCACCAAGGCGTTCGGTTCGGCGGAAGTGTTCCTGGAAAAATGCATCGTCAACCCCAAGCATATCGAGGCGCAGATCCTCGGTGACAGCTTTGGCAATGTGGTGCACCTGTTCGAGCGCGATTGCTCCATCCAGCGCCGCAACCAAAAGCTTATCGAAATCGCCCCGAGCCCGCAGTTGACCCCGGAACAGCGCGCCTATATCGGCGACCTGTCGGTGCGCGCGGCCAAGGCTGTGGGCTACGAAAACGCCGGCACCGTGGAGTTCCTGCTCGCCGAGGGCGAGGTGTACTTCATGGAGATGAACACCCGGGTGCAGGTGGAACACACCATCACCGAAGAAATCACCGGGATCGACATTGTCCGCGAGCAGATCCGCATCGCCTCGGGCCTGCCGCTGTCGGTGAAGCAGGAAGACATCCAGCACCGTGGTTTCGCGTTGCAGTTCCGTATCAACGCCGAAGACCCGAAAAACAACTTCCTGCCCAGTTTCGGCAAGATCACCCGTTACTACGCGCCCGGCGGCCCCGGCGTGCGCACCGACACGGCGATCTATACCGGCTACACCATCCCGCCGTTCTACGACTCCATGTGCCTGAAACTGGTGGTGTGGGCGTTGACCTGGGAAGAAGCCATGGACCGCGGCCTGCGTGCCCTGGATGACATGCGCCTGCAAGGCGTGAAGACCACCGCCGCTTACTATCAGGAAATCCTGCGCAACCCGGAATTCCGCAGCGGCCAGTTCAACACCAGTTTTGTGGAAAGCCATCCTGAGCTGACCAACTACTCGATCAAGCGCAAACCCGAAGAGCTGGCCCTGGCCATCGCCGCCGCCATCGCCGCCCACGCAGGCCTGTGAGGAACATAATAATGAGCAAGAAAATCTTCGTTACTGACACCATCCTGCGCGACGCTCACCAATCGTTGCTGGCGACCCGCATGCGCACCGACGACATGCTGCCGATCTGCGACAAGCTCGACAAAGTCGGCTACTGGTCCCTGGAAGTCTGGGGCGGCGCGACCTTCGATGCCTGTGTGCGCTTTTTGAAGGAAGACCCGTGGGAACGCCTGCGTAAACTGCGCGCCGCATTGCCTAACACGCGCCTGCAAATGCTGCTGCGTGGCCAGAACCTGCTGGGCTACCGCCACTACAGCGACGACGTGGTCAGGGCCTTCGTCGCCAAGGCCGCCGTGAATGGCATCGACGTGTTCCGCATCTTCGACGCCATGAATGACGTGCGTAACCTGCGCGTGGCCATTGAAGCGGTCAAGGCCGCCGGCAAGCATGCCCAGGGCACTATCGCCTATACCACCAGCCCGGTGCACACCATCGACGCCTTTGTGGCCCAGGCCAAGCAAATGGAAGCCATGGGCTGCGACTCGGTGGCGATCAAGGACATGGCCGGCCTGCTGACCCCGTACGCCACGGGCGAACTGGTCAAGGCGCTGAAAGCCGAGCAGAACCTGCCGGTGTTCATCCACTCGCACGACACGGCAGGTTTGGCCGCGATGTGCCAACTCAAGGCCATCGAAAACGGTGCCGACCATATCGACACCGCGATCTCCAGCTTCGCCTGGGGCACCAGCCACCCAGGTACCGAGTCGATGGTCGCCGCCCTTAAAGGCAGCGAGTTCGACACCGGGCTCGACCTGGAATTGCTGCAGGAAATTGGTTTGTACTTCTACGCGGTTCGCAAGAAGTACCACCAGTTTGAGAGCGAATTCACCGCCGTCGATACCCGCGTGCAAGTCAACCAGGTGCCGGGCGGGATGATTTCCAACCTGGCCAACCAGCTCAAGGAGCAGGGCGCGCTCAACCGCATGGGGGAAGTGCTGGCTGAAATTCCTCGGGTGCGTGAGGACCTCGGCTTCCCGCCGTTGGTCACCCCGACTTCGCAGATCGTCGGCACCCAGGCGTTCTTCAACGTGCTGGCTGGCGAGCGCTACAAGACCATCACCAACGAAGTGAAGTTGTACCTGCAAGGCGGCTACGGCAAGGCGCCGGGCACGGTGAACGAGAAGTTGCGCCGCCAGGCCATCGGCAGCGAAGACGTGATCGACGTGCGCCCGGCCGATTTGCTCAAGCCGGAAATGACCAAGCTGCGCGGTGAAATCGGCACATTGGCCAAGTCTGAAGAAGACGTGCTGACCTACGCCATGTTCCCGGACATCGGTCGCAAATTCCTCGAAGAGCGCGACGCCGGCACCCTCACCCCGGAAGTGCTGTTGCCGATCCCCGAAGCAGGCGGCGTGGCCCGTGCCGGTGGCGAAGGCGTACCGACCGAGTTCGTCATCGACGTGCACGGCGAGAGCTACCGCGTGGACATCACCGGTGTTGGCGTGAAGGCTGAAGGCAAGCGCCATTTCTACCTGTCCATCGACGGCATGCCTGAAGAAGTGGTGTTCGAACCGCTCAACGAGTTTGTCAGCGGCGGCAGCAGCAAGCGCAAGCAAGCCACCGAGCCGGGTCATGTGAGCACGGCGATGCCGGGCAATATCGTAGACGTGCTGGTCAAGGTTGGTGACGTGGTCAAGGCCGGCCAGGCCGTGTTGATTACCGAAGCCATGAAGATGGAAACCGAAGTGCAGGCTGCGATTGCCGGCAAGGTGGCTGCGGTTCACGTGACCAAGGGCGACCGGGTCAACCCGGGCGAAATCCTGATTGAAATCGAAGGCTGATCCCTAGCCTTCGACACTACCGCTTAATCCTCGGGGGGGCAGGTGCCCCCCTTTTTTTTGTCCGCGATTTGGTACTCAGGCGGTGGGATCATTGCGTTTGAAGGTGACGAAGACGCCGTCAGGGCGATAAGTCAGCGTAGGGACCAGGGTCTTCAAGTTGCTGGTGATGCCGGCGAACGGGCTTTCGACGTGCTTGGCGCTGAGGAGCGGCAAGGGTTGCGAGAGCAGCGCATCGTTTTCGTTTTCGACGTGGATAGCCAGCGTCGCCCCGCGCAGGTCGGCGGTGTTGCCAATGCTCGAGGGGGTATGGGTTTGGTCTGCGCCCAGCGTCAGGGCCAGTGTCGAGCCATGTTGCATGCGCAGGTCCTGCTCGACGTGGGTGGCTGGATCCAGACGCAATGTTCCCGCGACCTCAAGGTTGGCCACGGTGCCGCCGGCGTAGGTGGCGTCAGGTTGGATGGTCATGGAACCGCCGATTTTGCTCTGGTTGACCAGGGTTGCACCGCTGTAGACCGCACCTTGCTGATTGACCGGGACTTCACCTGTGAGGGTCCAGTTGCCAGAGCCCACCCACAGATGCTGCATCTGGCGGGCACCATCGAATGTGCCGCCCCTGGCATCGTCCAGAATTACCTGGTTGGTGCCACTGCCCCCGTCAACCACGCCTTCGAAGCGCCCACCGCTGCGGACGATGAGCATATCGTTGCCGCCCCCCATGCTCAGCGCTACGCCATGGCTGCCAATGATCAAGCCGGCGTTGACCACTTCATCATCCTGGTCGCCGTCCAGCCTTACCCCGGCGCCATTCTTGCCGGTGATGCTGCCGTGGTTTTCGAGCCACACCGGTGCCAGGCCGGTGCTGGTGAAGCCGTTGCGCTCGCCAACGGTTTTGGCCGTCGCGCTGTTGATAATCTCGATGCCGCGCAACGAGGTTGCAGTGCCGGCTGGAGCACTAGGGATAAGCAGCCTGGCGGCGTTGTCGATGTCCAGGCCATTGCCATTGTTGAGTGTGATGGTTGCCGAGCTGAACCGGGCGTCGGGCTTGATCGCAGGTTGATCATTGAGCGCAGCGGCGATCTCTGTGCGGCCGGCCGGCTTGTCCTGGTGGGTACCCGCGGCGGTGCCAGGCGGCGTCTGCGATATGGATTGCGCCAGTGTGTGTATGCCATACCCCATCAGGGCACCGACGGAAGGGATGTACGGGAAGATCGACGACATAATTTCCGGCCTCGCAAGTGTAGGAGACCGGAATGTAGCCAGTAACGTAGCCGGCGGCTGTCAGGCCTGATAACAACGCTATGAGGGAATGTTCCTCGGTTTCATGAGGTTAAAACCTCATTTGCCATTGCCCCATCAGGCCCTGGCTGTGGCTGTTGGTGCCCGCTTCCCCCTGGTAGGCCAAGCCGACGGTGTGTTGCGGCGACAGCGCGAGGTCCAGCCCGGCCTGCCAGTTCAGGCTGTTGCGGTCCAGGGAAGCGCCGACCAGGGTGAAGTCGTCAATCGCGAACGGCATGTAGCGGTAGGACTGGCGGACGCGGCTGTCGACCTTGCCATAGAGGCGTTTCCAATCGGCGCTGATATGGGGGATGAGCCTGACCTGGTTATCGAACCGATACTGGCTCGCCAGGCGCAGGCCCAGGGTGCTGTTCAGGTTTTGCTGGGTTTGTGAGCCAACGTTCAGTGCCGCCAGGCCACCTTTTTCCTGGAACCGGTCGCGGTGATAGCGTTGATAACCAAGGCCGCCGAAGGGCTCGATACTCAAGTCCGCGCTGCCCAACTGATAGCCCACTTCCGAGAACAAGGTTTGGCTCTGGGCTTTGTAGTCGCCCTTGAGTTGCTGTTTGTTATCGAGCAACTGGACGCTGCGTTTGTTCTGCCCGGCGTGGCGGCTATAGATCGCCCCCAGGCGCAGGCCCAGCGGGCCGTCCTGGTGCACGGCATAACCGCCCAGGTGCCAACTGTCCAGGTCGGCGGAAAAACGCTGGGCGTCGAGGCGGCTGGTGGATTTTGCGCCCATTACGCCGATCCGCCAGGCGTGCTCCAGTGCCCAGTCGGCGCCTGTCAGCAGGCCTCGGTTGGCGTACTTCAGGCCCGCACTGCCGCCTTGTTTGTCGAGGCGGCCGTCTTGGCCCAGTCCCTGTACCCAGACATGCGCGTCGTCATTGGTGGGCAGGGCGCGCAGGGTCGACAGCAATTGGCTGCCCAGTTGCTGTGTGATGTTCTGGGTCGCCGCCGCCAGGTTGGCATTCTGGCTGCCGGCCAATTGTTCAAGGGCCGCACCAACCCCTCCGGGCTGCTGCATCAATGCCTCATTGAAGCGTTCCAACTCTTTGATCTGCTCTGAGGTCAGCTCGCCGGATTCCAGTAACCGAATCAAGGCAGGCTCCAGCACCTGGGCCACCCGTAGGCCATTGAGGGTCGTGGCTTGGCGAGTCAGGTAGCCGTCGAGGGGAGTGGCTTGCTCGATCGGGGCCGACATCCATTCGTCGTAATCGTCATAGTCGTCGTAGTCAGGCACAAGCAGTTCGAACTGATAAGGTGTGCCTGTTTGCGCCTGGGCGAGGGGAGCGCTGGCAATACCAATGGCGAGGATGACCGCACGCGTGAGTTTCTGGAGTGTAAAGGGCATGAATTCCTGACCTCTGATAAGTGAGGCCGGGAATTTAGCGAGATGGCGGGGCGATAACTGTCAGGCCATCGACCGCTGGTTTGCGGGAGTTGTCTCTAGTTCAGGGCGATTAAAAACGGATCTGTTTTGACCGAACGATGGTGTACGGGACCTTGATAGATATGCATTTTAATGCAGCTAAGGGTCCAACTTTAGCGCTTTGATTGCATTATATTGCGCTTCGTCTGCTGCTACAGTCAGCTTTATGCACTATATTGCGTTTATCAGGCCGGTCAATTACCTCGAGGTGCATTTAGTTGCGTATGGACAATGCCTACAGGCTTACCTTGCAGATATTCGATGCCGGTCATTGGCAGGATGCGATGACGCTTGAGTTTTCCGAGCCTGATAAAGGTTTTGCAAGCCCCTGCCGTTTTGGCTACGAGTCCACCTACCTGGTCGATCACCTGGACGAGATGGATACCCTTTTTGCCAAGGCGGTGAGTGTAAGGGTGCCATTGAACTGGTCACAGGAGACACCCAAGCACGCGCCGGCCTTTCTCCAATGAGTCTCTCGCTCAGTCAGCGTGCACAAGTGATTGAAAGCATCGAGCAGGGCTTGTCTGACGGTTCGCTCGAAATAGGCGACGCCGTACGCCGCCTGCGTACCGAAGTCACAGGCCTGCACCAGAGCCAGTTCGCGCAGATGTGCAAGATATCCGTGCGTACCCTGGTGCATATCGAGCATGGCGAAGGCAATCAAACCTTGAAATCGCTGAATGCCGTGTTCCGCCCCTTTGGTTTGCAGATGGGCGTGGTCAAGGTGCGTCGCAAAAGGGATGACTAGGTCCGTCGTACGTAGCCCTTGCCGTAATGCCGCTCCATGCGCGCCTGGATCAGCTCCAGCCCGAGGGACATCACCCAATAGATGATCGCTGCAGTGGTGAGCATCTCGATGTAGCGATAGCTGGAGCGACCATAGGATTGGGCCAGGAACATCACTTCCCATACCCCCATCACTGAGATCAGGGACGAGTCCTTGAGCATCGAGATAAATTGGTTGGTGGCGGGGGGAATGATCGTGCGCATGGCCTGGGGCAGGGTGACATGCCAGAAGATCGCACTGTCGCGCATGCCCAGGGCCAGGGCTGCTTCCCGTTGGCCATGGGGTACCCCGAGGATGCCGGCGCGGAAAATCTCGCTCAGGTAGGCGCCATAGTTCAGCGACAGCGCGATGATCCCGGCGACGATGGCGCCCGGTACCAGGCCCAGTTGCGGCAGTCCCAGATAGATCAGCAGGATCTGGATCAGCAACGGTGTACCCCGAAAGAACGAGGCGTAAAAGCTCGCAATGCCAAAGGCCACGGCGCTTTTCGACAGACGCCCCAGCGCAGTGATGAAACCCAGTATCGACGATGCCACGATCGAGCACAGGCACAGGAATACCGTCAGCGCCGCGCCTTGCAGAAAACCGTTGGGCGCCAGGTGCACGCCAACCAGGTTGGGCAGCTTGTCGAGGATGATCGAGAACTTCAGGTCAAAGCTCAGGAAGAAACTGGCGAACAGGCAAAACAGCGCGGCCCAGGTCAGGTACAGGCGCGTACGAAAACCCAGGAGTCGCTGGCGTCGCGACTCGGTCACGGGTGGCTTGGGAGGAGTGGGGAACGCGGTCATTGGCTGATGTCGGCGCCAATCCATTTCTTCGACAGCTGGCTCAAGGTGCCGTCCTGCTTCAACTGCGCAAAGACCTCACGCACTTTGGCGTCCCACTGCGGGTCGCCTTTTTCGATGGCCACCGAGTTGGGTTCGGCGTACAGCGGTTCGCCGGCAAGCTTGAAGCGTTTGTCCTGGTTCAGGCGTGGTTGGGCGGTGACCAGGTTGGTCAGGATGGCGTCCAGGCGTACACCGGCGCCCAGGCCCAGGTCCTGGAAGGCCACGTTATCGGTATCGTACGGGGCGATCTGGACGTTCTCGAAGGGGTACTGCAGTTGCGTGTCTTCGGCGCCTTCGATCACCAGGTTTTTGTTCAGGTAGCTTTCGTAACTGGAGGCGCTGGTGAGGCCGACTTTTTTGCCGCTCAAGTCCTTGGCGCCGTGGATGCGCTCATCCTGGGCGTTGACCACGATCACCGCAGGCGAGGCGTAGTACTCCACCGGGAAGTCGAACACTTCGGCGCGGGCCTTGCTTGGGGTCATCGAGCAGATGCAAATGTCATAGCGCCCGCTCCAGCGGCCGGCGGCAATGACGTCCCAGGAAGGGGTTTCCAGGCGCAGTTTCACGCCCAGTTTTTGCGCCACGGCCTTCGCCACATCGACGTCAAAACCATCGAGTTGGTTTTGTTCGTTGAGGAACGAGAAAGGCGGGTAGCTTTCCATCAGCACCCCCACCAGTTCTTTCTTCTGTTCAACCCGGTCCAGAGTCGCACCGCCGAAGGCTTGGGTGGAGGCAGCCAGAATCGTTAGGCCCAAGGCCAGGAGCGGTTTTAGTTTCAAGGGCGACACCTAAATAAAAAAGAGGTTGTGATGAACCGAAGTGTACGTATTAAATAGTTATAAGAACGACTCTCATAGTGAGTTATTTTCATAAGCTTATGAGTAAAAAGCATATGCCCGCAACACGCACAGTAATTCTCGATGGTGGCATGGGCCGCGAACTGCAACGCCGAGGCGCGCCGTTTCGGCAGCCGGAGTGGTCAGCGCTGGCGTTGAGTGAAGCTCCCCAGGCCGTGGAGGCGGTGCATGCGGCTTACATCCAGAGCGGCGCCAATGTGATCACCAGCAACAGCTATGCCGTTGTGCCGTTTCATATCGGCGAAGCCCGGTTTGCCGCCGAGGGCCAGGCCCTGGCGGCGCTGGCAGGTGAGTTGGCGCGGCGCGCGGTGGAGGCTTCCGGCCAGGCCGTACGCGTGGCAGGCTCATTGCCGCCGCTGTTTGGTTCTTATCGGCCAGACCTGTTTGAGGCCGACCGAGTCAACGAGTTACTGACGCCACTGGTGCAGGGCCTGGCTCCCCACGTCGACCTGTGGCTGGCGGAAACCCAGAGTTCGATCGTCGAGGCGCGGGCCATCCATGCCGGTCTGCCGCGGGATGGGAAACCGTTCTGGCTGTCATTTACCTTGAAGGATGAAGACACCGACGAAGTCCCGCGCCTGCGCTCCGGCGAACCGGTGGTAGACGCGGCCGAAGCGGCGGCACAACTGGGGGTGGAGGTCCTGCTGTTCAATTGCAGCCAACCTGAAGTGATTGGCGCGGCGATCGATGCGGCGCGCCAGACCTTCGAACGCTTGGGCGTGGCGATCCAGATCGGCGCCTACGCCAATGCGTTCCCGCCGCAACCCAAGGAGGCCACGGCCAACGACGGCCTCGACCCGCTGCGTGATGATCTCGACCCGCCCGGCTACCTGCACTGGGCCGCCGACTGGCAGGCGCGCGGCGCCAGCCACCTGGGCGGTTGCTGCGGGATCGGGCCGGAGCATATTGCGGTGTTGGCCCAGAAGCTGGCTTAACCGTTTAAAGAGCCTGGCGGCGACACTCCGCCAGGCTTTTCAATTGGCCTGAACCTGCCTGGTTCGCCTGCGACAACCACGCTTCAAACCCCGCCCCAACGGTTGGCCATTCCGAGTCGATGATCGAATACCACGAGGTGTCCCGGTTCTTGCCCTTGACCACCGTATGCTGGCGAAACACCCCTTCAAAACTGAAGCCCAACCGTTCGGCCGCGTATTTGGAGCGGTCGTTGGCGTTGTTGCACTTCCATTCCAGGCGGCGATAGCCCTGGTCAAAGGCGTACTTGGCCAGCAGGTACACCGCCTCGGTGCTTTTTGGCGAGCGTTGCATCGGGGCGCCGAAGGTCACGTGGCCGATTTCGATGCGGCCATGCTCCGGGACGATGGACATCAGGCTGAGGATGCCTTGGACCTGGCCGGTCGCACGGTCGATCACGCTGAAAAAATAGGGGTCGCTGTGCGCAGCATGGTTGTTCAGCCAGTCATTGAAGGCGCTGCGCTCGGGGAAGGGGCCGTAGGGCAGATAGTCCCACAGCTTGGGATCGGCGTCGGGACCTTGCAGGGCGTTGAACAGATCGTCGCCATGGCGGGCCGGGTCGAGTTTCTCCAGGCGGATGAAGCGCCCTTCGAGCAGTTGAACGGTGGGCGCCGGGACGCCTTTCCAGTCGGCGAGAGAAGTGGGCATGCTGCGCTCCTTAAAGACCTTTGCGAAATTGGATGAAACCAGGGCGTTCGGCGATGCGCTCGTAGAGCTGGATCGCGGTGGCATTGGTCTCGTGGGTCAGCCAATGCACCTTGCAGCAACCATCGGCCTTGGCGGTGGTGTAGACGAATTCGATCAGCTTGCGGCCGACACCCGTACCCCGTTGGGCCGGGTCCACCAGCAAGTCTTGCAGGTAGCAGGAATTCTCGATGCTCCAGTTGGAGCGGTGGTAGATGAAGTTGACCATGCCCACGGCCTTGCCGTCTTGCCAGGCCAGGGCTGAATGGGTTGGCTCCTGGGGATCGATCAGGCGTTGCCAGGTGTTCTGGCTCACGGCGTCCGGCAGTTCGGTGTTGTAGAACTTCAAGTACGCTTGCCACAGCGGCAGCCAGGCGGTGTGGTCGGCGGCGGTAACGGGGCGGATATCGATCTGGCTCATTCTGGCGCTCCTTGAGGCATAAAGCGGGCGAGGGTCTGGTCGCGCACGTCGACACTGGTGGCCAGGCCCGCCTGCACGCCGGCGATATCCGCCGCGCTGCGGTTCTGGCTAAGTTTGCGTTTGCCGACCAGGCGCTCGATCGGCAGGGCGAAGGCAACAATGGCCTTGAGCATGCCGTCAATGTAGTCGGCCGGGGCGTCGCTGACTTTCCATGGCTGGGGGCGGTTGCCTTCATGACGATCGGTCAGCGCGGTGACTACGGCGAGCACACGTTCGGCGTCGGTGAATACCTCGGCCTTGCCATAGGCATGCACCGCGATGTAATTCCAGGTGGGCACCACTTTGCCGTGCTCGGCTTTCGCTGGGTAAAACGCCGGGCTGATGTAGGCGTCTGCGCCGGCAAAGATCACCAGCGCATCGCTGCCATTTTGCAGGTCGTGCCACTGGGGATTGGCTTTGGCCAAGTGTCCGTAGAGTGTGCCGTTGGGGCCTTCGTCGGGATTGATCAACAGCGGCAGGTGGCTGGCTTGCAGGCCTTGCTCACCAAAGGTCACCAACTGCGCCAGGCGGGTGTGCTGGATCAGTTGCTGCAGTTCGGGCAAATCGTCGAGAACAAAGGCGCGGGGTGTGTACATGGAAATATTCCTTGGCGAATGCCTGCATCCTAGGCAGGCTAATGGTTCGTTGTAAGAGCCATCTAGGGCCAATTTCATAGGTCCAATTCGCGAGAGTCCAGCATGTCATCCAGTGCGCCGCCGTTATCGTTCAACCCAGCCGGCATTGAGCTGGATCGCCGCCAAGGGCTGACCCGCCAGCTGTACGAAGCGTTGCGCCAACGGGTGCTGGACGGCCGTCTGGTCAGTGGCACGCGGTTGCCCGCCAGCCGTGACCTGGCGGCGGCGCTGTCGATTTCTCGCAACAGTGTGGTGCGCGCCTACGATCAGCTCTATGCCGAGGGGTTTATTGAGAGCCGGGTCGGCGACGGCACTTATGTGGCGCAACTGCCCACCTCAAAAAAACTATCCACAAAACTATCCACAGGGTTTTCAACAGGCTTATCCCCAGGGTTATCCACAAATGACCTTCAAAAAGAGGCTTCAGCAGCCGAAAAAGTTATCCACAGCCCGGCCATGGGACGCCTTGAAACCAATCATTTACCCCTGCCGCCTGTGGGGCCACCTCGGGCATTTCGAGTGGGGGTGCCTGCATTCGATCTGTTCCCTTTCGATGTCTGGGCCAAGCTGAATGCGGCTTTCTGGCGCAAGCCGAACTTAGAACAGCTGTGTTACGGCCACCCGGCGGGGGATGAACGACTGCGCGGGTTGATCGCTGCCTACTTGCGCACCTCCCGAGGCTTGCAGTGCACGGCTGAGCAAATTGTGATCACCAGTGGCGCGCAGCAGGCAATCAGCCTTTGTGCACAGTTGCTGGTGGCGCCTGGCGATGGGGTCGCGGTTGAAAACCCGGGTTACCGCGCGGCCGGGCATGCCTTTGCGCTTGCCGGTGGGCGTTTGCATGGCGTGGCGGTGGACGGGGAGGGCATTGATTGCGCGGCGTTGAGCCGCCTCATCGACTGCCGTCTGGCCTATGTCACTCCGTCCCACCAGTACCCCCTGGGTGTGGTCATGAGCCTGGCCCGACGCCTGGAGTTGCTGGCCTGGGCGGAACGCAGCGGTGGCTGGATCGTCGAGGACGACTATGACGGCGAGTATCGCTACAGCGGCGCGCCCCTGTCGCCGCTGGCGGCGTTGGACCGTAGCGGGCGCGTGCTGTATGTGGGCACCTTCGGCAAAGTCGCGTTTCCGGCATTGCGCTTGGGCTACCTGGTATTGCCGCCAACCTTGGTCGATGCGTTTGCTCGGCGTCGTGCCGTGGATGTGCGGCACTCAGAGGTCAGCACCCAGGCGGTGATGGCCGAGTTCATGGCGGCGGGCCATTTCCAACGCCATATCCGCCGCATGCGCCGCGCCGCCCTCAGCCGGCGTAATGCGCTGCTGAACGGATGGCCGAGCGGACTCCAGGGGGTGAGCGGCCTGCCGAATGTCGCAGCGGGCCTGCACCTTACCGTGCGGGTGGACAGCCTGGCCCGTGAACAACAGTTGGTGGCGCAGGCTCGTGCGGTAGAGGTGGAGGTCAACGGCTTGAGCAGCTATTGGCTGCCCGACTCCAGCACGCCACCGGACCTGCGGGCCGGGCTGGTGCTGGGGTTTGCCGCGGTGCCGCAAGCGGATATCGCACAGGCCCTGGCGCGTCTCTACAAGGCCTGGCATTGCCAGCCGCCGTCAGGGCGCGGGCACCGACGGAGCGGGCTGTGTGAAGAACAGTAAACGGGCCAGGTGAGGGCCTATTTCGCTGCGGTACACGGCGATGCTCTCGTGGTCGTCGGTTCTGGTCGGTGTCTGGTACTTGCCACCCAAGCGTCGCTGCGCCTTGGTCTTGAGGTGTGCGGCGGTGTAAGCCTCTTCGGGACCTACCAGCTCTTTATAGTGAAAGTGGGCATACCACAGTGCATTCGAGCTTTGCGTGTCGAGAATCTCGTACTCCTTCAAATAGCCTTTGTTGCGCCCGGAGAGCTTGCTGCGTGAGCCGGGCAACGGTTTGATAACGATCTCTTTTTCGCGGTACAGCAGTTCGACATGGGCGGCTGTCGGTGGCCGCTGCTTGAGCATGTTGAGCTTGAGCCGGCGTCCCTCGTCATAGAGGCGCTTGACCGCCGTATCGAGATTACGATTGATCAGGGCTGCCGACGGAGCCCCGCTTTCAGTCAGGTTGCTGGCGGTCAATGCCTCCTCGATATCACGGCCGGCCTGTTCCAACTGTTTGATCTGGCGGTGGAAACGCTCTTCGATTTCCACGGGCAACCGTCGTGTGTCACTGGCCAGGCCCTTGGTGCGCTCGATGAAGGGCTCCATCTCGTCGAGCAACGTCTGGCCGCTGGCAATGGCGGCGCTCACGGTGCGTGGCATGGTGTGTGTCGATGGCGCGCTCGGGCGCTCGTGCTCCACCCACACCCCCGGTTCCTTTTCATGAAACAAGGCAATCACTTTGCCGGTCAGCGGTTGCTTCACCTCCACCAAGGGGGTGGATTCGCCACTTAATGGCGCGCGCTCTTCTCCTACCACCACGCCCTGGAAGCGGGTCTTGATCACCTTTTTCTGCGGCCTCGGCACGGGCCTGGACGGGCCCGCCACGTGCGACTCCCAGGCTTTTCGCTGGCGCAGCAATGCCGTCAAGCGTTTGACCGCACGCTGGGAGAACTCCTCGGTGAGCGCTCGCAGGTCTCCAAGGGCAGGCCGATGCACATCATCGGGAAAGTCAGCCGGTAAGTCGGCCAGGCTTTGGTCCAGGCTGGTGAACTGTTCCACCAGGCTATCGAGGGCTTCGATCTGGTCATCCAGCGGAACCGGGGTATCTGGTTGCAAGGTTTCGCAGAGGCTCTGTACCGCCAGTTCGGTTTTTTCGACGATCTGGTTGACGACCGCACGGGCGGCCGCTGAGCTGGCCGGGGCGTTCTCCTTAATACATAGGAAACGCGACAAGGTGATCCTGAAGGCCTTGAGATTCTCCAGTTCTATCTTGGGTAATAGCTTTTCATTGTGTTGAGCCCGCATCACACCCTTCTCGCCCAGGGCGCGGGCCTCGTTGAAACGCGAGTGCAGGTCACTGAAGCGATTGATCAAGTCCTGGGCCTGCAGGTCGATGGCGCGGTAGTCTTCCAGCGCTGCTTGTGTATCTGACGGCTCGGGATCGTCCAGGAATTGAGAGGCCGTGTTCAAGCTCTCCTGAAAACGCTCCAGCTGTTCGGCCGTGGCGCTTCGCGCCAGTATCATCTGCTCGTCCAGGTATTCGAGCATGGCCTCCTGGTAATTGGGCACGCTATCGAGCAGGTTCAACGATTTCACCTGGGCGATCGGCACGTCCAACTCACTCAGGCGTGTGGAAACCTGTGTGAGGAAGGCGGTGCTGGCGGCTTCACGATCGGCGGGTGTTGCCGCGTCGATGGCTCTCTGGGACTCAATGATTTGCTCGCGCCGCTGCATGGTCCGGGAGTCGAAAGCCTCCAGTTGTTCGCGTAACTCGTGGATTTTCGGCGGCCTCAGGCGCTCGCCTTTCTTGCGTCGGCTACGCAGCCCGCCGCCCCGCAGCCGCAGTCGGGTGTCGACAAACCACTGCCCCAGGCGGTTGTTGATCAAGGATGGCCCCTCCCGTCGCGGGTCCTTGGGGTCGATAATCATCACCGCGTCATTTTCATCGATGGTCACCTCAAACCAACGCTCCCCTACAGGGGCGTACCACGCTTGGCCCTTGGCATACAGGTGCAGGTGGGGCCCAGGCGTGACGGTTTGGGCCGCCAACCCTTCGGGTTTGGGCAGGCTGAAGCTGTCCAGCAGCTTGGCCAGGCTGAGGCGGCCACGGGTCAATGCACCGCTGCTGCGCAGTATCGGTTCATGGGTTGGGGTCAGGTCGGCGGTGCTGACGGTGGGTTTTTGAATGAACACAGGTTTGCGCCGTAGCGGCGGCTCGGGTGCCAGGGCGGGCTTTTCAAGTGTGCGTGTCGGCGCGTGCTGGAGGCTGATATGCAGGGCCAGGACCAGGCCCAGGGTCAGGAACGCATCCACCAGCGCCGAGGTGCTGGCCGGGCGGTCGCCGCTCGCCTCGGCATCGATGATGTGCTGGATATCGTCCATGATTTGCCAGATCCAGGCCGCGGCACCCACGGTTCGGCCCAGGAATGGCAACGCATTATTGAGAATCAGCCAGCCCGCGTGCTTCAGGCTCTCCCAGCGAGCTTCGGCATTGGAGACTGACTGGCGGTCGGCCAAGGTCACCAGGGCACGGGCGTTAGCGTTGTAAAGTTCAGTGAAGGGATCTGTGCTCAGGGCCTGGGTACTGAATTCGATGGGACCACTCATCACCAATGAACTCACCGGCTCGCTGAGCAGCGTGGGGAGTATCCAGGGCGAAGGCACGCTACCGGGGAAGACGAACTGGGCGTAGTCCGAACGTACGGCATCGGGAAGCCACGCGAGTACTGATTGGCGCAATGGTGTGTCTTGCTTGATCGCATAAAGCAGGTTGGCCAATGACGGGAATTGCATCAAAGGCGCGTCGGAAAGCGGTCGATACAAGAGGCATGGGCCGTTTTTCGGCTCCTGCGGCCCGATGATAAACATGTTGTCGACGGTGTCCGCACCGCCTAGCACACGCCACTTTGGGCGTAGCGCCAAGGGGCGAATGACCACTTCATCGCCATCCACCCGGCGTTCCTGCGCATGGGTGGCCATCGCCGCGCGCACATAGCGATAACCCTGTTCATCAATGTTGAACTGGTCGCGGATTTTGTACTGCAAGGCCAGCAAGGGCAGTTGCAGGCGTAGCTGCCCGCGGTACAACTGTTGACGCTTCAAGGCTTGTTCGGTGTTGGTCAATAACTGCGTATTGACCTGCGCCGGGTAGCTTTGGCCGATATTCGCCTGGGTGACCAGTTGTTCCACATAGGTGGGCGTCAGCCAGGCGGGTGTCGGGCTCCCACTTTTGTAGCTCACGGTTTTGTTTCCCAGCGGGAGCGCGATCAGGTTTTGCAAGGCCAATTCAACCAGGCTGAATGTCTCGGTTTGCGTCCTGCCAGGTATCGTGACCGTGCCCCAGATCACTTGGCTGGTGACCGTTATTACAATGTGCTCAGGGTCCAGGCCGGTGGCCTCGGGGTGATCCCGGGTGAGCAATGCCTTCAGGGCCTGGCGCGTAAAATCGGTGATAGCCGGCAGGCCGTCCATGAAGGTTTTTCCCTCGTCCCGGGCGTTCTGATTGGCGAGGTCGATCATGTAGCGCCCGTAAGCCGATTGATCGGCCTGCGAGGCTTGCAGCAACCATTGCGGTAAGGCGCGTCGGATATGGCCCATATGCGACTGATCGAGCCGCAGGAGTTGGGCAGCTTCTGTGCTGCCTTCTTTCAGGGACAGCAGGTCCTGGGGTTCAGCGGTTAAAAAACCGAGCGAGCCAATGGCCTCGACTTGCAGGCCAATCAAACTGCAGGCCTGGTGTTCGAAAAAATCACCGTCTGGCTCCAGCAGCCGCCAGTTCAGGGTTTCACCGGATGAGTTGCCAATGCATGCCTGCAGTGATTCGCCGAGCGCCTGGGTGTCGACGAATTTTCTGTACCCGTCGATGATCGAGTAGCTGAGGATGATGGACCGGTCGCCGTGGCTGGCGATCAGTACGGCAACTGCCGTGACGTTAATATGCTGGTTGGCTGCACCATCCTGCATATCGATGTCCACCAGGTAGGCCCGCGTTCCATATTTGTCGCGGGGCTGGCGCTCGACGTAATCGGGGTAATGAAACACCGTGCGGGCAATGGCGCAGTCGTCGGCGTCCCAGCCGTCGACTTCCTGCACATTCCAGGCATTACGCAATGCCTGGGCCAAGGCTCGCCAGCGCGGGCCCCTGCCGTCGCTTTGGTTCCAGAATTCCATCTGCTGTTCCTGGTAGGCGACAAACATCAGCGGCGCCAGCTCGTTGATCAGCCGGGCAATCGCGTCGATTCTGACGGGCAGGTGCGCTTGCGGTTTACCCGTCGAGCGATAGGCCAGATAGTGTTCACGGTCCAGATAGGTCACCGGCTCGCCGGAAAAGGCACTGCGCGCCAGTGCGCTCGTGAGGGTTTCGGTGTGCGGCTTGCCCGGGAGGATTGTGTCATCCACCGGATACCATTGGGGTTGATACACCGTGGCCAGGTCCGGGTTGATTTCCAGTTCCGGGTACATCTCGTCCAAGGCCTGGCGCAGGGTGGCCGAGGCCACTTCACGCACGGAAGGGCCGGAGCTCAGTTGGGTCAGTATTTCGCTGTTTTCGGGTGAAACAACATCGTTCATGTGGGCAGTCCTGATCAGGCGGAAAACATCCGTGTGTCAGAACTTATCGAGGAGCGGTTCGCCCAGGGTGGTAACTAACTGTCGAGTACCTTCAACGACTTACCACCCCTTTGCATTGCCCTGCGATGCCTGCGTTATGTCCCGGACTTGATCTTGGTCCAGGCCCGCGTGCGGGCGCGTTCGGCGTCACGCCCCAGCGGCTTGAGCGTATAGAGCGTGGCCATCGCCGCCTCAGTCGGGTACAGGTTGGGGTTGTTGCGAATCGAGGGGTCGACCTGTTCGGTGGCGTCCTTGTTGGGGTTGGGGTAGCCGACAAAATCGCTGATCGGCGCGATCACCTGCGGTTGCAGCAGGTAGTTGATAAAGGTGTAGGCGTCTTGCGGGTTCTTCGCCCCCTTGGGAATGGCGAGCATGTCGAACCAGATCGGTGCCCCTTCCTTGGGCAGGCGCATGTCAACGGTCACGCCGTTCTTGGCTTCCTTGGCGCGGTTGGCAGCCTGGGAGAAGCTGCCGGAATAACCGACGGCCACGCAGATGTCTCCATTGGCGATATCCGCCATGTATTTGGAGGAGTGGAAGTAGGTGATGTAGGGACGGATCTTCAGCAGCAGCGCTTCGGCTTTGTCATAGTCCTTGGGGTTGCGGCTGTTGGGATCCAGGCCCAGGTGCTGCAGGGCCAGCGGCAGGATCTCGGACGGCGAGTCGAGCAGTGCGACGCCGCATTGTTTGAGCTTGCTGATGTTCTCTTCCTTGAAGATCAGGTCCCAGCTGTCCACCGGCGCATCGGCGCCCAGCGCGGCCTTGACCTTGTCCGGGTTGAAGCCGATCAGGATGGTGCCGTACATATAGGGCACGGCGAATTTATTGCCGGGGTCATTGGCCTCGATCAGCTTCATCAGCTTGGGATCGAGGTGGTTCCAGTTCGGCAGTTGGCTGCGGTCCAGTGGTTGGAACACCCCGGCTTCGATCTGCTTGGCCAGGAACACATTGGACGGCACCACCACGTCATACCCGGAGTTGCCGGTGAGCAGCTTGGCTTCCAGGGCTTCGTTGGTGTCGAAGATGTCGTACACCAGCTTGAGGTTGGGGTTCTGTGCCTTGAAGTCTTCCAGTGCCTTGGGCGTGATGTAGTCGAACCAGTTGTAGACTCGCAGGGTTTTTTCTTCAGCGTGGACCATGCCGCTGATAACGGCGGCGCACAGCACGAGTGACTTGAGCATCTTCATTGGGCAGCCCCCTCAAAACCTTCGAGAACGTTGACGGCATTGATGCCGATTTCTTCGACGGCGTAGCCGCCTTCCATCACGAACAGCGTCGGCTTGCCCAAGTGCGCAATGCGCGCGCCCATCGCCAGGTAGTCCGGGCTGTCGAGTTTGAATTGCGAGATGGGGTCGTGCTTGAACGTGTCCACCCCCAGCGAAACGACAACGATGTCGGCGCCATAGCGCTCAATTTCTGTGCAAGCCTCTTCAAGGGCAGCGCTCCAGCGTTCCCAGCCTGAACCGGCCGGCAAGGGGTAGTTGAAGTTGAAGCCAGTGCCTGCGCCTTCGCCCAGTTCATCGGCATAGCCGAGGAAAAACGGAAACTCCGCTTCGGGGTGGCCGTGGATCGAGGTGAACAGCACATCGCTGCGTTCATAGAAAATCGACTGGGTGCCGTTGCCGTGGTGGTAATCCACATCGAGGATCGCGACGCGCTTGCAGCCTTGATCGAGGAAGGCTTGGGCGGCAATGGCGGCATTGTTGAGGTAGCAGTAGCCGCCCATCAAGTCGCTGGCGGCATGGTGCCCCGGCGGGCGGCACAGGGCGAAGGCACTGTGGGCGCCTTGTTGGATGGCAGCCTGGGCCGTGAGGGCGACTTGCGCCGCGCTGTAGGCGGCTTGCCAGGTGCCGGCGGTAATCGGCGCGCCGCCGTCGAAGCTGTAGTAGCCGAGCTGGCCGTGCAGGCTGGCGGGCAATACCCGGCGCAGGGTGCGGGCGGGCCAGGTGTAGGGCAACAGGTCGCCGTCCTGGCCGAATTCGGTCCAGCGTTGCCAGGCCCCCTGGAAGAAGTCGAGGTAGGCGTGGCTGTGGACCCGTTGCAGCGGCGCCAGGCCGAAGTCCCGCGGCCCGTGGACCGGGCCCAGTTCGCGGTCTTTGATCCGTTGCAGCACGTGGTCGGCACGCGAAGGCATCTCGAAGCAGGGCATCAGTTGCCCGTCCATCAGTTCACAACGGCCGTGGTGCAGGTGGTGATCGTCCGAGTAGATCGTCAGCATTTGTTGTTCTCCGCAGGCTGTGTCGGTGCATGCAGTCTTGCGGCGGAGGCGGTTTATGAGAACGGCAGGAGCGGCCAAAAGGGGATAAATACGGCCAAATTATCTGTCCGCAATTCGCCCCTCCGTGGGGCGTCATGCGCGAAATTGGCTCGGCGCCACGCCGCTCCAGCGCACAAATGCGTGCCGGAAGCTGGCCGTCTCGCTGAAGCCCAGCGCCTCGGCAATCCGGTAGATCGGCCATTGGTCTTGCGCCAACAGTTGCTTGGCACGCTCGAAGCGCAACTCGTCGAGCAGGTCCTGGTAGCTGCAACCCAGGTCATGCAAGTGCCGGCGCAAGGTTCGCGCTGAACAGTTCATTTGCGTGGCCAAGCCCTCCACGCCGGGCGCGGCGTGGAGCTGAGTGGTGAGCAGTTGGCGAATCCTGCCCAGCCAAGCCTGGCGCCCGGTGAACTCCAGGTTGTGTTTGCGGCAGCGTTCGGCCATGGCCCGGTGGGTAATCGCGTCAGCCAGGGGCAGCGGCTGTTCGAGCCAGTGCCTGTCGAATGCGAAAGCATTGGCGGTGGCCTGGAATTGCAGCGGGCAGGGGAAACGTTCCGCATAGCGCGCGCGGTAGTCCGGGGCGTCATGTTCGAAGCGTGCGGCGAGCAGCGGCAGGGGCTGGCCGAGCAGGTCGTCGCAGATCACTTTCAGCGACGCCAGGCACAGTTCGACGTTGAACGTCTCCAGCGTCGGGTTTTCCCGGTAGCCACTGGCAGTGAACCAGATGCGCTCGCCCTCTTCTTCAAGGCTCAGCTCGAAGAGTGTTCCCAACAGCGCTGGATAACGCAGCGCCAGGCGCAAAGCGTCACCGAAGGTGGCACTGGTGAGCAGCGCGTAACCCAGCATGCCGTAGGCCGACACATGCATCTGGCGGCCCAGCTCCAGGCCGACATCGCGACGCAGGGCCACGGCGTTGGCGCACACGCGCATTTCCTGATTGGTGGTGATGCGCGTGTCGGCGCGGCTCAAGTCCGCCGCACAGATGCCGCTGCCCGCAAGCAACGCCTCGCTGTCCTGGCCTTCGGCCTTGAAGGTGTTGAGCACCAGCGACACCGCGTTGAGGGTGGTGAGATGAGCGTGCAGCATCGACGGCTCCAACGTGGCAGGTACGGTGAAAGAGCAAGTTGTGTGCCGTCGCCCGTGCATCAGGTCAAGTTGAAAAACAGTGTTTGTGCCTGGCTCTCGTTGATCTCGCTGCGGTGGAAGGCCACGCGTTGTGCGCTGCTCAGGCGCCTGATGGTGTCGGCTGTAGCGCCAAGGCTTTGCTCCTGGGGTGTCTTGAGGCGCGCACTGAGAAACGACCTGAGGGTGGTCCAGTCGGTCGAATAGTGGAAATGCGCATACCAGAGCACCTTATGGGTGCTGCGATCGGTGATGGAGTACTCGTCCAGGTAGTCCGGAGTGGCGGATTTTATGCGGCGTCGGTTGATTGTTTTTTTGATACTGATGGCGTTGCGATCCTTGAGCCATTGCACGCCGGAAGGCGTGGGCGGGTGCTGCTTGGTCATTCTCAGCACGTTTTCTATGGATTGCTGATACAGCGTGGCGGTAGCCTCGGCGAGGGATTTCTTGACGCTGCTGGCCAGGGTGACGTCGCCCTGGGCAAGGTTTTTCTGGGTCAGTGCTTGCTCGATGTCGCGGCTGGCCTGCTCCAGGCGATGGGCGTGTTGATGGTAGAGGTACTCGATGCCGATGGGCGTGCGTTGGGCTTGATTGGCCAGCTCGGTGATTCGCTGTTTGAAGGCTGTCAACCCAGTGAGCAGGGTGTTGCCCGTGGTCACACTGGCTTGCAGGTCGATGGGCAGGTTGACCGTTTTTACGGCCTTGGCCCGCTGGACCCAAAAGCCGTCTGATTTTTCGTGAAACGTGGCCACCACGGTATTGGACAGGGGCGAGCGGACATCCACCAGCCCGGTTTCCTGGCCCGTTGCAGACAACTGCGGTTCGCCGACCACCATGCCGTGGTAGCGAGTTCTGATGAACTTTTTCTGTGGGAGTGGGGGCGTGGACGGCGGACGGGGGGTGGATCGCAGGGTGCTGCGGCTGGCGGCCAGCAGCGCCAGCTGAGTCGTGGTCTGTTTGGTGTACCCGCTGAGTTGGTCGCGCAAGCGAGTCAATGCTTGCGCCTGGGAAATGTCGGGGAATTCAGTGGGAAAGTCTCGCAGGCGTTCGTCCAGCAGCGTGAACTGTTCGATCAGGCTGCTCAGTGTTTCGATCTGCTCGTCGATCCGCCTGTCACTGCGCTCGCGCAATGTATCGCGCAGGGCCTGGATGGCGATGTCGCAGGCGTCGACAATCTGGTCGATGGCCAGCCACGCCTGGGGTTCGCTCAGTATGGTGTCTTCACGCAGGCAGAGATTGCGGGCAAGGGACACCTGTAACGCCTTGAGGTCATCGCTGCGGTAACTGGGCAGCAGGCTTTTGGTGCTTTGTATCAAGCGTAACCCTTCGCTTGAAAGATCGCGCAGTTGGGTGAATCGTGATTCGAAGTAATCCATGCATTGAATCATTCTCCCCAACATTTCAGTCATTTCGTTGGACTGGGGGATATCCCGCTCTTGCGGGGCTTTGGCCTGGCGCTCGATCTGCTCCAGCGTTGTCTTGAGCTTGGGGGCGAAGGTTTTCAGTATTTCAGTGAGGCCCGCCTGGCTCAAACTCAACTGAGCTTTGATGTACCCGATGGCGCGAAACTGGAAGTCTGGTGTCGGTGCAAAAACATTCAAGGTCTTGAGGTCTTGCAGGGCTGTTTCATAGTTCGCGCATTGACTGTCCAGCAGTCCGAGGTAGACGTTGCGCTTGGCCTGGGCTGTGGCTGCGGGAGCGTCGAGCATGGCTTGCAGTGCACGTTGCAGCTCCTCTTGCGCAGCTTGTTTGCGTTGCTCGAAAGTCGTGAGTTGGTTGCGCATCTGGTTCACTTGACGCTCGGCCAGTGCCCGGGCTTTTCTTTCCTGGCTCTTGGAGCCGCCTCCGCGCAGACGCAAGCGGGTGTCGATGAACCACTCCCCCTTGAGGTTGCCGATCACAAAGGGGCCAGAGCGAGTGGGTTGCTGGGGATCGATGATCTGCACCTCGTCATTTTCGTCGACCGTGACTTCAAACCAGCGTTGGCCCACTGGTGCGTACCACTTACTGCGCAACGGGTAGAGGTATCGTTGAGGGCCCCTACGTGACGAGGCCGGGTTTTGCACCGCTGGTTTTTCGACTTTGAAACTGTCCAGCAGCTTGCCCAGGTCGGTGGTAGTACGGTTGATCGCGCCGAGGGTATGCAGCACGTGGGGATGATCGCTGGGCAGGGCAGGCGAACTGATGTCGGTCAGTTGTTTGATCACCGTGGGTTTTGCGGTGGCCGTTTGTTGCGTTTGCTCTACCGGTTCTTCGACTGCCAAAGCGCTGCCTGACGGGGCGTTGCGGCTGGCAATATGCAGGGTCAACGCCATGCCCAGGTTGAGGAACAGGCCTGTCAGGGCCGACCATTCGGCCGCTTTGTCTTGCTTTTTATCCGCGTCGACGGCCTCTTGCAGTTGGTCGAGGATCTGCCAGATCCAGGCCGCGGCGTTTACGGTTCGCCCCAAAAAAGGCAGTACGGCAGTGAACGCCAGCCAGCTGGCCTGCTTGAACGATGCCCAGCGGGCTTCTGCATTTGAAACCGATTGATGGTCTGCCAATGTAACCAGCGCATTGGCGTTGGCTTTGTACAATTGGCCGGCCAGGTGGTCGTTGAGCGTCTGGTGGCCCAGGCCCATGGGCCCGTTCATCAGCAGCAGCTTCGCAGGGTCTACGAGAAGCTCGACGGCGGCCCAGGGCGACGGCAGTTCGCCGGGAAAGGCGTAGCGGGCATAGTCGCTGCGCACACCGTCGGGCAGCCAGGCCAATACTGAGTCGCGCAACGCTTGGGATTGGCGGATCGCATACAGCAGGTTGGCCGGTGACGGGTATTGCATCAACTGCGGCTCCAGCATCGGACGGTACAACAGGCAAGGGCCGGTGTCCGGGTCCTGCGGGCCAATCACATACATATTGGCGACCGTGTCTTGCGTGGCGTTGTCACGGTGTTTCGGAATGAAAGCCAGGGGGCGCAGGACAATGGTCTGACCGTCGACCTGACGGTTTGACACCTCTTTATTCAATACGGCGACGATGTAGCGATACCCCAACTCGTCAATCCCATTTTCCTGACGGATCTTGAACTGCAATGCCAGGAGCGGCAGTTGGATACGCAAATGGTTGCTGTACAGGTATTGCCTGCGCGCGGACTCCAGCGGGTTGTCGAGCAGTTTCTGTTTGACCAGGGCGGGGTACTGTTGACCGATGTCCACCTTGCGAATCAGGGCCTCGACGTACGCTACGGTCATCCAGGCCGGTAAGGCATTGCTGTCGCTATCCAAGTGAATGCTTTTGTTACCGACCGGCAGGCTGATCAGGCTTTGCAGGGCAAGTTCGGCAAGGCTGAAGGTTGTGACGTCGACCTTGCCTGGAAGGGTAAAACTGCCCCAGACCACGGGGCTTTGCACCCGGATCTCGACTCTATCCAGGCGCAGGTTCGCGGCATCGCTGTGTTCCTTGAGCATTTCTGCGCGCAGCTTGGTCAGTGCGTATTCCTGAATGGGAGGGATGTCGTCTTGAAAAGACTTGCCAGCATTCAGGCTGTGCAGGGCGGCGAGGTCTTTCAGGTGGCGCGCATAGAGATCCAAGTCGCTGGTGGAGGCGACTTTCAGCCAATCGGGTAGCAGGTGACGTAAGCGTGCCAGGTCGGGGTGTTTATCACCGGCCAGTTCTTCAGCGGCGGCCGGGACGTTGAGTGAGGACTCGGTGGGGTCGACGCGACGCAGTTGCCCAAGGTCGAGCTGCCCGATGAACGCGATCTGCTGGGCAATCAACGCGCAGGCCTGGTGGTCAAAAAAGTGGCCATCGGGCTCGAACAGTCGCCACTGTATGTTCGTGGGGGCTGGGGAGGGCAAGTGACTGGGTAAGCTGCGTCCCAGTTGCTCCAGCGAGGTGAACTTTTCGTAGCCGTTGAGCAGTGAGTACATGAGGATCATCGGCTTCCCTGCGTGGCTGCCGATCAGCACGGCCATTGACAGCATGGCCAGGTGTTTGACGGTTTCGCCGTCCACCCTGTCGACATCTATCAGGTAGGCCCGGCTGGCATAGGGGTCCTTGGCTTGACGGAGCTTGTGCTCCGGCGACATGAACAGATTGCGGGCCATCGCGCATTCCTGCGCGTTCCAGTCTTCGACGGCAGTGACATTCCAGATTGATCGCAATGTGTTGGACAGCACTTGCCAGTGTGGGCCGGAGGTTCCATTGGTTGAGTTCCAGAAGTCCACTTGAAGTTCTTGATACGCCGTTTTCATCACGGGCGCGAGCACGTTGATCAACTGCGCTATTTGAGCGATACGCACGGGGAGATGGCGGGGGGAATGCGTGTTTTTTGGCTGAATGAGGTAATGCTGGCCCTCAGTGAACAACGTCGGAATGCCCGAGACCGCCTGGTTGGCGAGAATATCGGTGAGATGCTGTTGCGTCGGAGCGCCGACGACGATCTCGTCGTCAACGAGCTCGGCTACCGGTGTGACGACCGTGGCAACATCGGGATCGATATGCAGGTCCGGGTAAAGCTCTTGCAGTGATCGGCGCAACAGCACGCCGGCGGCTTCCCTGAAGGCGGGGCCTACGCAGAGCTGAGTGATCAGCGAATCAGTGGGGCTGTGAGGAGCGGTAGAAGGTAGTTGGCTCATGGGGTCCTGCCTTGCCGTTTCATGAATGCTGCCGAAAGAACAGCTTCGGCATGCTAGAAAGGCGCAAGGCAGGCATGAGGCTAACTATGTAGTGGGCCGGTGTTTTTACTCAGGTTTACAGCGCAGCTCAGGCCAGCTCACCGCACAGGTCAAGCTCCACCAGGTGTCGGACCTCATCCGTTGCAAGCCCTGCACCGAGCAGCGCGTGGAGCTTGCCGAAGACGGCTTCACGGGTCATGCCACCGCCGGAAAGCACACCTGCACCGCGCAACCGGCTGCCGGCCTCGTACACGTCCAGTTCAACGCCGCCTTCGTGGCATTGGGTGATTGCAACCACGACCACGTCCAGGTCTTGCGCCCGCTTGAGGCTGGCGAGGAACGCAGGGTTATCACTCGGTCCCGTGCCGCTGCCAAAGCATTCCAGCACCAGCGCCTGAAGGCCGCTGTCGACCAGTGCATCCAGTTGCCCGGCGGCGATACCTGGCACCAATGGCAGCACGCCCACATTCGCGATGGCCTTGGGTTGGCGGTAATGCAGGGCGGCCGGGATCATTTCGGCCTGGGCGACGCCACCATTACGCTGCAAGGCCGCAAACGGATGGCGACCAAAGCTGCGGATCTTCGCGCAACGGGTGGGCGCCATCAGCGCACCGTGGAAGTACAGTTGCACACCCGGTGCCAGGCCTTCGCCCAGCGCCTGCAAGGCACCGCTGACGTTTTCCCAGGCATCGCTGTCGGGTACCCCGGCAGGCAGCATGGAACCGGTGAACACGACCGGCGCGGGCAGGCCCAGCAATTGAAAACTCATGGCGGCCGCGCTGTAGGCCAGGGTGTCGGTGCCGTGCAGGATCAGTACCGCGTCGCAACCCTCGTCCACCGCCTCGACCACGGCGGTGCGCAGGTGCTGCCAGTAGGCGGGGGTCATGTTGGCGCTGTCGATCAGCGGCGACATTTCCCGAAAGCGCCAGGCGGGCAATGGCTGGTTGGCAAGTTGTTCGCGCATGCGCGCTTCGAAACCGGACGCGGGCGCCAGGCCGTTGGCGCTGGCCTGCATACCGATGGTGCCACCGGTGTAGAGCACCATGATGTTGTGGGATGGGGACATGAGTTTTCTCCTGAACGAAAAACGCCGCCGGGCCCAGAGCATGCCCAAGGCCGGGCGGCGTGTCATCTATCTACCTGGGCTCAGCGTTGCACTTGAGCGTTCAGCTCAGCTGCCGGGGCCGCTTGCGGCTTTACCGGGTTGGCCGGCCAGGCCTTGCGGTCCAGGTCCAGGTCAGGGAACTGGCTGGAGTCGAACACCGGGGTCTTGATGCCTGCCGCGCGCTGGTTGTCGTAGTCATTCAGGATGCGCATGGCAATCTTGAACAGGAACGCCAGGGCGAACAGGTTGACGAACGCCAGCAGGGTCATGGTGATGTCGGCGAAGGCGAACACGGTGCTCAGGTTCTCGATCGAGCCCCAGAAAATCAGCACCAGCACCAGCGCGCGGTAGCCCATCAGCACCTTGCGGTTGTTACCCACCAGGAAGCGCAGGTTGCTCTCGCCCAGGTAGTAGTTGTACATGATCGAGGTGAACACGAACAACGCCAGGGCCACCGAGATAAACATGCGGCCCCAGTCACCCACTACAGCCGCCAGGGAGTTCTGGGTCAGGGCAATGCCGTCGCCTTCAAAGCCTGGGGTGTAGAAGCCGGAGAGCAGGATCAGCAATGCGGTGCAGGTGCAGATCACGAAGGTGTCGAGGAACACGCTGAACGCTTGCACCACGCCTTGGGCGATCGGATGTTCCACCGACGCGACCGCCGCCACGTTCGGCGCACTGCCCAGCCCGGCTTCGTTGGCGAACACGCCGCGCTTCACGCCCATGATGATCGCGCTGCCCACCAGGCCACCGAAGGCTTGGTCGAGGCCGAAGGCGCTCTTGACGATGGTCGCGAGCATGGCCGGCACGTGGTCGAATTGCAGCACGATCACATACAGGGTCACGGCGATGTACACCAGGGTCTTGACCGGTACCAGCAGGTCGGCGATCGACGCGATGCGCTTGATCCCGCCGATGAACACCAGGCCCAGCAGGACTGCGAGGGCCAGGCCGGTGTAGGTGGTATCCAGGCCAAAGGCGTTGTTCAGCGAGTGGGTCACGGCATGGGCTTGCAGGCCGTTGAACGCAAAGCCGAAGGTCACCAGCAGCAGGAACGCCATGACCATACCCAACCAGCGTTTGTGCAGGCCATGCTGGATGTAATAGGCCGGGCCGCCACGGTAGGTGCCTTCAGCGTCAGTGCGCTTGTACAGCTGGCCGAGGGAGCACTCGATAAAGCTCGAAGACATGCCCACCAGCGCGGTGACCCACATCCAGAACACGGCGCCCGGGCCACCCAGGGTCACGGCAATGCCGACACCTGCGATGTTACCGGCACCCACACGGCCGGCGAGGCTGAGCATCAGCGCCTGGAACGAACTGAGCTGGTCGGAGCTGTTTTTCAGGCTGTCGCGAAACACCGAAAACATGTGGAAAAAGTGACGCAACTGGACGAAACGCGAGCGGATCGTGAAATAACCGCCGAGCCCGACAATGAGCACGATCAGTACTTTCCCTGAGAGGAAGTCGTTGATGACTTCGAGCATGGAGTGTTCCTCGCTGATTTTTCTAATGGCAAACGCAGGACGGTCCTACCCCTCGCATAGCACCAGGCAGTGCGCGACGGTTCGACCCATCCTTTTGCGGGTGTTGTTATTCATGCGGTTTCGCGCGTGTCCGGGCCTCGTTGCCGACGGCCGCTGGCGCGAAGAGGGGCGGCACTATACCTAGGCGAACGTGATCCGTCTGCTCGGACTGATTAAAGGTTTCAGCCAAGGGGTGTCGGGTAGGGGCGATGTTGGAATTTTTATGGGCGTCATTTCACAACCTTGAGGCAAAAAAAAGGGCCTGAAGAACGAGCCTTCAGGCCCTCAAAAGGTGAGAGGTGTCTAGTCCCTCAACCTGGTGAGCGGTGCAACAAACGCTTAGGCCTTCAACGGGACCAAACGTGGAGCGATCATGTTTTCGGGGCGCAGGATGTCGTCGAGCATGGCGTCGTCGAGCAAGCCTTCTTCGCGCACCAGTTCCAGCACGCCGCGGCCGCTTTCGAGGGCGATACGCGCGATGCGGGTGGCGTTTTCATAGCCGATGTACGGGTTGAGCGCGGTGACCAGGCCGATGGAGTGCTCCACCAGCTCGCGGCAGCGGGCTTCGTTGGCGGTGATGCCGACGATGCAGTGTTCGCGCAGCATGTCCATGGCGCGTTGCAGCAGGCGGATGGAGTCGAAGATCTTGAAGGCGATCAGTGGCTCCATCACGTTCAACTGCAGTTGGCCACCTTCGGCCGCCATGGTCAGGGCCAGGTCGTTACCGATGACTTGGAACGCCACTTGGTTGACCGCTTCCGGGATCACCGGGTTGACCTTGCCGGGCATGATCGAGCTGCCTGGCTGGCGCGCCGGCAGGTTGATCTCGTTGATACCGGTGCGTGGGCCGCTGGACAGCAGGCGCAGGTCGTTGCAGATCTTCGACAGCTTCACAGCGGTACGCTTGAGCATGCCGGAGAACAGCACGAAGGCGCCCATGTCGGAGGTGGCTTCGATCAGGTCGGCAGCCGGGACCACGGGCTGGCCGCTGATAACGGCCAGGCGTTGTACGGCCAGGGCCTGGTAGCGCGGGTCGGCGTTGATGCCGGTGCCGATGGCGGTGCCGCCCAGGTTCACTTCAGTCAGCAGCTCTGGCGCCAGGGTTTTCAGGCGGGCCAGGTCTTCACCGAGGGTGGTGGCGAACGCGCGGAATTCCTGGCCGAGGGTCATCGGCACGGCGTCTTGCAGTTGGGTGCGGCCCATTTTCAGCACGTGGCTGAATTCGACGCCTTTGGCGGCGAACGCCTGGATCAGGCTGTCGAGGCTGGCCAGCAGCGCGTCATGGCCCAACAGCAGACCCAGGCGGATCGCGGTGGGGTAGGCGTCGTTGGTCGACTGCGCCATGTTCACGTCGTTGTTGGGGTGCAGGTACTGGTATTCGCCCTTCTGGTGGCCCATGGCCTCCAGCGCGATGTTGGCGATGACTTCGTTGGCATTCATGTTGGTTGAAGTGCCGGCGCCGCCTTGAATCATGTCCACCACGAATTCTTCGTGGAAATCGCCGCGGATCAGACGGGCACAGGCTTCGCTGATAGCGGCGTGCTTGGCTTCGCTGAGCTGGCCCAACTCACGGTTGGCGTCAGCGGCAGCTTGCTTGACCATTGCCAGGCCGACCACCAATTTCGGGTAATGCGAAATCGGAACGCCCGAGAGGCGGAAGTTATTCACCGCTCGCAGGGTCTGGATGCCGTAATACGCTTGAGCGGGTACTTCGAGTACGCCAAGCAGGTCTTTTTCTGTGCGGAATGATGCAGCGGAGAACATGACGGAAATCATCTCGATATGGACCCGGAACAGGCCGGAACGCTGCGAATGCTAGGCCTGTAGGAAATTTTGGGCCAATGCTGTTAAACACTGGCCTATGCATAAACGGCATAATGCAGGTGTGACCCGGCTATCATGACGGGCGTGTGTGCCAAAATGGTGCGTATCCGTGGGAGGTAGTGATGAACCTTGAGAGCAAATGGCTGGAAGACTTCAGCGCCTTGGCGGCGACTCGCAGCTTTTCCCAGGCGGCGGAGCGACGGTTTGTCACCCAGCCAGCGTTCAGCCGACGTATTCGCAGCCTTGAGGCCGCACTGGGCCTGACCCTGGTCAACCGCTCGCGCACGCCGGTGGAGCTGACGGCGGCCGGGCAACTGTTCCTGGTCACCGCGCGCACCGTGGTCGAACAACTCGGTGAAGTGCTGCGCCATTTGCATCACCTGGAAGGCGGGCAGGGTGAGGTCATGCAAGTGGCCGCTGCCCACTCCCTGGCATTGGGCTTCTTCCCGCGCTGGATCGCACAACTGCGCAATGAAGGTCTGAACATCGCCACGCGGCTGGTGGCCACCAACGTCGGCGACGCCGTACACGCCCTGCGCGAAGGCGGTTGCGACCTGATGCTGGCGTTCTATGACCCGGATGCGGCGATGCAGATGGACGCCGAGATCTTCCCGTCGCTGCACCTGGGCAACACCGAAATGCTCCCGGTGTGCGCGGCCGACGCCGAGGGCAAGCCGCTGTTCGACCTGGAAGGCGAGGGCAGCGTGCCGTTGCTGGCCTACAGTGCTGGCGCGTTCCTCGGCCGTTCGGTGCATTTGCTGTTACGTCAACGCGCCCTGCGTTTTACCACGGTTTACGAAACGGCCATGGCCGACAGCCTCAAGAGCATGGCCCTGGAAGGCCTGGGTATTGCCTGGGTGCCGCAATTGAGTGTGCGTGCCGAACTGGCGCGCGGTGAATTGGTGGTGTGCGGCGGGCCGCAATGGCATGTGCCGCTGGAAATTCGGCTGTATCGCTGTGCGTTGGTGCGTAAGGCGAATGTGCGGTTGTTGTGGCGTAAGTTGGAAGGTGGGGCGGCGCAGAACACCTGAGCCCAATCTCGGGCCGAATGCAGGGCAAATGTGGAAGGGGCGGTGCGACGATTCGACTTGCCCCCGATTACGGTGTGTCAGGCACTGAATATGTCACTACTACACTGCTATCGGGGTGTAGCCCCTCCCACAGGGTTTTGTGGTGATCTGGCTGACTTGAAAGTCAATAAAGCCGCCGGTTTGCACGGCTAGACAGATGGTCATCCCAGGGGCTGTTTATCTGCGTTATTACGGTATACTGCGCGGCCTTCGGCCGGTCCAACCGGCCAAATTTCGTACAACAAGCCACGCCGGATTTCCCGCGTGGCTTGTTGTTTTTTGACGCGCCTGCGGGCGCCCAGAGAGAAGAGGCACGACGATGAGTGCATTGGTTGGCGTGATCATGGGCTCCAAGTCCGATTGGTCCACCCTTAGCCACACCGCCGATATGCTGGAAAAACTCGGCATTCCGTATGAAGTGAAAGTGGTCTCTGCCCACCGCACCCCGGACTTGCTGTTCCAGTATGCCGATGAAGCAGAATCCCGTGGCATTGAGGTGATCATCGCCGGTGCCGGCGGTGCAGCGCACCTGCCAGGCATGTGTGCGGCCAAGACCCACCTGCCGGTGCTCGGCGTGCCGGTGCAGTCATCGATGCTCTCGGGCGTGGATTCGCTGTTGTCCATCGTGCAGATGCCGGCCGGCATCCCGGTGGCGACCCTGGCAATCGGCAAGGCCGGCGCGATCAATGCCGCCTTGCTGTCTGCCAGCATCCTGGGCGCCAAGCATCCGCAGTTCCACGCTGCGCTGAAAAAATTCCGTGCTGAGCAGACAGACAGCGTGCTGGACAATCCAGACCCACGCATTGCCTGAGGTTGTTGACGATGAAAATCGGTGTAATCGGTGGCGGCCAACTGGGCCGCATGCTGGCCTTGGCGGGAACCCCGCTGGGGATGAACTTTGCTTTCCTGGACCCGGCGCCGGACGCCTGCGCGGCGGCCCTCGGTGAACACCTGCGCGCTGACTACAGCGACCCGGATCACCTGCGCCAGCTGGCGGACGAAGTTGACCTGGTGACCTTCGAGTTCGAAAGTGTCCCGCCTGAAACCGTGGCGTTCCTGTCGCAGTTCGTGCCGGTATACCCGAGCGCCGAAGCCTTGCGTATCGCTCGCGACCGCTGGTTCGAGAAGAGCATGTTCAAGGACCTGGGCATTCCAACCCCGGCCTTCGCCGATATCCAGTCCCAGGCGGACCTGGACGCCGCCGTTGCCAGTATCGGCCTGCCGGCTGTGCTGAAAACCCGCACCCTGGGTTACGACGGTAAGGGCCAGAAGGTCCTGCGCACCCCAGCGGATGTGGTCGGCACCTTCGCCGAGCTGGGCAGCGTGGCTTGCCTGCTGGAAGGCTTCGTACCCTTCACCGGTGAAGTGTCGTTGATCGCCGTGCGCGCCCGTGATGGCGAAACCCGCTTTTATCCGCTGGTGCACAACACTCACGACAGCGGCATCCTCAAACTGTCCGTGGCCAGCACCGATCACCCGTTGCAGGCCCTGGCCGAAGACTATTCCAGCCGCGTGCTCAAGCAGCTGGATTATGTCGGTGTGATGGCGTTCGAGTTCTTTGAAGTCGACGGTGGCCTCAAGGCCAACGAAATCGCCCCGCGTGTACACAACTCCGGGCACTGGACCACCGAAGGCGCCGAGTGCAGCCAGTTTGAAAACCACCTGCGTGCTATCGCAGGCTTGCCCCTGGGTTCCACGGCCAAGGTGGGCGAGAGCGCGATGCTCAACTTTATCGGCGTCGTACCGTCGGTCGAGCGCGTCATTGCCATCGATGACTGCCACCTGCATCACTACGGCAAGGCCTTCAAGGCCGGGCGCAAGGTCGGTCACGCCAACCTGCGCTGCAAGGATCGCGCAACGCTGCAAGCGCAGATCCTCAAGGTCGAAGCGCTGATCGCCGAGCAATAAACCCAGGGGGTGGCGGGAACCATTCGGCTATCGCCGTCCTCTGATTGCAGGATGCCAAAGCCTGTCCAGGCTTTGGCATAGCTCACTTCATTCAGAGGGAAATGCCATGGGTATCATCGGAACCATCTTTATCGGCTTGATCGTCGGCCTGCTGGCGCGTTTCCTCAAGCCCGGCGACGACAGCATGGGTTGGATCATGACCATCCTGTTGGGTATCGCCGGTTCCCTGGCCGCGACCTACGGTGGTCAGGCACTGGGTATCTACCAGGCGGGCCAAGGTGCGGGCTTTATCGGCGCACTCGTCGGCGCAATCATCCTGCTGGTGATCTACGGCCTGATCAAAAAGAACTGATCAGCCGACAAAGTCCTCTGCGCTGCGCAGGCGCAGAGGGCTAGAATGCTCGGCACTTGTTACTTGCCGAGCCTTTCCATGCGCCGTTTTCTGTTGACTCTTCTCTTGCTGGGCTCTGGCCTGGCACACGCCGGCGAACTGCCGGAAACCGACTGGCTCGACCTGATGCCGCTGTCGGACCAGAAGGCCCTCGAGGCCATGCCCGAGATCGACCACAACTCCCCCGAAGCCCAAGGCACCTTCACCGATAAAGGTGGCTTGAAGCAGAGCAAAGGCTTGCCGGCGGTGATGTATTCCACCAAGACCGTGGCCGCCATGAACGGCAAGAACATCCGCATCGGCGGCTACCCGGTCCCGTTGGAAACCGATGCCAAGGGCCGCAGTACGCTGTTCTTCCTGGTGCCCTACCCAGGCGCGTGTATCCACGTGCCGCCACCGCCACCTAACCAGTTGGTGCTGGTGCGCTATCCCAAGGGCTTGAAGTTGGATGATATCTACACGCCGCTGTGGGTCACGGGCACGTTGAAGGTGGAGAAGGTGAATAACGACCTGGCGGATGCGGCGTATGCGCTGGATGCGGGCAAGGTGCGGGTGGTGAAGGAGTCGGATCTCTAAACCACACTGCAAATCAATGTGGGAGGGGGCTTGCCCCCGATAGCGGTGATGAAGTCACCAGAGACAGTGACTGACCCCCTGCAATCGGGAGCAAGCCCCCTCCCACATTTTGATTGGGTTTACAAAGTGATACTGGTGATGCTCACGCCCAGCGTGTGGCTTTCACCCGGCGCCAACGCCACCACATCATCCAGCACATTCGCCGTCTCGATGCACAGCATGCCCTGCCAGCCATCGTCGGCCATGTCGTCGAAAGCCTTGGCGCGTTCGGTCCAGGGGTTCCAGATCACGGTGGATTTCGAGCCTTGGCTGGTGAGCTGGATGCGGCGCTGCCAGTCGTTATCGACGATGTTCAGTTGCGCGGGTGTATCGAGGTAGATGCGGTCGGTCTCGGCGCTGAAGTGCAGCAGGCCGGTTTGCGTCTTCTCGCTCCAGCCATCGGCGGTATCGATGTACGCCGAGCCGTCCAGGCCTTCGACCTGCACGTTGCGTACGTCGCTGACGGCGAAGTAGGTGTGCAGCGCCTGGCTGAGCGTGACAGTGTGGTCGCCACGGTTATGGCTGGTCAGGCGGATATGCAGTTGGTCGTCCAACAGCAGGCTTAGCTTCAGGTCGACCTGATGGGGCCAGCCGGGGAAGCCGCCTGTGGGCACTGGCAGCACCAGGTCGACGCGCAACCCTGTGCCTTCAAGTGCGGTCCCGGCCAACGCCCATAGGGCGGTGCGCACAAAACCGTGGGCGCCGGCCGGGGTATCACTCTGGCGCATCGCCTTGACGCTTTGAGGGTTGCGATCGAACACGCCAAACCACGGCCAGCACACCGGCACACCCGTGCGAATGCCTTTGCCTGTCTTGAACACGGCGGCCTTGTTCGGCCAGATCAGCGGCTGCTCGCCTGCGCGTTGGTAACTGATGATGTGCGCGCCCTGCTGGGCCACCATCAGTTGCGCACCGTTGTGGCGGATGCGCCAGCAGTCCAGCTCGTCGACTTTCACGGTTTCAACGTGGGGCGTAGGCATACAAAAGCACTCTCAATGGCAGGCAATGGGGCAATTGACCGTCAAAACCCGGCGAGGTTTAACGCGCGCGCGACGGCACCGAACGTGTGCGGCCACTGCCATCGATGGCAACGAACACGAATACCGCCTCGGTCACCTTGCGCCATTCGCTGGACAGCGGGTCATCGCTCCACACTTCGACCATCATCTGGATCGAGCTGCGGCCGATTTCCAGGGCCTGGGTATAGAAGGACAATTGCGCGCCCACGGCGACCGGCACCAGGAACGCCATGCGATCAATGGCCACGGTGGCGACACGACCGCCGGCGACTTTACTTGCCATCGCGGTGCCGGCCAGGTCCATTTGCGAGACCAGCCAGCCGCCGAAGATATCGCCGAAACCGTTGGTTTCACGCGGAAGCGCGGTGATTTGCAGGGCGAGATCGCCTTGCGGGATAGGATCTTCTTGTTCGAGTTCGATCATGCCGGGGGTGCCTCTGACCCGTGAAGCTTTTTATAGATGGTGCAAAGTGGATAGCCGACTGGTGGAAAAACGTTTCAGCACAAACATACTCCGTTCGATACGTTTCTCGTAAGGCGTACTAAAGGGAAACTCTGCCAAACCGGCTGGGCGGCACCCAACGGCGTTTTGGCACAGCAGCCCGTCAAGGATGCGGGTCTTGCGCATGCAAGGGCCGAGTATATCGAGACCCTGACGCCACGACGACCTCCCGGCGCTCATTTGGTCGGTAAATAGACGCTGTAATGGGGCTTTTTCGGGCAACTGTTCTTCTATCCAGCTTAACGGGTGTCCCGCGACGGGATTATTTCGTCCATCTGCACAGTTAACCGTTCGGCGCTGTGCTTTTTCCAACGATTTGCTATCTTGCCAGACCCGCCGCCAGTCGCGGGCATGTCGTCCTTATTACGCTGATTACTATAAGAGAAGCTTTGCCATGTCCTCCGTGCCCGCAAGCAGTGCGCAACCGTCGCGCCCGCTGACCCGCAACGACTACAAAACCCTGTCGCTGTCTGCCTTGGGCGGGGCGCTGGAGTTCTACGACTTCATCATCTTCGTGTTTTTCGCCACGGTGGTCGGAAAACTGTTCTTCCCCGCCGACATGCCCGAATGGCTGCGCATGATGCAGACCTTCGGCATTTTCGCCGCCGGTTACCTGGCACGCCCATTGGGCGGCATCATCATGGCGCACTTCGGTGACCTGCTGGGCCGCAAGAAAATGTTCACCCTCAGCATCTTCATGATGGCCGTGCCGACCCTGATCATGGGCCTGCTGCCGACCTACGCGCAGATCGGCCTGTGGGCGCCGATCCTGTTGCTGCTGATGCGCGTGATCCAGGGTGCGGCCATTGGCGGCGAAGTGCCGGGTGCTTGGGTGTTCGTCTCCGAACACGTTCCGCCGCGTCACATCGGCTACGCCTGCGGTACCCTGACCAGCGGCCTCACCGCCGGCATCCTGCTGGGCTCGCTGGTGGCCACCGCCATCAACACTATTTATAGCCCCGAGCAGGTCTCGGATTACGCCTGGCGGATTCCGTTCTTGCTGGGCGGTGTATTTGGCCTGCTGTCGGTGTACCTGCGCCGCTGGCTGCACGAAACCCCGATCTTTGCCGAGATGCAGCAGCGCAAGACCCTGGCCGCCGAGCTGCCATTGCGCGCCGTACTGCGTGACCATCGTGGCGCCATCGTGCTGTCGATGTTGTTGACCTGGCTGTTGTCGGCCGGCGTCGTGGTGGTCATCCTGATGACTCCGACCGTGCTGCAGACCATCTACCACTTCACTCCGACCATTGCGCTGCAAGCCAACAGCCTGGCCATCGTGACCCTGAGCCTGGGCTGCATTGCCTCCGGTGCCCTGGCCGACCGTTTCGGTGCCGGGCGCGTACTGGTTGCCGGTTGCGCGCTGTTGCTGGCGACGTCGTGGACGCTTTACCACAGCTTGCTGGACCACCCCGACTGGTTGTTCCCGCTGTACGCCCTGACCGGTCTGTTCGTCGGCACCATTGGCGTGGTGCCTTACGTGATGGTCAAAGCCTTCCCGCCCGTGGTGCGCTTCAGTGGTTTGTCATTCTCCTACAACGTGGCCTACGCGGTGTTCGGTGGGCTGACGCCGTTGGCCGTGTCGTTGCTGATGAAGGAAAGCCCGATGGGCCCGGCTTACTACGTTGCCGTCCTGTGTGTGATGGGGATGGTGGTGGGTGGGTACCTGTGGAAGCGCGGGCGCTGACGGCCGACTGATCACCTGTGGCGGGCGCGTTCGCCACAGGTGATGTTTGCCTCATCAATAATGTCAGAGTGTTTCCGAATAACCGTTACGCCCGCCTCAACCCTCGCATAACCCCTGTGTTTCCGAACTTTTCCCCGCGTTGCTGCGTTTCATCATCGATGATGGCCTTTCATCTAATTGTCACATTACAGACATAGAGTGTTCACACGGCCTCTCGATACTTGGCCCCGATCCAATTATCCCTATCTGCTAGGAGCAAGGCATGAAACTGAAACGTTTGATGGCGGCAATGACTTTTGTCGCTGCTGGCGTTGCGACCGCCAACGCGGTGGCCGCTGGTGTTGACCCGGCAATTCCGGCTTATGTGAAGACCACTGGTGTGTCGGGCAACTTGTCCAGCGTCGGTTCCGATACCCTGGCCAACCTGATGACCCTGTGGGCTGAGGGTTACAAAAAGGAATACCCGAACGTCAACATCCAGATTCAAGCAGCTGGTTCTGCCACCGCGCCTCCTGCGCTGACTGAAGGCACTTCCAACCTGGGCCCGATGAGCCGCAAGATGAAGGACACCGAACTGGCGGCCTTCGAGCAGAAGTACGGCTACAAGCCAACCGCTATCCCGGTTGCCGTGGACGCCCTGGCGGTGTTCGTGCACAAGGACAACCCGATCCAGCACCTGACCATGGAGCAAGTTGACGCGATCTTCTCCTCGACTCGCCTGTGCGGTGGCAAAGCCGACGTGAAAACCTGGGGCGACCTGGGTGTGACCGGCGACCTGGCCAACAAACCAGTGCAACTGTTCGGTCGTAACTCGGTGTCCGGCACCTACGGCTACTTCAAGGAAGAAGCCCTGTGCAAAGGCGACTACAAGCCTAACGTGAACGAACAACCTGGCTCGGCTTCGGTCGTGCAGTCGATCAGCTCCTCGCTGAACGGCATCGGTTACTCGGGTATCGGCTACAAGACCGCCAGCGTGAAAACCGTGGCCCTGGCCAAGAAAGGCAGCACTGACTTCATCGAAGACAGCGAAGAAAACGCCCTGAACGGCAAATACCCGCTGTCGCGCTTCCTCTACGTGTACGTCAACAAAGCCCCGAACAAGCCTCTGGCCCCGCTGGAAGCTGAGTTCGTGAAACTGGTTCTGTCCAAACAGGGCCAGGAAGTTGTAGTGAAAGACGGCTACATCCCGCTGCCAGCCAAAGTTGCCGCCAAGGCCCTGGCTGACCTGGGTCTGAAAGAAGGCAACTGATTGCCTCTGCGGGAACCGGTACGCCGGTTCCCGCATCACTAATTTTCAATCCGCTGCCAGCCCTGCTTCGCGGCGGATTTCTTGCGTCACTGCATTGTCATCTTTCTGTCATACAGGATCGCTAGGGTGTGCGCATGAATGATCTGGCCAATTCCACCATGACGACAACTTCTCCCCCCAAGCGCATTGATTTCAATACGCCTGAGCTGCAACGCAAGCGCCGCATCCGCGCGCTCAAGGATCGCCTGACCCGTTGGTACGTACTGATTGGCGGCCTCGCCGTCCTCGGCGCCATTACCCTGATTTTCTTCTTTCTTGCCTATGTGGTTGCGCCACTGTTCCAAGGTGCTTCCCTGACCAAGGAAGACGCGCTGACCCCGGCCTGGATCCAGGACGCCGGCAAGCCGTTGATGATTTCCCTGGAGGAACAGAACCAGGTGGCCATGCGGGTTTCCGACAAGGGCCAGGCACTGTTCTTTGATGTCGCCACCGGTGCCGAACTCAAGCGTTTCGATCTGCCGCTGCCGGCGGGTGCGAGCGTAGCGTCCATCGGTGAAGACCAGCCGGGCAGCCCGCTGGTGATCCTCGGCTTTTCCAATGGCCAGTCCCTGGTGTTCCGCCACACCTATAAGGTGTCGTACCCGGACGGCAAGAAAACCATCACGCCTGCGATTGAATACCCCTACGGTGAAACGCCCATCGTGCTCGACGATGCCGGCCGCCCGTTGGAGCACGTCGCCCTCAACGCCACCGACTCGTCGCTGGTGGTTGCCGGCTCGGCGGGTTCGCACTTGAACGTGCTGACCCTGAGCCGTGAAGAAAACATGATGACCGGCGACGTCACCAGCGAGCAGAAGCGTATCGAGCTGCCGCAGATGACTGAGCCGGTGAAGGCGATCTTCATCGACCCGCGCCAGCAGTGGCTGTATGTGATTAACGGTCGCGCCCTGGCCGATGTGTTCAGCCTGCGCGACAAGAGCCTCAATGGTCGCTACAAGTTGCTGGAAGACGCCAACGCTGAAATCACCGCCAGCACTCAACTGGTGGGCGGTATCTCGCTGATTATCGGCAACTCCAAGGGTGGCCTGGCCCAGTGGTTCATGGCCCGCGACCCGGATGGCGAGCAGCGCCTGAAGCAGATCCGCACCTTCCAGATGGGCACCGCGCCCATCGTGGAAATCACCGCCGAAGAGCGTCGCAAAGGCTTCACCGCCCTCGATGCTTCCGGCAAGTTCGGCGTGTTCCACAGCACCGCCCACCGCACCCTGCTGGTGGATCCGGTGGTCGACGGCCAGGGCGTGTTCGGCCTGTCGCCTCGCGCCAACCGTGTGATCGTCGAAGCCGGCGGCAAGCTGCAACCGCTGCTGCTGGACAACCCGCACCCGGAAGTGTCCTGGAGCGCGTTGTGGAGCAAGGTCTGGTACGAAAACTACGACGAGCCTAAATACGTCTGGCAATCGACCGCCGCCAACACTGATTTCGAACCCAAGATGAGCTTGGCCCCGCTGACCTTCGGTACCTTGAAGGCCGCGTTCTACGCCATGCTGCTGGCCGCGCCATTGGCCATTGCCGCCGCGATCTATACCGCTTACTTCATGGCCCCGAGCCTGCGCCGCAAGGTCAAGCCGGTGATCGAACTGATGGAAGCGATGCCGACGGTGATCCTCGGCTTCTTCGCCGGCCTGTTCCTGGCGCCGTATGTCGAAGGGCATCTACCGGGGATTTTCAGTCTGCTGATGCTGGTGCCGATTGGCATCCTGGTGGCCGGTTTTATCTTCAGCCGCCTGCCTGAGTCTATCCGCCTGCGGGTACCCGATGGCTGGGAAAGCGCGATCCTGATCCCGGTGATCCTGTTGGTGGGCTGGCTCTCGCTGTACATGAGCCCGTACCTGGAAACCTGGTTCTTCGGCGGCGACATGCGCATGTGGATCTCCCATGACCTCGGCATCACCTACGACCAGCGCAACGCCCTGGTGGTTGGCCTGGCCATGGGGTTTGCAGTGATCCCGAACATCTACTCCATCGCCGAAGACGCCGTGTTCAGCGTGCCGCGCGGCCTGACCCTGGGCTCCCTGGCCCTGGGCGCCACGCCGTGGCAGACCATGACCCGCGTCGTCATCCTGACCGCCAGCCCGGGGATTTTCTCGGCGCTGATGATCGGCATGGGCCGCGCCGTGGGCGAGACCATGATCGTGCTGATGGCCACCGGTAACACGCCGGTGATGGAGATGAACCTGTTCGAAGGCCTGCGCACCCTGGCGGCCAACGTCGCCGTGGAGATGCCCGAGTCGGAAGTGGGCGGCAGTCACTACCGCGTACTGTTCCTCTCGGCACTGGTGCTGCTGCTGTTCACCTTCATCATGAACACCCTCGCCGAGCTGATCCGTCAGCGTCTGCGCAAGAAATACTCGTCGCTTTAAGAAAGGTAGAAGTCTGTGAAACAGAACTCCCTGAATGGATGGTTCAAGAGCGGCGCTCCCGGCGTCTGGATCAGCGGTGGCGCGGTGTCCATCGCGGTCATCATGACCATTGGTTTGCTGGCGGTGATAGCCGTGCGTGGCCTGGGCCACTTCTGGCCGGCTGACCTGATCCAGGCCAACTACAACGTGCCGGGCCAGGAAAACCATATCGTCATCGGCGAAGTGGTGCAGAAAGAAGAAGTGCCGCGCGAGCGCCTGAAAAGCGCTGGCCTGCCGGTGCCCGATGCGGGCCCTGAATTCATGACCCGCGAGCTGATCAAGGTCGGCAACCGTGACCTGAACGGCAACGACTTCACCTGGATCGTCGGCGAGTGGTTGAAGGACCAGAGCACGCCGAAGAACCTGATGACTATCGAGCGTCGCGAGTGGGGCAACTTCTACGGCACCCTGGTCAACGTCAAGCAGGATGGCAAGGTCATCGCTGAAGGCGAGGCCGCGTGGCCGGAACTGCAAGCCCGCGTCGACCGCGTGAACAAGCTGGCGGCTCAACTCAAGACCCTGGAGAAGTCCGACATCGGCGCGATCAACGCCGGCCTCGAACGTATTCGCCTGCACGGTCGCAAGCTGGAACTGGAAGGCAAGCTCGACGCCGCCGCCCAGGCCGACATGGATGCCGACCGCGCCGAGCTGAACGCCCGCTACCAGGACATCGAAGCGCGCCTGGCCGACCTGCACGCCCAGTTCAACCGCGACGCCTTGACCGCCCGCGATGCGAACGGCAAGGAAGTGGAAATCGGCATCGGCAAAGTGGTACACGCCTACCAGCCGAACGCCATGGGCACGATGACCAAGATCGGCTTCTACTTCAGCAAGGTCTGGGAGTTCCTCAGCGACGACCCACGGGAAGCCAACACCGAAGGCGGGATCTTCCCGGCCATCTTCGGCACCGTGATGATGACCCTGATCATGGCGATGATCGTGACCCCGTTCGGCGTGTTGGCGGCGGTGTATCTGCGTGAATATGCCAAGCAGAACACCCTGACGCGGATTATCCGCATCGCCGTGAACAACCTGGCGGGTGTACCGGCCATCGTCTACGGCGTGTTCGGCCTGGGGTTCTTCGTGTATGTATTGGGTGGCTCGGTCGACCGTTTGTTTTTCGCCGAAGCCCTGCCGGCCCCGACCTTCGGCACCCCAGGCCTGCTCTGGGCCTCGTTGACCCTGGCGCTGCTGGCGGTGCCGGTGGTGATCGTGGCCACCGAAGAAGGCTTGGCGCGGATTCCTCGCACCGTGCGTGAGGGGTCCCTGGCACTGGGCGCGACCAAGGCGGAAACGTTGTGGAAGATCGTGCTGCCGATGGCCAGCCCGGCGATGATGACCGGCATGATCCTCGCCGTGGCGCGCGCCGCCGGTGAAGTGGCGCCGCTGATGCTGGTGGGTGTGGTCAAGCTGGCGCCGTCGCTGCCGCTGGATGGCAACTACCCGTACCTGCACCTGGACCAGAAGATCATGCACCTGGGCTTCCATATTTATGACGTCGGCTTCCAGAGCCCCAACGTCGAGGCCGCACGGCCGCTGGTGTACGCCACCGCGTTGTTGCTGGTGCTGGTGATCGCTACGTTGAACCTGTCGGCGGTGTGGATTCGCAACCACCTGCGCGAAAAATACAAAGCGTTGGATAGCTGATAACCCTGTAGGAGCGAGCTTGCTCGCGAGAAACGCAAGGGCGCCGCGTTCATTCTGGCTCCCGCGCGTTTTGTTAACGACCTTCGCGAGCAAGCTCGCTCCTACAGAAGAATGATGTAACCGCAGGCCCAATCGCCGCGGCTCACTGAAACGAATTGGTAGCACAGGGAGCATCCCATGCAACACGAAACCCAATCCCACGGCATCAACATGTCTGCCCTGGGGCGTGACAAGCAGAGCCTGAGCCTGGCCCAGGAGACCGTGGCCATCGAAGTGCCCGGCCTGAGCCTGTACTACGGTGAAAAGCAGGCGTTGTTCGACGTCAGCATGAACATCCCCAAGCAGCGCGTGACTGCCTTTATCGGCCCCTCGGGCTGCGGCAAGTCCACCCTGCTGCGCACGTTCAACCGCATGAACGACCTGGTGGACGGTTGCCGCGTGGACGGTGCGATCAACCTCTACGGCACCAACATCTACCGCAAGGGCGAAGACGTGGCCGAGTTGCGTCGTCGCGTGGGCATGGTGTTCCAGAAGCCCAACCCGTTCCCCAAGACCATCTACGAAAATGTGGTCTACGGCCTGCGCATCCAAGGCATCAACAAGAAACGTATCCTTGATGAGGCCGTGGAGTGGGCACTCAAGGGCGCGGCGCTGTGGGATGAGGTCAAGGACCGCCTGCATGAGTCAGCGCTGGGCCTGTCCGGCGGCCAGCAGCAACGTCTGGTGATTGCGCGCACCATCGCCGTGGAGCCGGAAGTGCTGCTGCTCGACGAACCGTGCTCGGCACTCGACCCGATCTCGACGCTGAAAGTGGAAGAACTGATCTACGAGCTCAAGTCCAAGTTCACCATCGTCATCGTGACCCACAACATGCAACAGGCGGCGCGGGTTTCCGACTACACCGCGTTCATGTACATGGGCAAGCTGGTGGAGTTCGGCGATACCGATACCCTGTTCACCAATCCGGCAAAAAAACAGACCGAAGACTACATCACCGGTCGCTACGGCTAGGAAGCCGTGGTTCACATTGCACTGACGCTGCGGTTCTCCGCACCTTACCGGACGCTCCAAGGACGCCAACATGATTAGCAAAGAAGGCCTTACCCATCACATCTCCGCGCAGTTCAATGCCGAGCTTGAGGAAGTGCGCAGCCACCTCCTGGCGATGGGCGGGCTGGTGGAGAAGCAAGTCAACGATGCGGTCACCGCGCTGATCGAGGCCGACTCGGGCCTGGCCCAGCAAGTGCGTGAGATCGATGACCAGATCAACCAGATGGAACGCAACATCGACGAAGAATGCCTGCGCATTCTTGCCCGTCGCCAGCCGGCGGCGTCCGACTTGCGTTTGATCATCAGCATTTCCAAGTCGGTGATCGATCTCGAGCGCATCGGCGACGAAGCCACCAAGATTGCCCGTCGCGCCATCCAGCTGTGTGAAGAAGGCGAAGCCCCGCGCGGCTACGTGGAAGTGCGCCATATCGGCGACCAGGTGCGCAACATGGTGCGCGACGCGCTTGACGCATTCGCCCGCTTCGATGCCGAGCTGGCATTGTCGGTGGCCCAGTACGACAAGATCATCGACCGTGAGTACAAGACGGCGTTGCGTGAGCTGGCGACCTACATGATGGAAGACCCGCGCTCTATCTCAAGGGTCTTGAGCATTATCTGGGTGCTGCGCTCCCTGGAGCGGATCGGCGACCACGCGCGCAATATCTCGGAACTGGTGATCTATCTGGTACGCGGCACCGACGTACGGCACATGGGCCTCAAGCGCATGAAAGCGGAAGTTGAAGGTTCAGTCGATCAAATCCCTAATGTTCCTGGCGAATCTGACGATAAGTAAGGTTGCCCGAGAAATTAACGCCCGGCCTTTGGTCGGGCGTTTTTGTTCGTGGCAGCTGAATTTTTTACGGATCGGACGAAAGAAAGTCCGAACGTGACGATAGAGTTTTGGCAAAATGCCATTAGTCAGGCGTTCTGCGTGCCGCGGTTTTTATAGGATAAAGGGTCGATGAGTAAAGTCAGTGTATTGGTGGTGGATGACGCCTCGTTTATTCGCGACCTGGTGAAGAAGTGCCTGCGCAACTACTTCCCGGGCATCAAGATCGAAGATGCGGTGAACGGTAAAAAGGCCCAGGCCATCCTGATGCGCGAAACCTTCGATCTGGTGCTGTGCGACTGGGAAATGCCGGAGATGTCCGGGCTTGAGCTATTGACCTGGTGCCGCGAACAGGCGCACCTCAAGGCCATGCCATTCGTGATGGTGACCAGCCGTGGCGACAAGGAAAACGTGGTCCAGGCGATCCAGGCCGGTGTATCCGGCTACGTCAGCAAGCCGTTCACCAACGAGCAGTTGCTGAACAAGGTCAAGCAGGCCCTGCACAAAATCGGCCGTCTCGACGCCTTAGTCGCCAGCGCACCGACCAAGATGAACTCGGCTTTCGGCAACGACTCGCTGAGCGCCCTGACCGGCGGCAAACCTGAAGCGGTCAAGGCCGCTCCGGTCGCGGCCGTGGCACCCAGCCGCGGCTTGCTCAACAGCCCACCCGTGCAAGCGGCGCCAGCGGCAGGGGCACCGGCAGGTGGTCGTGGCCAGGGCCAATTGCGCCTGTCCAGCGGCACCCAGCAGTGTGTGATCAAGGCGCTGAGCATCAAGGAGGCGCTGCTGGTGGTGCGTCGCGGTGAGGTCCTGCCCCAGGTACTGGAAAGTGCGGTACTCGACCTTGAGCAGGGCGACAACGCCGAAGTCGCGCGCCTCAACGGCTACCTGCACGCCATTGTGGCGTTCGAGCCCAAGCCCGACAGCGACTGGCTGCAACTGACCTTCCGGTTCATCGACCAGGATGCGCAGAAGCTTGACTACATCTCGCGCCTGATCGCGCGCGGCACGGCGCAGAAGCATTTTGTGCCGGGCGCCTGATCCTCGAAACCACTGAAAAATGTGGGAGGGGGCTTGCCCCCGATAGCGGTGTGTCAGCTAACGAATACTTGGCTGAAGGACTGCTATCGGGGGCAAGCCCCCTCCCACATTGGATCTCCATTGTGGCGTACAAAGTTGTCATGATCCGTTGCTAACCTGCCGCTCAGTCATCCCGGCAGGTTCACACCATGCTCATGCGCTTTTTGCTGTGCTGCGGGCTTGCAACGGTCGCCCTGTCGACCCAGGCCATGACCCTCTACAAATCCGTCGATGCCAATGGCCTGGTGTTTTTCAGCGACCGGTATACGCCTGGCGCCCAGGCGTTCGTGATCCGGGAGCGCAAGGTTGAGCGACCGATGCTTGTCGTGCCCAGGCCCGATCGTCCACAACAAGCTTACCGCTACCCCTTGCCTTGGCGCGGCGGTCCTTTCCGCCTGACCCAGGGCCCCAACGGCAGTTTCAGCCACACCGACGCCAAGAGCCGCTACGCCATGGACATTGCCATGCCTGAAGGCACGCCGATTATTGCCGCCCGCAGCGGTGTGGTGGTGAAGACCGAGAACGAGCAGGCCGGGCGGGGCAATGATGCGTCGGGGAATTTTGTGCGGGTGCGGCACGACGATGGCACCGAGGGCGTGTACCTGCATCTCAAGCGAGGGTCGGTCAGTGTGAGGGTAGGGCAACGCGTGGCAGTGGGGAGCCCGCTGGCGTTATCGGGCAATACCGGCAACAGCAGCGGGCCGCATCTGCACTTCGTGGTGCAGCGGCCCACCGAGGCGGGACTGGTGTCGATCCCGTATGAATTCAACCAGCCCGTCGGCGCATTGCCCAATTTTGCATTGGGCAATTGACGGCAGGAGCGGGCAAGCCCGCGCCTGCGGTTAGTCGAGCAGTAACACCTTGGCCAGCACGATCTTCGGTCCTTTCATCTTCTTGATGATGATCCGCAAGCCCTCAACCTCCAGCACTTCTTCCTCTTCAGGCACCCGCTTGAGGGTGTCGTAGACCAGCCCGGCCAAGGTTTCAGCCTCGATGTGGTCCAGGTCGACGCCCAGCAGGCGTTCCACCTTGAACAGCGGCGTATCGCCCCGTACCAGCAGCTTGCCCGGCTGATAGGCGAGGATACCGCGCTCGGCCTTGCGGTGTTCGTCCTGAATATCGCCTACCAGCACTTCCAGCACGTCTTCCATGGTCAGGTAGCCGATGACCTTGCCGTCGGCTTCTTCCACCAGGGCGAAATGCGCGCCGCCCTTGCGGAACTGCTCCAGCAACTGTGACAACGGCATGTGCCGCGACACACGTTCCAGCGGGCGGGTCAGCTCGGCCAGGTTGAACGACTCGGGGAGGTGGTCCAGGGCCGCCAGTTCCAGCAGCAGGTCCTTGATGTGCAAAAGGCCGACAAACTCGTTGCGCACCGCGTCATACACGGGGTAACGGCTGAATTTGTGGCGACGGAACAGCGCGAGGATTTCCTTGAGCGGGGCGTTGAAGTCCAGGGTCACCAGGTCTTCCCGGGAGTTGGCCCAGTCCACCACTTCCAGCTCGCCCATTTCCACGGCCGACGCCAGCACGCGCATGCCTTGGTCGCTGGGGTCCTGGCCACGGCTGGAGTGCAGGATCAGCTTGAGTTCTTCGCGGCTGTAATGGTGCTCGTGGTGCGGGCCGGGTTCGCCTTGGCCGGCGATGCGCAGGATGGCGTTGGCGCTGGCGTTGAGCAGGTAGATCGCCGGGTACATGGCCCAGTAGAACAGGTACAGCGGCACGGCGGTCCATAGCGACAGCAACTCGGGTTTGCGGATCGCCCAGGACTTGGGCGCCAGTTCACCGACCACGATGTGCAGGTAGGAAATCACAAAGAACGCGGCAAAGAACGACACACCCTTGATCACTTCCGGCGATTCGACGCCCACGGCGCCCAGCAGCGGTTCGAGGATATGCGCAAAGGCCGGCTCACCGACCCAGCCCAGGCCCAGGGAGGCGAGGGTGATACCCAGCTGGCAGGCCGACAGGTAGGCGTCGAGCTGGCTGTGCACGGTGCGCAGGATCTGTCCGCGCCAGCCGTTGGTATGGGCGATGGCCTCGACCCGGGTGGAGCGCAATTTGACCATGGCGAACTCCGCTGCAACGAAAAATCCGTTGAGCAGTACCAGGACCAGTGCAAAAAGAATCATGCCGAAGTCGGCGAAGAGTGTGGCGAGGGTGATACCAGGGGAAGGGTCCATGATGGGGTTTTGCGGGTTCCGTGTGTTCAATTAGGGGTGACAGGAGGGCCTGAAAGGCAGACACAAGTGGGCCAATGTAGCGGCTGACGGGGCGCTTGCCTAGTGGTTGCTGCCAGGTGGGGTATGGAATGCACTCTCTAAGACAACACCGATCCACTGTGGGAGGTGGCTTGCCCCCGATGGCGGCGGGTCAGATATGAATGTGCTGCATGACACCCTGCCACCTATATCGGGGGCAAGCCCCCTCCCACAGTATTGGGTTTATTCGTCGGGGCTGAGGGCTCGCGAGCGCGCCACCTGAGTCGGCGGAAAATGGCAGGTGAACGTACTGCCATGCCCCAGCACGCTGCTGATCTCCAGCCGCGCGCGATGGCGCAGCAGCACATGCTTGACGATGGCCAGGCCGAGGCCGGTGCCGCCGGTGTTGGAGTTACGGCTGGAATCGACACGGTAGAACCGTTCGGTGAGGCGCGGCAGATGCTTGGCATCGATGCCGATGCCGGAGTCCTGCACGCTCAGGTGGGCGCCGTGTTCATCGGCCCACCAGCGGATGCGGATATTGCCCTTGTCCTGGGTGTATTTCACCGCATTGAACACCAGGTTGGAAAACGCGCTGCGCAATTCGCCTTCGCTGCCTTTGAGCAGGATCGACGGGTCGGCTTCCAGGGTGATCTGTTGCCCGCGTTGGCCGGACAGGGCCTGGGCGTCGTTCTTGATGGTCTGCAACAGGCTCTGCACCGCGACCGGCTGGTTGTCCGACGGGTAATCGGTGGCCTCCAGCTTGGCCAGCAACAGCAAGTCGTTGAGCAGGGTTTGCATGCGCGAGCCCTGTTGCTGCATCTGTTGCAGGGCGCGGCTCCAGCGCGGGTTGATCTCGTCGACATTGTCCAGCAGCGTCTCCAGGTAGCCGCAGATCACGGTCAATGGGGTACGCAGTTCGTGGGAGACGTTGGCGACGAAGTCCTTGCGCATCTGCTCCAGCTGGTGGATGCGTGTCACGTCACGCACCAGCATCAGGTGTTCGTTGTTGCCGTAGCGCGTCAGGTACAGCTGGATGCGCACGCGGTCGTTGGTGGGCGAGGGGATTTCCAGGGCTTCTTCGTAGTTCTCCTGTTCGAAGTATTCCTTGAAGCGCGGGTGGCGCACCAGGTTGGTCACCGGCTGGCCGCTGTCCTGGGGCGTCTTGAGGCCCAGCAGGGTCTCGGCGGCGCGGTTCCACCATTCCAGGTTGCCATCGCTGTCGAGCATGATCACCGCGTCCTTGAGCGCGGCGGTGGACTCCTGTACCCGGTCGATCACCGCTTGCAGGCGTCCGCGGACGCGTTGGTCGCGGCGTTGCAGGTGGTAGATGCTGTCGAACACCTCGCCCCACAGGCCGTAGCCGTCGGGTGGTGCTTCATCGGGTTTGTGCTGGCGCAACCATTCATGCAGGCGCAGCAATTGCTTGAGCGTCCAGCCCAGGTACAGGCCGATGCCAACAGCCAGGCTCCAGCCGTATTGACCGCTGACCAGGCCCACCAGCAGGCAGCCGGTGATCAACAGAAGCATGTGGCGGATCAGGGTGCCATGCCAGTTTTGATTCACTTGAACATGCGTCCTTGTCAGCTGTTAAGTCAGACTCTTAAATCAGGAAGTGGCTGGCTCAGCCCTTGGTGGAAAACCGATAGCCGGTGCCGCGCACGGTTTGTACCAGATTCTCGTAAGCGTCGCCCAAGGCTTTGCGCAGGCGACGGATGTGCACGTCCACGGTGCGCTCTTCCACATACACGTTGCCGCCCCACACCTGGTCCAGCAATTGGCCACGGGTGTAGGCGCGCTCCTGGTGGGTCATGAAAAATTGCAGCAGGCGGTATTCGGTCGGGCCCATCTCGGCAGGCTTGCCGTCGATGGTCACGCGGTGGCTGATCGGGTCCAGCAGCAGGCCGCCCACTTCGATCGGTGCTTCGCCATCGGTAGGACCGGCACGGCGCAGTACCGCTTTCAGACGAGCGACCAGCTCCCGTGGGGAAAATGGCTTGGTGATGTAGTCGTCGGCGCCGACTTCCAGGCCCTGGATCTTGTTGTCTTCTTCGCCCTTGGCGGTGAGCATGATGATCGGGATATCCCCGGTCAGCTCATCACGCTTGAGGCGGCGGGCCAGTTCGATACCGGAGGTGCCCGGCAGCATCCAGTCCAGCAGGATCAGGTCCGGCTTGCGGTCGACGATGATGGCATGGGCCTGCTGGGAGTTTTCCGCCTCCAGGCAGTCATAGCCGGCCATTTCCAACGCAACGGCGATCATCTCGCGAATGGGCGCTTCGTCGTCAACGATCAGAATGCTCCTGCCAACCATGCCTAAAATCCTCTTGTCATTTAACTGTCTTGCGCCGCATTAGATAACGGAATTATTGCAGTCGTGTGACAGTAATTTAGCCGCTTGGGCAATTCCCGCCCGTGTGGACTACGCTTTGAGTCCGAATCCTGACAACCACAAAAGGAAGGTTCCGATGACTTACAGTACTTTTTCCTGGAAAGCCTTGCTGGTAACGGTGGCGTTGACGCTGCCGACCCTGGCGTTTGCCGCAGAGCCGGCGATGACGAAAGATGGGGTGTTGGTGGATCACAAAGGCATGACGCTCTACACCTTCGCCAAGGATGCCGATGGCAAGTCCATGTGTAACGACAAGTGCGCTGCCAACTGGCCGCCGTTGATGGCCGAATCCACCGACAAGCCCATGGGCAAGTGGACCGTCATCACCCGAGACGATCAAAAGAGCCAATGGGCCTACAGCGGCAAGCCCCTCTATACCTTCGTCATGGACAAAAAGGCCGGTGACATGACCGGCGACGGCAAAATGGACGGGGCCTGGAAAGTCGCCAAGCCCTGATCCTGCTTCGTGGCTAAAACATCGCGGGTAGGCCCGCTCCCACCTTTTGATGTGTGAATACATTCAAACGTGGGAGGGGGCTTGCCCCCGATGAGGCCCGACCAGACACTGCAAACACCTCAGCGAAACGCGTAATCCGCCACAATCCCGACAAAAATCGCCAACCCGGCCCAGTGGTTGTGCAAAAACGCCTTGAAGCATTTCATCCGGTCCCTGTCGCGGGTGTACCAGAACTCCCAGGCAAAGCAGCCTGCCGCCGCCAGCAACCCCAGGTGGAACCAGCCCCCCAGTTCAAACCTTGCGCCGGCCAGCAACAGGCACAGCAGCGCCAGGCCTTGCAGGGTCAGGATGATCACCCGGTCAGCATCGCCGAACAGAATGGCCGTGGATTTGACGCCGATCTTCAGGTCGTCGTCGCGGTCGGTCATTGCGTAATAGGTGTCGTAGCCCACCGTCCACAGCAGGTTGGCTATATACAGCAGCCAGGCGGTGGCGGGCAGGTGGCCGGTTTCGGCGGTGAACGCCATCGGCATGCCCCAGGAAAACGCCGCGCCCAACACCACCTGGGGGTAATAGGTGTAGCGCTTCATGAACGGGTAGCTGGCCGCCAGTGCCAGGCCGCCCAGCGACAACCAGATGGTTGTGGCGTTGGTCAGCAGTACCAGCAGGAAGCTGATCAGCATCAGTACCGCAAAGAACACCAGGGCCTCTTTTGAACTGATCTTGCCGCAGGCCAGCGGGCGTTGCGCGGTGCGCTTCACATGGCCGTCGACCTTGCGGTCGGCCCAGTCGTTGATCACGCAACCGCCGGCGCGGGTCAGCACCACACCCAATACGAAAATCACGATATTGAGGAGGGCCGGCGAGCCCTTGCCGGCGATCCACAGCGCCCACAGCGTCGGCCACAGCAACAGGTAGATGCCGATGGGCTTGTCCATGCGGGTCAACTGAATGAAATCCCAGGCCCTGGGGTTCAGGCGGTTCAAGGATTTGAGCAGACGTTGATACATCAGCAATTCTCCGGATGGTCATGCAGCGCGTGCCAGAAACTCGGCAGGAAGACTTCCGCCACCAGCACGCTCAGCGGCCCACGATCAAAGCGTGAGCGGCGTGCCCACAGCCCGTCGGCCTGGTCCGTGGTGGGCAGCCATTGGCGAGGGTAACGGCACACCTCGATGGCTTGGCGGGTGAACGCGTGATCGCAAAACAGCAATTCGCCCAGGGAGCGGCTGCCCAATTCGTCCATATGCAAGCCGTCGCCCTGCAATGCGCTGCGCGCCGCCACACTGCGGGCAAATACCCACGGTTGGCCATGCCCGCGCAAATACACCTCGCGCACCCAACCGATACTGGCCGGGGGCATGTGCAGCGCCGCGCATTCATCATCGCGCAGCGGCTGCCAGCCTTCGAACAGCGGCGTCACGCTGAAGCCATCGTTGGACAGCCACGTCAGCCGGCGCGTCAGCGAGCCTTCGTCGAACAGCCAGTCGAGGGTCACGGGCGCGGGCGCAGGGATCAGAAGGCTCTGGGTCAGCCATTGGCAAACATCGGTAAGGGCGATTGAGTGCGGCACGGTGAGTCAGTATTGGCAGCAAAAGAGGCGGCGAGCTTACCATGGCGTCCTGACCTTTTGCCGGGCCGAGCCAGCGCCTTGCGTCGATCGAGCTTGCATCTCCCGGCCCCGATCAGTACAAAACGCCCTGAGCCGCGCGGCAACGCTGGATCCATCGACCGCCGGCCAACCTGCCTGGACCCTGAGGAAGCAAGTAAATGAAGAAGTGGCAATGTGTAGTCTGCGGCCTGATCTATGACGAAAAAGACGGCTGGCCGGATGATGGTATCGCTCCGGGCACCCTGTGGCAGGACGTCCCGGAAGACTGGCTGTGCCCGGACTGCGGCGTCGGCAAGATGGATTTCGAAATGATCGAAATCGGCTAATTTTCAGTTTCAGAACCGTACTACAAGGAGAAAGGAATGAACGCACCTGTCGTGATCATCGGCACAGGATTGGCCGGCTACAACGTGGCCCGGGAGTTTCGCAAGCTCGACAGCGAGACCCCATTGCTGCTGATCACCGCGGATGACGGGCGCTCCTACTCCAAGCCCATGCTCTCCACCGGCTTTGGCAAGAACAAGGACGCCGATGGCCTGAGCATGGCTGAACCGGGCGCGATGGCCGAGCAACTCAAGGCTGAAGTGCGTACCCACACACGCATCACTGGCATCGACCCAGGTCACAAGCGCCTGTGGATTGGCGAGGAAGCCGTGGCCTATAGCGACCTGGTCCTGGCCTGGGGCGCAGAAACCGTGCGGGTGCCGGTGGAAGGCGATGCATCCGAGCTGATTTTCCCCATCAACGACCTTGAAGATTACGCACGCTTTCGTACTGCGGCCGCCGGCAAGCGCCGCGTACTGCTGCTGGGCGCGGGCCTGATCGGCTGCGAATTCGCCAATGACCTGATCCTCGGCGGCTATGAAATCGACCTGGTCGCGCCCTGCGAGCAAGTCATGCCGACCCTGTTGCACCCCGCGGCGGCAGCGGCAGTGCAGGCGGGGCTGGAAGGCCTGGGGGCGCGTTTCCACCTGGGCCCGGTGCTCAATCGCCTGCAACGCACGGCAGACGGGCTTGAAGCCCACTTGTCCGACGGCGAGGTGGTCGCCTGTGACCTGGTGGTGTCAGCCATCGGCCTGCGCCCGCGCATCGACCTGGCGGCTGCCGCCGGCCTGCAAACCAACCGCGGGATCATGGTGGATCGCCACCTCAAGACCTCCCACGCCAATATCTACGCCCTGGGCGACTGCGCCGAAGTCGACGGCTTGAACCTGCTCTACGTCATGCCCCTGATGACCTGTGCCCGCGCCCTGGCCCAGACCCTGGCCGGCAACGCCACCGCCGTCAGCTACGGCCCGATGCCCGTCACCGTGAAGACCCCGGTCTGCCCGCTGGTGGTTTCGCCACCGCCACGGGGCGCCGAAGGGGTCTGGAGCGTCGAAGGCCAGGGCGCCGACATCAAGGCCCTGTGCCGCGACGCCAGCGGCCGCCTGCTGGGTTATGCGCTGACCGGCAGCGCCGTGATGGAAAAACTCGCCCTCAACAAAGAACTTCCGCCGTTGCTGGCGTAAATACCGGTCGTTCTGTCGGAATAAGCACATTTTTTACCCTAGAAAGGTCGCCGCGAGACTGGCGCGGCGTACGAGGGCATGCCATCCTCACTCCCGTCTGCCGCAGAGTAGAGCCTGCGGCGCTTTGGGCGCTGCTCCACAGACGAGCAGCACGGACATAACAACAAAAAACCGTCAAAGAGGCTTCATTTATGCGTAAACCAGAACTCGCAGCCGCCATCGCTGAAAAAGCGGATCTCACCAAAGAACAGGCCAACCGCGTCCTCAACGCCGTTCTCGAAGAAATCACCGGCGCCCTGCACCGCAAGGACAGCGTCACCCTGGTTGGTTTCGGCACCTTCCTGCAACGCCACCGTGGCGCCCGCACCGGCAAAAACCCGCAAACCGGTGAGCCTGTGAAAATCAAGGCGAGCAATACCGTTGCGTTCAAACCGGGTAAATCGCTTAAAGACACCGTCAACGCGTAAGCAGTGCCGTCTCGACAGGGGGCGGGGTGGTAGGAAAAATGGGCACGCCGACTGGGTCGGGTGCCCATTTTTTGTGGACGGATATTGTGTGGTGGGGCAGCCAACCCCCTGTTTTTTGATCTTTATCTTAACTAATCAAAAAGTCATGGTGGCTGGTGATAGTGACCGGTCTGTTTTTCAGCAGATCGTTAATGATCGAGTGCTGAGCGTCGAATTCTTCCTTTAGCGTACGCTCCCAGACGGGGTCATCTTCTGTTTGCGCGTAGTGATCAATCAGATTAATGATCACCTCAAGGGCGTAGGCAAGGTTCTCCGTGTCGGTTGCGCTGTTAAGTGCAGAATTGAAACCCGCCAACGAATAGGTTTCGTGTGCCTCGGGTTCCTCATAGTTGGCAGCATACTCATCCATTGTGTCCAGCAGGTGTTGAAGTTTGTGCTGATAGGACGAGATGTTGCCTTGAAGAATAGAATCAACAATAGTTTCTTTGCTGTCGCTGATACCCAGTTTTTGCTGAATAACAGTCAGGGTATTTGGCAAGCTGAATAAGCCATTGACACACCAGGCCGATAAAAAAATAGTTTGCTTATCGGACAAATTTTTAAGGCTGTTCTGAATGAAGGCCTGATAGTTGTCTATCTCGTCGACGATATTAAACATCATGATTGTCCTGTAAGTTTTTAATCGAAAATGCCGCCGGAAGCATCCACATGAGGCTGGCAATTTGAACAGGATGCGTTGGTTTGTTTACCACCCCACGACACGCCCCATTTTTCGACTTTTGCACCTTCTGGCAGGTTTCTGATGATAACCCGTTCAGCATGGTTTTCCAGTTTCGCCTGTGTCGGGTCCGCGTTACTGCTTCGTACCTTCGTGCCTGACAATATGTTTTCAGGTGGTATACCCATTTCAGCGGCGAGTTTTCTTTGTGCAGGGGAGAGTGTGCCGCCGCTGCCAGCCACGTAATGTGTAGTTTTTCCATTGATCGTGACCTCCGCGATGGCGACGGTTGAATTCCGTTTGGCGAACGGATCTCTCGCCACGTCATGTATTTTTCGAGCCTTGGCACTGAGGGAGCAACTTAATCCCAGCGGGTCGATCCAGCCAATCGGATTGGGCGCGTACTGGTAGAGATTGAGTCCGCCTGCCAGCCCGATAGGGTCCCGGGTGGTAAACCGCCCTACATCAGGGTCGTAAAAGCGGAACGTGTTGTAGTGCAGACCGGTTTCTCTATCGAGGTACTGGCCTTGGTATCTCAGGTTTTGCCCTTCGATGTAATACGGTTCTTGCACTTCTTGGAGGGTATTGCCCCAAACTTTATAAGTGGCCTCCCAGACAGGGCTTCCGTCCGCTTCAGTCAGTTGTAGGGGCGATCCATTAACGTCGTTATGGTAATACCTGATTTTTTGCTGGTGACCGCGGCCATCGACACGCGCCAAAGGCTCGTATCCGCTGGTGGCATACAGGTATAAGCTTTTCTGACTGTTATGTTGCTCCTCGAGTAGTTTTAAACCGTCCCATAAGAACGTGGTTTTGTTTGTCTGAAACCCATTGCGCCACTCACATTTTTCCTGACGCCTGCCCAAAGGGTCATACTTCATGCAAATCACGGAGTCCCCAGCAGTACCGTGATTTCGAACTTCAATCAGGCGATGCTCAGCGTCGTATCTGAAGCTCTGTAGACCGCGTTGGCTGCTTCTTTTTTCGATCACCCGGCCAAATCCGTCGTAACGGAAGCGCTTGTCTTGATAGGTGATTAATTTGTTGTGTACGACCAGGCCTGCTCCTTGTTGCGACCCATCCAGCAGATTTGCCGCCGCGTCATAAGCGAATATTTCTGCTTGTCCTTGGATATCGCCCTGGCTGGCAATAATCCGCCCCGTAGCGTCGTAATGCAGAAGCTGGTGGCGCTGTCCCTTGGCGTGTTGATCTCGCTTTAAGGCCAGGTTGTTTGCGAGGTCGTATTCGAAGTTGCTTTGCTCTGCACTGGGCAACAGCGACGCCTGTTGCGTGTATCTGCGTTGACGAGACCTTAACCTGCCACTGCGGTCATACCCCAAGTAAGTACTGATCTGCCCCTGGGTACGCATGACTTCGCGATGCAAGCGGTCGCGCTCAAAGTCACTGATGATGACGCCGTCTAAGTTGATTTGATGGAGGTGGCCACTGCCGTAGAACAATCGATTTATCCAGCGTCCGTCGGGCAATTGGGTTTGTGTCAGGTTACCCAACTCATCGTAATGATGGCGCAAACTCCCAGCTGGGCTGGCCTCCTCCAGAAGTTGGCCGAGTGCATCATACGAAAAGCCCAGCGCTTGCGAATTGCCTTGGTGATCCGTAAACGTCACTGCGAGCAATTGGTTGAGTACGTCATAAACGTATTCGGTCCGGCCATCGTCGGTAACTTTAGCTGTCAGGCGCCCGATTGCATCCCGCTCCAGCCGGTGAACAATAGGTTTAGCCCTGGTGGGCGGTACAACTGAAAGCCCTGTGCCATAAAGTGCGGGCACAGATTCCACGCTGGCCAAGTTATCCAGCGTATCGTAGGCGTAGTACTTGGCACTGCCGTCGAGATCCTGCTGTTTCTCAAGCCGGTCACCGGCGTCCCAGGTAAACAGATAACGTTCGCCATTTTCATTGGTCAGCGCCTGCAGCCTCCCGAAGGCATCGTAGCCAAACTCGACCGTACGACCGTGGGCATCTGTGCGCTGTGACACCTGCCCGCGACGGTTGCGTCGATAGTGCGTGGTATGGCCGGCAGCGTTGGTGTGGCTGACCAATTGCCCGTTTGCATTGCGCTGAAAATAGTCCATCTGCCCGTCGGGTGATTGGCTGGTTAGCAGCCGTCCTTTGGCATCAACACTGAAATGGGAGCGTTCTCCCAGCGCATCGGTAATCGTCTGCAAAAAGCCACGTTCGTCATAGCTGAACCGTGTCGGGTAGCCCGAGCAGTCAATGTACTCAATGAGCTGGCCGAATTGATTCCAGCGCATTCGTTTGCTTTTGCCCGCGGCATCAATGATTTCTACGATCTGCCCATGAGCGTCATAACGGTACTGCGTGCTATAGCCCAATGGGTCAGTTTCTCGGATGCAGTTTCCGCGTGAGTCGTATTGATACGTCCAACTATTGCCCGCCGCATCAATTTGAAATCGAGGCAGCGCCCAATGCGGCAGCCACACGGTAGAGTCACTGCGTCCCAAGGGGTCGTGTTCGCCAATCAGGTTTCCCGAATCGTCATAGCTGAACGCATATCGCCCCCCTTTCGGATCGGTTGCACTGAGTAACTGACGCTCGTCATTCCACTCAAACAACCACGTCTGGCCCAAGTTGTCCGTGTAAGAGACAATTTGATGTTGGCTATTCCACAACCGGGTGCTGACACGCTGCAGGCTGTCGGTGATCCGAGTAATGCCCGCTTGCAGGTCATATTCAAATCTGTACTCGTCCCCTTCATCCGTCCAATGCCGGATAACCCTCCACTCCATCTGGTCAATCAACGCCCACTCATAGAAACAACGCAACCCTGTGGGCAACTGGTGTTCGACCATTCGCTGGCTGCTGTCATAAGCGAAACGTCTTTGAGTCTGGCCGGTAGCATCGCTGACGTGCGCCAGATCACCGGCTGCATCGAAGCTATAAAGGGCAAGGGGTTCTCGCCGGTGGTCGGGGTACACGCGGACAATCTGACAGACACGATTACGTTCGCGCGTCAGTTCAATCTGTATCAAGTCAAAGGTATCTCGCAGCCGAACCAGTTGACCTCGCTCGTCATAATCAAGATAAATCCGGTTGTCATTGCGGTCGCCCAATTGACTCAGGCGCAGAAATGCCGAGTCTCCAGGGGCGCTGTCGAACAGGCGGTACAGCCCGTCTTCACTCTCGATCAGCACCTGCCCGTTACGGTGACGTCGAATGCTCAAGCCCTCGCCGGCACTGAACATCGCAGTACCCAGCGGCATAGCCCCCAGATGGATGCGTCGTGCCTGTTCGTCGGTGTAGACCAGGTCTTCGCCACCATCTGGGTGAGGCAAGATTTCGATGCAGACCTCATACGAAACGCTCCATCCTGCGCCAAACATCCCGTTGCGACGTTTATCCCGGCTGTTATAAAAGCGTTGCCAAGTGATCGGCAGTATCCCTGGCAGTACGAAATCCATTTCGGTATTACCGCCCAGCACCTTTGCTCCCGTCGCCGCATGTACCGGATTGGGCGAGCCCATCGTTGCATTTGCCGCTGCCCCCATAGCCTGGCTGACCGCATAGGACGTGACTCCGCTAAGCAACATGCAAGGCAGGTCGCTCAGCGTCTTGCCCTTCGCTCCCTTGAGCATCATCAGCACTTCAATCGCCAACCCAACGCCTGGGGTTTTCCCGCTGCGAATCTCCTGTACCACCACCGTACCGCCGCCAATCGTGACATTCGGCGAGATCAGGCCCGAGGACACTACCGTCGCGTCGCACATGCTGCGGTCACCACTGCGCACGGCGGGCTGGCCGTTGATGGTTACTTTGTCGGAACCCTCCGCCAGAAGTTGCGGGGGCATCGGCGGATGACGGGCGCACAGGACCATATCGGTGAGGGCTGGAACGACACCAGGCGCGGGCGTGGCGACGGTCGGCCGCCATAGCTGCGAGAAGAAGCCCTCGGCCATATCCAGGAAGCCGGGCTCGGCTTGTGGCGCGGTGTCGGGTTCCGGCGGCGGGAGTTCAAGCTCCGTGCCTGCGGGCGCCACATGCGAGGGAATGGAGCCTGCCGCACGCGCAGCGGGGATGCTATTGACGAAAGTGTCGGCCGAGCCTACCGCAATCGTGGCTTCCACCACCGGTGGAAACAGCGCGTTGGCGAAACTCTCGCACATTTTACTGAGGTCCTTGTCGGCCCCCGTCTTGCTCATGGCCATGCCGACGACAATGCCGACTACCGCGCCGAGGATGCAGCCACCAATGCCGGCAGTAGCGACCGTCACACCAATCGCCGCCGCCACCGCAGCAGTCGCCAGAGCAGTGATCGCCACGTTGGCCGCCACCTCCAGCACACCGCCAAGAATGTCGGCCATCATGGAGGTATGGGTCAGCGCATCGCCCATCCGGGCAGCCCATAACGCGTCAGACATGCGTGGTGCTCAGGGATGTGCCGATTCTATTGAGACTTTCCATAGTCAGTCAGCTGCCACTGTGTGGTTAAGGCATGCTCATCAATGCTGTTCTCATGCGCGGATCCTCAAGGCAGTCGACAGGCCGTACGTTGTCTTTGGCACAATCCGTCTTAGCCGTAGAAGTAATCGAAAAAACGTTCGAAGTTCTCCTCGCCCAGCAACGGGCTGACCTCTTTCGTCAGCAATTTTACAAATTTGGGGGAAAGCTCGTCGTCATCGTTGTAAATGTCAAAGATGTCGAATTTTCCGTGAACAATTTCGATAGTTTTGGCGAATGCCAAGAGGAAATCAGCCAGGGAGTTGGCAATCTTGAACGGCTCGACGACATCGTAGCTCGCCCACACTGGAGTCCCGGGAGTGTCCGTAACGGCGATAATCGGTTTTCCGCCGCCAATATCATCCATGAAAACCAGATACTGGGCAGGCCAATTCCCGTTTACCAGGGTCTTGTTCGAATCGCCATCCCATTTATAGCCAACTTGGCCGTCTTCCAAAGCGCTCAAGTTGAAGAAGCAGATCGGCGTCAGACCGGTTTCAACTTCAACATCAACTGGCTCACAGTTATCGTAGAAATAGTCGGTTTCTGCCGAGCGCGGTAACGTCTGCGGCCATTTTGCGTTGGCATGGCTGCTTTTTTCGAAGCTTCCTTCGATATCGAATTTTTTGTGGACGCGGCGCAGCTCTTTAAATGCGTTGTCAAGGGCGCTCATGTTCTTCTCCAATGGATTATTTACCGCAGCCGGCTTTTCTGCCGGGTGTTCTAAGACGGTCGATCAATCGGCCTTTGCCTGAGTTGGCATAATTCTTTCGGTGCCCTTGAGGGCTGTTCAAATGTTCGTCCACACCACTTGGGTGTTTCGAGTTTTGCAAGAAAACAATGTTCCTCGGGTCACCTTTCCAGGCCTTGCCCAAGGCACCGTTACCTTCGACGCTGTTGATATGGTGACCGGTGTAGCCTGCTTTGGACATCTTAGAGTTCAGGCGAGCGTTGCTCTTTGTATTCTTGATCAGCTCGCGTTCCTCATCCGTCCAGTTTCGTGAGCCGCCACCGCGTAGAACCAGATCCCGTTCTTCGCCCCATGCCCTATTGATTGCCGTACCGCGGCCACCCGCTTTCGGGGTGACGGACGCCTTGGGTTTGTAACGTATCAAATCCTCAGGATTCAAGCCGTAGGGGTCGATCCAGGTCAGTGGATTTGTCGAATACAGGTAAAGGTTCAGCCCCCCTGCAAGGCCGATAGGGTCGGGGGTAGTGAAGCGGCCGATATCCGGATCGTAGAAACGGAATATGTTGTGATGCAAGCCGGTTTCACGGTCCAGGTACTGGCCCTGAAACCTCAGGTTTTGTTCTTCGATGTAGTAGGGTTCACGAATTTCCTGAACCGTGTTTCCCCAAATTCGATAGCTGGCTTGCCAGACGGTCTGACCTTCAGCTTCCGAGAGCAGTTCGGGCAGACCGTTTAGGTCATTGTGGTAATAGCGAACTTTCTGCTGGATGCCACTGCCATCAACGCGAGCGAGAGGTTCGTGACTATCGTCCCCGTATATGTAAAGGCTGGTCTGGGCGTGCTTGTGTTCTTGCAGCAGGCGCAGTCCATCCCAAGTAAAGCGGGTCTCGCTCAACAAATAGCCATTCCCGTCGTAGGTCGCCTTGGCAGTTCTTCGTCCTATAGGGTCGTAGGTCATTTTTACGACAGACCGCTGCCCGCCGTGCTCATTGTGGACCTCAATCAAGCGATGTTCGGCGTCATAGGCAAAGCGCTGGATGCCGCGATTTGCGCTGCGTTTTTCGATCATTCGACCGAAACCGTCGTAACGATAACGTTTGTCCTGATACGTCAGGACCTTGTTGTGCTGTACCAGCCCGGCACCGGGTTGCGGAGCATCCAGAAGGTTCGCAGCTGCATCATAGGAATAGGTTTCGCGTTGGCCTACGAGATTGTCTTGGCTAGCGACCACCCGGTCGGTTGCGTCGTAGTGCAGCAGTTGCCTGCGTTGGCCGCTCGGCGTCTGCTCGAGCTTGCCAATCAGGTTGTCGCTGGGGTCATACTCGAAATGCTTTTGTACCGCAGCAGGAAGTACCGATGCTCGAGTGATCTGACCTCGTTCACGGGAGCGCAATCGCCCACAACGGTCATAGTGATGACGCGTGCTGAGATGTCCTTGGGTACGCAGTACTTCGCGGTGCAGGCGATCGCGCTCGAAGTCGCTGATAACCTGACCGTCGAGATTTATTTGATGGAGGTGCCCACTGCCGTAGTGCAAGCGGTTGAGCCAGCGCCCGTCGGGAAGGCGAGTCTGACTCAGGTTGCCGAGCTCGTCATAGTTATGTTGCAGGGTGCCAGTCGCGCTTTTCTCTTCGATCAGTTGACCAACGCTGTCGTAGTCAAAGTTGATCGCTTGTTGCCTGCCGGCATTGTCGGTAAATGTGACGGCCTTGAGTTGATCCAGCGAGTCGTAGGTGTATTCCGTTCGTCCATCATCAGTGATCTTGACCCGCAGGCGGCCAACAGCGTCGCGCTCAAAGCAATGCACGATGGATGCTTCGGGAGTTACAGGGACTGATGCCATTCCGCTGCCCAGAGGGGCAGGAATAGATTCCATCCGCTTAATGTTGTTCAGTGCGTCGTAATGATAGCGGCGCACGCTACCGTCCAGGTCCTGCTGCTCAGCCACGCGGTCGTTGGCGTCCCAGGAGAAACGGTACCGCTCACCGTTTTCGTTGCACAGAGTGTTAAGGCGGCCATAGCGGTCGTATTCAAAGTTGACTTGGCGGCCGTGCGCATCAAGCCGCTGACTGACCTGTCCCTGGCGATTGCGTTGATAGTAGGTAGAGTGCCCGGAGAAGTCGGTATGTGCGATCAGTTGACCGCTGGTGTCGCGTTGAAAGTGTTCAATGCGTCCATCAGGCAACTGAGTACTCAGCACCAGGCCCCGAGCATCGTAAACAAACGTTGTGCGCTCACCCAATGCATCGGTGACAGCCTGCAAATAGCCTCTTTCGTCATACTTGAAACGGGTCGGGTAACCTGAGCAGTCAATATGCTCAATAAGTTGGCCGAATGGGTTCCAGCGCATCCTTTTGCTTTTTCCCGCTGCGTCGATGACCTCCACCAACTGCCCGTGATCGTCATAGCGATACTGCGAAACATGACCCTGCGGGTCCGTTTCAGCAATGCAGTTACCTCGCTGGTCATAACGTAAGTGCCAGGTGTTGCCTTCGCTGTCCGTGCCAGATACTGGTAAAGCCCAATGCTCAAGCCACGTAGTGGATTCGCTGCGGCCCAGCGGGTCGGTCTCGCCGATCAGGTTGCCGGCGTCGTCGTAGCTGTATGCAAAGCGCCCGCCCAGCGGATCGGTGGCGCTGAGCAATTGGCGCTCGTCGTTCCACTCGAACAGCCATGTTTGCGCGAGGTTGTCGCAGTAGCGAACGATCTGGTGCTGGGTGTTCCAGTGGCGGGTACTGACGCGTTGCAAGCCGTCGGTAATGCGCGTGATACCGGCCTGCAAGTCATAGTCGAACTGGTAGGCGTCGCCTTCGTCGGTCCAGTGCCGGACCACGCGCCATTCCACGTCTTCAACCAAGGCCCATTCGTAGAAACAGCGCAGACCGGTAGGTAACTGGTGCTCCACCATGCGCCGACCACTGTCGTAGCAGAAGCGCCGCTGCACCTGGCCAGTGGCATCGCGGACCTCCGCCAGGTTGCCAGTAGCGTCGTAGCCGTAACTGACGAGCACTTCGCGGCGTTGATCGGGGTAAAGACGTTCGAGCCGCATCACGTGGCCTTGATCGCGGATCAACTCCACTTGCACCAGATCGAATGTATCGCGCAGCCGAATCAGTCGCCCGGCTTCGTCATAATCGACATGGATACGGTTGTCGTTGCGGTCGCCGAGCTGGCTGAGGCGCAGCAATGAAGGGTTGGCAGAGGGTTCAAACAAGCGATACAGCCCGTCATCGCTCTCTATCAGCAATTGCCCGTTGAGGTGTCGGCGCACGGCCAGCCCCTCACCGGCGCTGAACACCGCGCCGCCCAGGGGAATACTGCCCATGTCGATAGGGCGCCCCTGCTCGTCGGTGTATACCAGCGTTTCGCCGCCCTCGGGATGGGGACGAATTTCGACGCACACCTCATACGGCACGCTCCAACCCGCACCGAACAAACCGCCCGTGCGTTCGTCACGGCTGTTGTAGAAACGTTGCCAATCAATCGGCAGGATGCCCGGCAGTACGAAATCCAGCTCATTATCGCCGCCCAACACCTTGGCACCGGTGGCCGCATGCACCGGGTTCGACGAGCCCATGGCCGCATTGGCCATCGCCCCCATCGCACTGCTCACGGCCATCGAGGTCGCACCGCCGATCAACATGCACGGCAGCTTGCTGAAGAACTTGCCCTTGCCGCCCTTGAGCATCAACAACGCGGTGACCGCCAGCCCCACACCCGGCGTCTTGCCGCTGCGAATCTCGCGCACCACCACCGAGCCGCCACCAATGGTCACGTTGGATGAAATCAACCCGGACGACACCACGGTCGCATCGCACGTACTGCGATCACCGCTGCGCACCGCCGGCTGGCCGTTGATCGTGACCTTGTCCGAGCCCTCGGCCAGAAACTGCGGTGGCATCGGTGGATGCTTCATGCAGGTGACCAGATCCAGCGGCTTGGGTACGGCGCCCGGCGCCGGGGTGGCAACCGTGGGCCGCCACATCTGCGAGAAGAAGCTTTCGGCCATGTCGAGGTAACTGGCTTCGGGCTCTGGCTGGGGGGCTTCCAGCTCGGTACCGGCCGGCGCTACATGGGAGCTGATCGCCCCGGCGGCGCGGGCGGCAGGAATGCTGTTGGTCAGGGTATCGGTGGAGCCGGTCAGAATGTTGGCCTGCACCGTGGGCGGAAACAGCGCGTTGCTGAAGCTATCGCATAAATTCGTGAGCCCTTTGTCCGCCCCTGTCTTGCTCATGGCCAGGCCGACAATCGTGCCCACCACCGCGCCCAGCAGGAAGCACCCCAGCCCGCCGGTGGCGACGGTAATACCGGTGGCCGCGACCACGGCAGCAGTCGCCACGGCGGTGATTGCGATATTGGCCGCCACCTCCAGCACCCCGCCGAGGATGTCAGCCATCATCGAGGTGTGGGACAGCGCATCGCCCATCCGGGCAGCCCATAACGCGTCAGACATGCAGGTAGCTCATCAAGAAATCGCGTCGAACGACAGCGAGTTTTTGATCAATGCCCAATGCGCCGCCTCGCCATCACCCAGCTTGTCCGCCTTCACATAACTCAACGCGAGCATCTTGCGTGTGCCCGGTATCACCAGGGCCAACTGATACTGGAACACCTTGTCATTGCCCTTGTTGAACTGGCTGCGCAGCTCGATGCCTTCGACCTCTTGCGCGGCGCCCAGGCGCACATCCACACCCGGTTGATAGCGCAAGTCCTGCACCTGTTTTTTCAGGCGCTGGAGCTGGTCGTTGAAGTTGCTGTGCAGGGTTTCGCCCTCGGCGAGCAGGCTGCGGCTGACGATCAGGGAGGTGCCCAGTTCGGGGAACTTGAGGATGTTGATCGTCGCGTCCTGCAACTCACTGGCGGGCAGTTGAAACTGGAATTCGTTGATTCGGTACGTCATGGAAAACAGGTCTCGTCAGGAGCTTTTAGGCGCGGGAAACGCGGCTTTGATATTGGCGTCGATGGCGCCTTTCTGGCCCTGGCCATCGGGCGTGGCGCCGGGGCCGCCGCCGTTGTTCAGGTGCAGCACGCCGCCGGTATTGAACTCGGCATCGCCACTGGCGTAGAAACTGATTTGCACGCCAGTCAGGTTGATCTGCCCGCTGGCGTTGAGCTCCAGGATGCTTTCACCGCAGACCAGGCGCAGGTTTTCACCGACTTCGATGACGTAGCTCTGGCTGATGCTGTCGGTCTTCCTCTGGCCCACCGAGAGGATGTCTTCCTGCTTGACGATGCGCAGGCGGTTGTTGCCGATGGTCACCGTCTCGTTGTGCCCGATGCTCTTGTTGCGGTCATGCCCCACCGAGTGACTTTCGTCCACTTCGACGACGATGTCCTGGTTACGCTCGGCATGGATGTACAACTGCTCCAACCCCTTCTTGTCCTCCATGCGGATTTCATTGAAGTTGGCTGGCGTGCCGCCCTTGCTCGAGCGGCTCTTCATGCCGCTCTGGGTCGCATTTTCCGGCAGGTCGTAGGGCACCGTCTGCTCCGCGTTGTACACCCGCCCGGTGATGATCGGCCGGTCGGGATCACCTTCCAGAAAGCTCACAATCACTTCCTGGCCGATGCGTGGAATCTGCATCGAGCCCCAGTTCTTGCCGGCCCAGGATTGCGAGACGCGTATCCAGCACGAGCTGTTTTCGTTGGATTGGTCGTGACGGTCCCAGTAGAAGTGCACCTTCACGCGGCCGTACTGGTCGGTCCAGATTTCCTCGCCTTTGGGGCCCACCACCAGCGCGGTCTGCGGGCCTTTGACGATCGGGCGGTGGGTGTTCGCCAGTGGGCGGAAGCTTTGCTGGGCGTCGATGCAGGTCAGGCTGCTTTCGAACTGCGCCGCGCCTGAACCGCCGCCGCTTTCCAGGCTTTCCTGGACGATGTAGTAACGGCAGCCGACGATCAGGTATTCGCGGTTCTGGTCCTGGCGGCTGAAGCGGGTGAGGCTGAACAGGTGGCCCGAGCCCAGGCCGCGGGCGTTGCCGCTGAACTCGATCTGCTCATGCAGGGTTTGCAGGGCTTCGATGCGGGTACGTGCGTAGTGTTCGCCGTCTGCGCTTTGCACGTAGGTGCCGGGGTAGTCGTACAGCGGGTAGTCGCCCGCGGTGTGCGGGCGCGGCATGGCCGAGCGCACGTCGATGCTCGCGCTGGGGCGCTGGAAGTCGTAGTCGTTGAGCTCCAGCGAGCCCGGCTGCACTTGCTGCGCCAGGTGCCAGTTGTGCATGTGGTCGCGTTCGCGTTGCTGCTCGTCCTTGGGGTAGTAGGGGATCGACGCGTAGCCCGGCACCGTGGTGTGGGCGCCATAGGCATCGGCCAGCACCAGCACATGGCGGTCCTGCTCATGGCGGAAGAAGTAGTAGATGCCTTCCTGTTCCATCAGGCGGCTGACGAAATCGAAACTGGTCTCGCGGTACTGCACGCAGTATTCCCACTCGCGATACGGCCGGCTCAGGGCGTCTTCGAAGTCGGAAAAGCCCAGGTCACGGAACACCTGCTTGATGATCTGTGGGATGCTCAGGTTCTGGAAAATCCGGCAATCGGACGTACGGCTGAGCAGCCACAGCCATGGGCGTAGCGTCACCTGGTAGCTGGCGAACTGGCCCTGGTCGATGCTCTGGCTGCACTGCGCGACGATGCCGTGGAAATGCCGTTCGCCACCGTCCGCCAGTTGCAGGCCCACGCTCATCGGCTTGCCGAGCAACTGGTTGAGGTCGATGTTGGCGTCCAGGGACGTCAGTTGCAGCTCGTAGGTGAACAGGCGCCCCAGCTCTTCGCCGCCGCCCATTTCATTGAGCAGCAGCACATCCGGCCCGAGGGGGCTGGTGATCTTGGCCAGGCGTGAGGCTTGGTTGAATAGCATCGAAGTACCCTAATAACTGAAGGAACCCAGTCCAAATGTGGGAGGGGGCTTGCCCCCGATAGCAGTGTGTCAGGTGATGCATTGGTGACTGATTCACCGCCATCGGGGGCAAGCCCCCTCCCACATGTTGAGCTGTATTCCGTCAGATCAATCGTTGAACTGGTAGTGCAGCTCATTATCCCGGCTGCTGATGCGCACACCCGCCAGCGCCTTGCCCTCAAGCATGCGCGTGAGGAATTCACGGCTCATGTCGGGCAGCAGGCTGTTGGTGAGGATGGTGTCGATCATGCGCCCGCCGCTTTCGGTTTCGGTGCAGCGCGAGACGATCAGGTCGACCACCGCGTCGTCGTAGTCGAAGGCGACCTTGTGCGTATTTTCCACACGCTTCTTGATGCGGTTGAGTTGCAGGCGGGTGATCGCCTTGAGCATCTCATCGCTGAGCGGGTAGTAAGGAATGGTCACCAGGCGGCCGAGCAAGGCTGGCGGGAAGATCTCCAGCAATGGCTGGCGCAGGGCCTTGGCGATTTCTTCCGGCTCGGGAATGTTCGCCGGGTCCTTGCAAACCTGGGAAATCAGCTCGGTACCGGCGTTGGTGGTCAGCAGGATCAGGGTGTTCTTGAAGTCGATCACCCGGCCTTCGCCGTCTTCCATCACGCCCTTGTCGAACACCTGGAAGAAGATCTCATGCACGTCCGGGTGGGCTTTCTCCACCTCGTCCAGCAGGACCACGCTGTAAGGTTTGCGCCGCACCGCTTCGGTCAGCACGCCGCCTTCGCCGTAGCCGATATAGCCCGGTGGCGCACCCTTGAGGGTCGACACGGTATGGGCTTCCTGGAACTCGCTCATGTTGATGGTGATCACGTTCTGCTCGCCGCCGTACATGGCTTCGGCCAGGGCCAGGGCGGTTTCGGTCTTGCCCACGCCCGAGGTGCCGGCCAGCATGAACACACCGATCGGCTTGCTCGGGTTATCGAGGCCGGCGCGGGAGGTCTGGATGCGCTTGGCGATCATCTGCAGGGCGTGGTCCTGGCCGATGATGCGTTTTTTCAGGTGCTGGTCGAGGTTGAGCACGGTTTCCAGTTCGTTGCGGGCCATGCGGCCCACCGGGATACCGGTCCAGTCGGCGACCACCGAGGCCACGGCCTGGTAATCCACGGTCGGCAGGATCAACGGGGTTTCGCCTTGCAGCGCGGTGAGGCGCTGTTGCAGATCGACCAGTTTTGCACGCAGCTCATCGTTGCCACTGTCTACAACCCCGGCCTTTTCGCGCAGGGTTGCACGGGTGGCGAGCAACTCATCCACCAACGCTTTCTCTTCGGCCCAGCGGCTTTCCAACGTGGCCAGGCGCTCGCGCTCGGCGCTCAGCAAGGCTTCGCTGTTGCTCTGGCGCGCGCCAATCGCAATGCCGATGGCATGCTCGCGGGCGATGATTTGCAGCTCGGTTTCCAGGGCTTCGATGCGGCGACGGCTGTCGTCCACTTCGGCCGGCACCGCGTGCAGGCTGATAGCGACGCGGGCGCAGGCGGTGTCCAGCAGGCTTACGGATTTGTCCGGCAACTGGCGCGCGGGGATGTAGCGGTGAGACAGCTTCACCGAGGCTTCCAGGGCTTCATCGAGGATCTGCACCTGGTGGTGTTTCTCCATGGTCGACGCCACGCCGCGCATCATCAGCAGCGCCTTGTCTTCCGACGGCTCGGCCACCTGTACCACTTGGAAACGACGGGTCAGGGCCGGGTCTTTCTCGATGTGTTTTTTGTACTCGGCCCAGGTCGTCGCGGCCACGGTACGCAGGGTGCCACGGGCCAGGGCGGGCTTGAGCAGGTTGGCGGCATCACCGGTCCCGGCGGCACCACCGGCACCTACGAGGGTGTGGGCTTCGTCGATAAACAGAATGATCGGCTTGGGCGAGGCCTGGACGTCTTCAATGACCTGGCGCAGGCGCTGTTCGAACTCGCCTTTCATGCTGGCGCCGGCTTGCAGCAGGCCCACGTCGAGGCTGCGCAGTTCCACGTCTTTCAGCGCGGGCGGCACGTCGCCGGCGACGATGCGCAGGGCAAAACCTTCGACCACGGCGGTCTTGCCGACGCCGGCTTCGCCGGTGAGGATCGGGTTGTTCTGGCGGCGACGCATGAGGATGTCCACCAGTTGGCGGATCTCTTCGTCACGGCCCACGATCGGATCGAGCTTGCCGCTGCGTGCCTGCTCGGTCAGGTCGACGGTGAAACGCTTGAGGGCCTCCTGCTTGCCCATCGCACTCGGCGCCATGGCACCGCTGGCTTCGCCTGGAACGCCGGCATTAAAACCATCGCTGGCGCTGAGGGCGTTTTCCGGCGAGTCGCCGACGTATTCGTCAAAGCGTTCGCTCAGGGCTTCGGCCTTGATCTTGTCGAACTCAGACGACAGGCCGAGCAACGCATGGCGCAGGCTTGGGGTCTTGAGGATGCCCAGCACCAGGTAACCGGTGCGCACCTGGCTTTCGCCGAACATCAGGCTGCCATAGACCCAGCCGCGCTCCACGGCTTCTTCCACATGGGAAGACAGGTCGGTGATCGAGGTCGAACCACGCGGCAGGCGGTCCAGGGCTTCGGTGAGGTCACGGGCCAGGCGCGCCGGTTCCACGTTGAACTGGCGGATGATGCGGTGCAGGTCCGAGTCCTGCAGTTGCAGCAACTGGTGAAACCAGTGGGCCAGTTCCACGTACGGGTTGCCCCGCAGCTTGCAGAACACGGTGGCGGCTTCGATGGCCTTGTAGGCCACGCTGTTGAGTTTGCCGAACAACGCGGCGCGACTGATTTCACCCATGCTCTGGATTCCTTGAGGTGGTGGCTTGATCGGCGTAATGCCGGGCCAGGATTAGGTCGTTGGCATCAACCGCAGGGCGGCCAAGCCAGGTGTTGAAGCCCAGGCGGAACTGGCCGTTGAGTTGCAGCGCCGGCACTTCGGGTTGTTGCAAAACCAGGTTCAAGTCCCAGTCCAATTCATGGCCCAGGTACTCGGCCACCCAGGCCACCAGCTCATTGAACGGCGACTGGCCAGGCAGCATGCCCATGTAGTCGTCCAGCTTGAGTGGGCCCAGGCGGATACGGAATTTATGCTGGCGGTCCCACACGTGGCTGCCCAGGCAGAAGTCCACGCCCAGTTGGTTGGCGCTGACGCCCACGCGGCTGCGCTCGGGCAGTTCCAGCCATTGGCCGACGTATTCTTCGATCTCCACCGGCAGGCCGAAATACTCGCTGAGGATCGCCTTCAAACCGTCCGGGTAGCGGGTTTGCGCCGACAGATGGCCGCTGTAATGCAGCTTCGCGGTATCAGGGATGAGCCCCTGATTCAGCAGGCTTGGCATCCCGCGACCACTCAGTGCGGCGAGGCGTGCAGACCAGTAGTCATCGTCCGGGCGGTCGTGGCTGACCGTCGGCCGTGCCTCGGCCCAGGCCCGGTAGAATAGGCTCAGCAGGCGGTGGTGGAAGATATCCAGGAACTGCTTGCTGGTGCTGTCGGCGTTGTTGCGCTGGCGTTCGCGCACGTATTCGGTGATATGCAGCGGCAGCGGGCCGTTGGGGCCGCCAAGGCCGAAGAAGAATTGCTCCAGCCGCGCCGGCTTGCCGTCGCCACCGGGATCGACCGAGGCCAGCGTAGCCGGGGCGAAAGTGCAATCGGCCTGCTGCCCCAGGCGCAGCGGGTCATCCGCCAGGCGCAGGGAATGGCCCAGGCGCGGCAGCTCGGGCGATTCGCACTCGATACGCCGCAATGCCTGGAAGAAATCGTATTCCCAGGGCTCCTGATGCATCGCATCCAAAGTACTCACAGGGTCGGACGACGCCCGGGCTTGGCTTTCCATCGCATGATCTCGCCGCGTTCGGTGGTACGGATCACCGTCTCGGTAAAACTGTTGATCGACACGTAGCGTGCCAGGAAGCGTTCCAGCACCGCACCGAGCAGGAACACGCCGGTGCCGCGAAACGCGTTTTCATCAAACTCCAAGGTAATTTCCAGGCCACGACCAAACACAATCGGGCCGGGCATCGGCAAGCGGCGAGTGACCGCCTTGCTGCTGACCTCGCGCAGGCCTTCGATCTGCAATTGCAGGGCGGCGTCGTTGCTGTCGCCGTACAGGCGTAGCAGTTCGCGCAATGCCGCCGCGCCCTGGCCCTGTTCGCTCAGGGACAAATAGTTGAGGGACAACTGGCTGATCAGGCGCCAGGCCTTGGCATCATGGGCATGGCTGGCGCGCGGGCGGCTTGGCCCGGCGACGCAACGCACGGATAAAACCGGCGCACTGTCGGCCAGGGTGAAGTCGGTCTTGCCGTTGCCCACGCTCATGAACAGCGGCAAATCGCGGTTGGTGCACAACGCGGTCACGCCAAGCTGGCGCAGGTCGTGGCGATACGGCGCCTGGCGGCTGTCGACCAGGCTGACAAAGGTTTCGCTGCCCACATAGGTGGAGCGCGGGCCGTTGCGGCGCTGGTCGCTGGACAACACCCGTGGCTCGCGGCGCACGGTGTAGTAAGCCTGGTCGCGGCCATACCGCGATGGATCGCGTACCGCATAGAACGGCAAAAATGGCTGCTCTGGCCCGGTGCCGTGGCCGGTGATGCCGCTCAACGAATGAATCTCGAAATCCATCGGCCGCGTGCGGTCGGCGATCACATGGTGTTCGTTGACCCGGTCGGACAAGTGGATACGGTCCACGCGCTTCGGGAACAGGTTGATCGCCGGGGTGCAGAACGGCAAAAACTGCGCCGCGCCGACGCTGCCTTCCAGGCTCGGTTCGTGACGGTCGAACAGCACGATCAGTTCCAGTTCCTGGCCGTCGCAACGCTTGACCGCACGGCTCAGCTCGGCGAACTCGACGAACAGGAAGCGGTGGGGCAGGGCGAAGTACTCCTGCAACAGGCGGTAGCCCTGGAACGCCCGCGCCACCACTGGCATGGCGGCATCGGCGTCATCGAAGCCCCGCGAGCGCAATGCGCCTTGTGGCAGGCGTTCGACCCAATCGCCACCGGGCTTGCGCGCAAACACCGCGCAGGCGTTGCCCAGCAGTTGTTCGTAAAGGCGGAACGGCTGCTCGTCGGCACCGCTGAGGTACAGCGGCAGGTTGTCCAGGTCGAGGCTGTTGAACGGCAATTCGGCGCCGGTGCGCAGGGTCAGGCGCAAGCCGGCCTTGGCTTTCGGCTCACTGGCGGCCAGGCGCCCGAGCACGGCGGCGGGGTTGCCGAAGTACTCGGCGCCACTGACCTGCAACGGCCACAACGTCACCGGATGCGCGGTGCGGTACTCGCAGCAGGTCTGGGTTTCGCGGCCCAAGGCGGCGCGCAACACGGTGTCGCGCGGCAGCGGGAAGCCGCTGGCCAGGGAGCCTTCATCGGGATCGGTCTGCAACTGCACCACGGTCATCGACGGGGTCGGCGCCAGGTAGTGCGGGTAGGCGATTTCCAGCAGGTTGTGGGTGAAGGTCGGGTACTCGGCGTCGAGCTTGAGCTGCACGCGGGCAGTGAGGTAGGCAAAGCCCTCCAGCAAGCGTTCGACGTACGGGTCGGCGCAGTCCATACCGGACAGGGACAGCCGACTGGCGATCTTCGGGTATTCCTTGGCGAACTCGGCGGCGCTTTCGCGCACGTGGTGCAGTTCCTGGTTGTACAGCTCCAGCAGGCGCGGGTTCATGGGCGCCTCCGCTGGTCGGCATTGACCACGCGCACATGGCCGGATTCCAGGTCGAGGTCGGTTTGCAGCAACAGGCGCAATGGCACCGGCTGCGCCCACAGGTCGCCTTCGATCTCGAAACTCAGGGCGTTGTGATTCATCTCGCCATGGCCGACGCGGGCTTTGACGCGCAGGGTGTGGCGCAGGATGCGTGGTTCAAAGGTGGCGATCGCCTGGTAGATCAGGGCTTCCAGGGCCTTGATATCAACGCTGGAAACGCTGTTGCCCGCCAGCGCCGGCAGGCCGTAATTGACCACCGAGGTGCCTGCTTGTGTGTGCAGCGTGGCATCGGCATCGAGCAACGACGTGGTGTTGAGCAGCCACGCCAGGTCGCGCAGCACCGAGGCCTTCAATTGGGTCAGGGACAATACGCGTTTATCCGCGCTTTCCTTGGGATTGGTTGGGTCGTCGTCGGTCAACCGGTCCAGCAGGGACGGTTGCAGACGGTCGCGGGAAGCGATTTCAGTTACCACCAAAGCAGCTCCACGGACGGGTTGTGAGAGGGACGCTCGTTCAGAGGGGCAGGGGCTTGTGGCCGTGGCGCAAAGCCACGGCCACAAAGGCTATCAGCGCTTGGTGTTGGAACGGATGTTCCAGCCAAACTTGATCGCGCCGCCGTCTTTGGTGCCGTCGGCTTTCTGCGGCTGGTAGTCGACCATCACTTGGGCGAAGTTCAGGGTGACGTTTTCAGTCAGGCGGTCATCGCTGCCCGAACCGCCGGTGCTCAGGGACGTGACCAGCACTTCTTCCAGGTTGATGATCATGTACTCGACCTGGCTTTCGCCACCGGCCTTGCGCACGGTCAGCTTGACCTTGTCGATGTGCTTGCCGCTGGCGCAGTGCATCATCAGGTTCGGCGACGCCTTGTCGACGTACTTGGTCAGCGACAGGTCCTGGATATTCACCTTGCCCGCGCCGCCGCCACCGCCGACGTGCATGTTGCCGGACTGGGACATGCCCCAGCTCCAGTTCAGCACGTCGATCTCGTCCTTGTGGGCCTTGTCCATGGACTCGCCCTTGATGTCGCCGATCTTGATGAAAATATCAACAGCCATGTTTTCTCCCTGTGTGGTCTCAGCCACAGTATTTGTTAACGCCGCCGACCCCTGTAGGAGCGAGCTTGCTCGCGAAGGTCGTCAACGGTGACGCAGGCATCCTGGATGAACGCAGCGCCTTCAAGTTTTTCGCGAGCAAGCTCGCTCCTACAGGGAGCGAGCCAGTCCGGATTTTTTACGCGCTTTTTGCCGAAGGCAGCTTCGATACCAGGCGCAACGACACGGTCAGCCCTTCGAGCTGGTAGTGCGGGCGCAGGTAGAACTTGGAGTTGTAGTAACCCGGGTTGCCTTCGACGTCCTCCACGATCACTTCAGCGGCAGCGAGCGGGTGCTGGGCCTTGGTGGTTTCGGTGGAGTGCGCCGGGTCGCCGTCGACGTAGTTGAGGATCCAGTCCTGCAACCAGCGCTGCATCTCGTCCTTCTCTTTGAAGGAACCGATCTTGTCGCGCACGATGCACTTCAAGTAGTGAGCGAAACGGCAGGTGGCGAACAGGTACGGCAGGCGCGCGGCCAGGTTGGCGTTGGCGGTGGCGTCCGGGTCGTCGTATTCGGCCGGTTTCTGCAACGACTGCGCACCGATGAACGCGGCGAAGTCGGTGTTTTTCTTGTGCAGCAGCGGCATGAAACCGTTCTTCGCCAGTTCCGCTTCACGGCGGTCGCTGATGGCGATTTCGGTCGGGCACTTCATGTCCACGCCACCGTCATCGGTAGGGAACGTGTGGGCCGGCAGGTTTTCCACTTCACCGCCAGACTCCACGCCACGGATGCGCGAGCACCAGCCGTAGTGCTTGAACGAACGGTTGATGTTCACCGCCATCGCATAGGCCGCGTTGGCCCAGGTGTACTTGGAGCTGTCGGCGCCGTCGGTGTTTTCTTCGAAAGCGAAGGCTTCCACCGGGTCGGTCTTGGCGCCATACGGCAGGCGCGCCAGGAAGCGCGGCATGGTCAGGCCGATGTAGCGCGAGTCTTCCGATTCACGCAGCGAGCGCCAGCCGGCGTATTCCGGGGTGGTGAAGATCTTGGTCAGGTCGCGCGGGTTCGACAGTTCCTGCCACGAGCCCATGCCCATCACGGTCGGCGAAGCCGCAGCGATGAACGGGGCGTGCATGGCGGCGCAGACTTTCGACAGCTCGCCCAGCAGCTCGACATCGGGTGGCGACTGGTCGAAGTAGTAGTCGCCTACCAGGCAACCGTACGGTTCGCCACCGAACTGGCCGTATTCTTCTTCGTACATCTTCTTGAAGATCGGGCTCTGGTCCCAGGCCGTGCCCTTGAATTTCTTCAGGGTCTTGTGCAGGTCCGGCTTGGAGATGTTGAGCACGCGAATCTTGAGCTGCTCATCGCTCTCGGTGTTGTTGACCAGGTAGTGCAGGCCACGCCAGGCGCTTTCCAACTGTTGGAAATCCGGGTGGTGGATGATCTGGTTGACCTGGGCGGTGAGCTTGGCGTCGATGGCGGCGATGATCGATTCGATCGACTTGATCGCGTCGTTGGACACCAGGTCCGTTTGCGCCAGGGCCTGTTCGGCCAGGGTGCGCACGGCGGTTTCCACGGCTTCGCGGGCACGCTCGGTCTTAGGCTTGAATTCCTGCATCAACAAGGATGCGAACTCGCTGGTTTCCTCAATTGCACCCAGGCTCTGGGCGCCTTCGCGGGCGGTATTGTCAGTCATGATTACTGCTCCCCTGCAGGCTTAGGCGCGCTGGCAAGTGCCTGAAGCAGTGCCGGGTCCTTGATCGCCTTCATGATGATTTCTTCAGCGCCAGTCTTGCCGTCCATGTAGGTCAGCAGGTTGGCCAGTTGGGTGCGGGCTTCGAGCAGTTGCTTGAGCGAGTCGACCTTGCGGGCCACGGCGGCCGGGCTGAAGTCGTCCATGCTTTCGAAGGTGATATCCAGGCTCAGGTTGCCTTCACCGGTCAGCTCGTTGGGTACGTGGAACGCCACGCGTGGCTGCATGGCCTTGAGGCGCGAGTCGAAGTTATCGACATCCACTTCAAGGAACTTGCGGTCGGCCACAGGCGCCAGAGGCTCGGCAGGCTTGCCGGCGAGGTCGGCCATCACACCCATCACGAAGGGCAGCTGGACCTTTTTCTCGGCGCCGTAGAGCTCGACGTCGTACTCGATCTGCACTCGAGGCGCGCGGTTGCGCGCGATGAATTTCTGAGAACTTTGCTTCGCCACGTTGCTGCTCCTGGTCGCTTGAGCGACGGTGTTGTTACTGCACAGCCGGGCGGTTTACTCGCCGTCCGGGCCGCGCAGGTTTTCAAATTGGGACATGCCATCGGGAATCAGGTTGCGCACGATGGCCGCGAAGTCGGCGTGCACCAGATGTTTGGCCCGGTTCAACAACACCGGCAGCGGGCTCGAAGGCTCGTGCCGGGTGTAGTACGCAAGGATCTTGTCGAGGCTGCGCAGCACGTCGTCGCGGTTGGCGATGTCGCCAGTGGGGCGAGGTGCGGCGGGGGCAGCGGCGAAATCGACCGAGGGGGCATTGTCGTCACTGACGGCCTCGGGTTCGCGGCTGCTTGTAGGGTCGGGTACGGCTTGGTTGAGTATTTGCAACGCCTGCTTGAGCGGCTGCTTCAGCAGGCTGAGGTCCACGCCCTGGGCTGAACCGACCTGGTCGCTGACCTGCTGCTCGATGGCTTCGCAAGCGGCGCGCGCCGTGCTCAAGGCGTCACGGGTGGCCTGCAGTTGTTCGGGATCGCTGTCGAGGAACGCGGCGTTGAGTTGCTGGGCGCCGAGTTGTTCATCGGGGAAATTCATCAGGCCGCTGGCGCTGAGCGCAGCGCGCAGGCTCACGGGGCCGAAGGTGCGCGAGCGCGTGAGGATGCTTTCGCGCAACAGACGAATGGTCGCGTCGCTGGTCAGGCCAGACAGGGCGTTGATGCGCACGGTGGGGTCGTTATCGTCGTCGGCATCCAGGTGCGGGTGCAGGTCGGCCCAGTATTCGCGCAGCAGCGCGTTGATCAGCGTGAGGACTTCAGCCAGCCCGGCCACGCCTTGCAGGGCGAGGGAGCTTTGCAGCAGGAAATGGGTGATGCGCAGGTCTTTGCTGCGTTGCAGCAAGTCAAGGCTTTGCTGCTGGATGCTGCGCCACTCCGGCGGTTCAGCGGGCAGGATCGAGTCGCCCATGCTGCGCTCGGGTTGGCCCTTGGCATCACGCTCCAATTGCAAAAATTGCGCGTCATATTCCATGTCTTCACCACACGGCGAAGTCGCGGAAACGGCGGTGAGCAGCAACGGCACATCCACTGAAATCGATCTCCCTATCAGCCCGTTAAATGGCGGGCAATTCATGCATTAGTTGCGCGAGGAACTTTGCATGTTTTCTTGGTCATATAAGTAAGATGCCACTAATGTGCCATCACTGGTATTCAAGAAGTTGTGCATTTTTGGTGTAGTACTTATGCCTTGTCAAGGTAAGCTATTCGCGCTCTGTGACAGATGTGCGGTGTTTAACAACCTGCGCGACTGGTGGGTCGAACGACGCACCGGAACAGGATTTTTGTCATGAAGGCCAGTTAAGATCAGCGATCATGCTGACAAAAGCAGGTTGTGGAAGGTCGATTGCACGACCTGATGGGGATCTCTCGGGAATCGCTGTCCCTTGGATCGACTGCGCGCGAAGTATCAGCAAGGAGGCAAGATGTCGCTGTGTTTGACTATCACTAGTTATCACAAGATTACCCCGGGGCAGTGCTCCGAAAAGTCCATGAACCAGGGCTCGATGGCTATCGGCCGCAGCTCGGATAATGACTGGGTATTGCCCGACCCTGAGCGCCTGGTGTCTTCGCAACACTGCGTTATTCAATACAAAGATGGCCGTTATTATTTAACCGATAACAGTACAAATGGTGTGGAGTTGGTTAACGCCGGTATTCGTATGCGCCGGGGTAATAGCGAGCCGCTGCAGGATGGCGAGTTGATCCGCATCGGCGATTACGAAATCCAGGCACGTATCGATTTCAACGTGCAGGCCGTCGATAGCCAGCCGTTTGCCGGTGATTCACCGAACAGTTTTGAGGCCTTGATGGGCGCCGTGGCGAACAAGCCTGCGCCGACGCCCGTGATTGCGCCGCAGTTCCACGGCGCTTCGTCGATGGACACCCTGCCCGACCTGTTCGACTTCCTCAGCCCCACCGCCGTACCGCCACCCACCGTGCCGGACCACGTACCCTCCGAGCAACACGACTTCCGCCCACCTACGCCGGTCGCGGTGCCGGTGGTCGAGAAGCCTGCGGTATCCGGCGCGGTGATTCCCGAAGACTGGGACCTGTTTGGCGATACGCCAGCGCCGTTGACCAGCGCGCCGCCGCCCGCGCCGACACCACCCCCCGTACCGACACCGCCGCCTGCACCGAGCGTGCCGTCGCCCCCCGTGGTCGAGCCCGTGCTCCCCGTGGCCGATACCCGGCAACCCGACCTCCTGCAAGCCTTCCTGCGTGGCGCGGGCCTGGATCAACTGCGCCTGGACAAGGCCGATGCCTGTGCGCAGATGGAAAGCATCGGCCGCAGCTACCGCCTGATGGTCGAGGGCTTGATCGACGTGTTGCGCGCCCGCGCCAGTCTCAAGGGCGAGTTCCGCATGCAGCAGACGATGATCCAACCCGCCGAAAACAATCCGTTGAAATTCGCACCGAACGCCGACGAAGCGTTACTGCTGTTGCTTCGCCATGGCAACCAAGCGTTTATGGCTCCGGATCTCGCCGTGCGCGACAGTTTCGACGATCTGCGCGCCCATCAGTTGGCGGTGATGGCGGGGGTGGAAGCGGCGATCAAGCACCTGCTCGGCCGCTTCGAACCGGCACAACTGGAAGAGCGCATGGGCAAACCCGGCGGGCTGTCGAGCCTTTTCAACGGTTCGCGCCAGGCCCAGTACTGGCAACAATTCACCGAGCTCTACAGCAATATTTCCCGCGAGGCCCAGGAAGATTTCCAGGACCTGTTCGGCCGCGAATTCAGCCGAGCCTACGAAGAACACAGCGCACGCCAGCGTCGCTGACCCGCAGCACATGGATTAACGGATAGCTAAGTACGTCATTGAGGACGCAGGATGATTCCCAGGTTTTTACTCGCAGTCGCTACCGCGCTGCTGCTGACCGCGTGTGCCAAGGACGCGGCCAAACCCGAAACAGCCGCTGAGGCTGAAGTGGACACCGCCGCCGTCGAGTTGCATTTCCACGCCATTGCCGGGCTTAACCCCGGCGCCAACGGCCAGGCCGCCCCGGTGCGGGTACGGATTTTCGAACTGAAGAACGCCGCTACCTTCGCCCGCTCCGATTACTTCGCCCTGGCTGACCGCGCGCAATCCACCCTCGGCCTGGACCTGCTGGACCAGGACGAAGTCATGGTGCAACCCGGCCAGCAACTGAGCATCCAGCGCGACCTCGACCCCTCCACGCGCCAGATCGGCTTGCTGGTGGGTTATCGCGAGCTGGACCGCGCGCAATGGCGCACGGTGATCAACGTGCCCGCGCGCCAATACACCGAATACCAGATCAGCCTCGATGTGCGTGCCGTGCGCGCCGACGTCGTGGCTACCCCATCCAGCCCTGCCCAATAAGAAGCAATCGGAGCCCCCATGTCCTGGAACAATCGCGTGGTCTGGTCGGAAGGCATGTTCATCGGAACGCAGCACTTCCAGCAGCATGACCGTTACCTGGAAAACCTGATCGACGCCCGTAGCCGTCCGCTGTCCGCCGGCGCCTGGGGCTTTTCCGAGTTGCTGATCGACCAGGGCCTGCTGGCCCAGGGCAAGCTGGCGATCGTGTCGGCGCGCGGCCTGTTGCCCGACGGCACGCCGTTCAATATTCCCCAGGATGACCTCGCGCCGAGCCCGTTGAATATCGACGACAACCTGCGCGACGGCCTGGTCTACCTGGCCTTGCCCCTCAAGCGCGCGGGTGCCCGCGACACCGTCGACGACGGCGAAGACCTTGGCGCCGCGCGTTACGTGAGCCAGGTGCGCGAAGTGCGCGACGACAACGCCCCGTTCGAGAACCGCGCCCCAGTGGCCGTTGGCTCCCGTGCCTTGCGCCTGCTGACCGCGCAGGATGGCATCAGCGATTACGCCGCCATCGGGCTGGTGCGCATCAAGGAAAAACGCGCCGACCGCGCGCTGGTCCTCGACGACACTTATATCCCGCCGGTATTGGACGTGGCAGCGAGCAAACCACTGAGCGCATTTCGCAGTGAGCTGCTTGGCCTGCTGCACCAGCGTGGCGAAGCCCTGGCGGGCCGTGTGGTGGCCTCGGGTGCCGGTGGGGCGTCGGAGATTGCCGACTTCATGCTGTTGCAACTGGTCAACCGTGCCCAACCGCTGATCCAGCATTTCAACCAGTTGAGCCCGCTGCATCCGGAGCGTTTCTTCAGCGAACTGGTCAGCCTGGCCGGTGAGTTTTCCACCTTTTCCACCAGTGGCCGTCGCCCCCAGGAATACCCGCAGTACCAGCACGACGACCTGGCCCTGAGCTTCGCCCCGGTGATGGCGGCGCTGCGCGAAGCGTTGTCGATGCTGATCGACAGCAAGGCCACGCCGATCCCGATCGTGGAGAAAGCCTATGGCATCCACGTGGCGATGCTGGCCGACAAGACCCTGCTCGACAGCGCCAGCTTCATCCTCGTGGTGCGTGCCGATGTGCCCGGCGAAACCCTGCGCGCGCGCTTCGGCCAGCAGAGCAAGGTCGGCTCGGTGGAGCACATCCGTGACCTGGTCAACCTGCAACTGCCGGGCATCAGCCTGCTGCCGTTGCCGGTGGCGCCACGTCAGATTCCCTACCACGCAGGCAGTACCTATTACGAGCTGGACCGCGGCAGCGAGCACTGGCAGCAGTTGGGCAACTCCGGCGGTTTCGCCTTCCATATCGCCGGGCAGTTCCCGGGTTTGAACCTGGCCTTCTGGGCGATCCGAGGATAATTCGCGATGCATCCCAATGATGATGACCGCACCCAGTTCATGCCGCGCCCGGGTGGCCGTGCGCCGGAACCTGTGCGTGCAGAGCCGGCGCCGCTGTCGATGCCGGCGGCACCGATCCTGACCGGCAAAAGCCAGGGGCTTAACCCGCTGGAAAGCGCCGCCGGCCCGCTATTGGCGTTGCTGACACGCCTGCGCAACACCATTGCCCACCCCGCACCGGCCAGCTTGCGTGCGCAACTGCTGGCCTACCTGCGCCAGTTCGAAGAACGTGCGGAAGCGGCCGGTGTGGCACGCAATGAAGTGCTGCTGGCGCGGTATGCGCTCTGCACCGCTCTCGATGAAGCGGTGTTGAGCACGCCGTGGGGCAGCACCAGCGACTGGGGCAAGCAGAGCCTGTTGATCACCGTGCATAACGAAGCCTGGGGCGGCGAAAAAGTCTTCCAGTTGCTCGACCACTGCCTGCAAAGCCCGCGCGAGCGCCTGTACCTGCTGGAATTGTTGTACCTGTGCATGTGCCTCGGGTTCGAGGGCCGCTACCGCGTGATCAACGACGGTCGCAGCCAGTTGGAAGCCCTGCGTGAGCGCACCGCTGCGGCGATTCGCAGTGCCCGTGGCGACCACGAGCGCGAGTTATCGCCGCACTGGCGCGGCGTCAGCGTCGCGCGGGATCGCCTGGCGCAGTTCATGCCGCCATGGATCGCGGTGGCTATCGGCCTGGCGCTGCTGCTGGCGTTGCTGTTCGGCTTGCGCATGAAGCTGGCATCGGACGCCGAGCCGGTGTTCAAGAACATTCATGCCTTGGGCGAGATCCCGGTGCAGGCCATCGACCGTCCGGTGGCGCAGCCCAAAGTCATCGAGCGGCCACGCCTGGCCGGCTTCCTGGCGGAGGACATCAAGGCGGGTCGTGTGGCAGTAGAAGATCAGGTCGACCGTTCAGTCGTGACCATTCGTGGCGACGAACTCTTTGCGTCCGCCAGCTCCAGCATCGTCGATGACTACCAGCCGCTGATGCTGCGCATCGCCGACGCCATTCGCAAGGTCAAGGGCCAGGTGCGTGTCACCGGGCACAGCGACAACCGCCCGATTGCCACGCTGCGCTTCCCGTCCAACTGGGCGCTGTCCGAAGCGCGGGCCAAGTCGGTGCTGGACATCCTGGCAGCCAAGACCGGCCAAGGCGACCGCTTCAGCGCCGAAGGCCGCAGCGACACCGAGCCGGTGGCCACCAACGCCACCGCCGAAGGCCGTGCCCGCAATCGCCGGGTTGAAATCACCGTATTGGCGGAGGGCGTCGAGTGAAGGCGTTTTTCAGTTTCATGATTCGCTGGGTGATCCCCGTACTGGGCCTGATCGCCCTGAGCCTGATCATCTGGTTTGTGGGGCCGTTGCTCGATGGGCTGGTTCCGGAAGGGCGGCGCTGGGCGCTGATCGTGCTGATCTTTGCGGTGTGGATTGCCTATCGGGTGTTCCGCATCATCCAGGCGCGCCGTCAGGCGGCCGAAGTGATGCGCAGCCTGGCGGCGGAAACCCCGGCCGACCCCAACAGCGTGGCCACCGCCGAAGAATTGTCGAGCTTGCGCCAGCGCATGGACGAAGCCTTGGCCCTGTTGAAAAAGGCCAAGCTAGGTGGTGACGAACGCCGCAATCTCTATGAGCTGCCGTGGTACGTGATCATCGGCCCGCCAGGCTCGGGCAAGACCACTGCGCTGGTCAATTCCGGGCTGCATTTCCCGCTGGCCGCGCAACTGGGCGCCGGTGCGGTGCGTGGTGTCGGCGGCACGCGCAATTGCGACTGGTGGTTTACCGACCAGGCGGTATTGCTCGACACCGCAGGCCGCTATACCACCCAGGACAGCAATTCCACGGTGGATAAAGCCGCCTGGCTGGGCTTTCTCGACCTGCTGAAAAAGCAGCGCTCGCGTCGCCCGATCGATGGTGCCTTTATCGCGATCAGCCTGTCTGACCTGCTGCTGGGCACCGACGCCGAACGCGCCGCCCATGCGGCGGCGATCCGCCTGCGTATCCAGGAGCTGTACACCCAATTGGGCGTGCGTTTCCCGATCTACCTGATGCTGACCAAGCTCGACCTGGTGCCGGGCTTCATGGAGTTCTTCGACAACCTGAGCAAGGAAGAACGCGCCCAGGTATGGGGCATGACCTTTGCCCTGGATGACGGCAAGAACAGCGACAGCCCGCTGGCCCACCTGCAAAGCGAATTCGCCGGCCTGGAGCAGCGCCTCAACGAACGCCTGGTGGAACGCCTGCAACAGGAGCGCGACCCGGCGCGGCGCGACCTGATCTACGGTTTCCCGCAACAGTTCGGCGCCCTGAAGGATTGCCTGCAAAGCTTCCTCGAAGGTGTATTCAAGCCCAACGCCTTTGAAGAACGCGTGTTGCTGCGCGGGGTGTACTTCACCAGCGGTACCCAGGAAGGCAGCCCGATTGACCGCCTGATTGGCGCCATGGCCCAGAGCATGAATCTGGACCGCCAGCACCTGGCGCGCCAGAGCGGTACCGGGCGCAGTTACTTCATCGAAAAACTCTTCACCGCCGTGGCTTTTGCCGAACGTGGACTGGTGGGTGTGAACCCGAAAGTTGAGCGCCGGCGCAAGTGGATCGCACGCGGTGTGCTCGCGGCCACCGTGGCCTTGGTGATCGTGGTCAGCAGCTTGTGGTGGGTGAGTTATCGCGCCAACCAGGCGTATATCGCCCAGGTCGACCAGAAGGTCGCGCCCCTGGGCCAGACCGTCCAGAACCTCAGCCCGGCGCAGCGCGAAGTGCTGGCCGTGCTACCGCTGCTCAATGCGGTGAAGAACCTGGCAGGCGATTCGCCCAGCTGGTCCGAGGGCCTTGGGTTGTATCAAGGCGACATGCTGGAAGCCGAGTCCGCCAGCGTCTACCGCAAGCTGTTGATCGCGGTCTTCGCGCCACGCCTGGTGACGCGTATCGAAGAGCAACTGCATGGCGGCGGCAATTCCGACTTCCTTTACGAGGGCCTCAAGGCCTACCTGATGCTCGCCGACACCGAGCATTACGACCCGGACTTCATCAAGGCCTGGATCGCCCTCGATTGGGACCGCAACCTGCCCCGTGACCTGCCCGCCGATCAGCGCCAGGCGCTGGCCGGGCACCTGCAGGCGTTGTTCGAACGGCACCCGCCGAGCGCACGCCTCGATCCGCGTTTGATCGACGACCTGCGTCGCCAGTTGCAACAACTGCCGGTGGCCCAGCGTGTCTACGACCGGGTCAAGCGTCAGAAATTGCCTGAAGGCATCCCGGACTTCCGCATCAACGAAGCCGCCGGCCGTGATGCTGCGCTGGTGTTCAGCCGCAAAAGTGGCAAGCCGCTGGGTGAGCCGCTGAGTGGTTTCTTTACCGCCAAGGGCTATCGCCAGGCGTTCCTGCTGAGCAGCCTGAACCAGACCGGTACCCTGGCCGAAGAGCAATGGGTACTGGGCCGTGAGCAGGCCGACCAGCAGAACGTGGTCAGCCTGGCCGCCGATGTGCGTCGCCTGTACTTCCAGGACTACCAGCGCCAGTGGGATGCGTTGCTCGCCGACATCGACTTTGTACCGATCACCAGCGTGGCCCAGGCAGCCGATGTGCTGCGGGTGATTTCCGGACCCACCTCGCCGCTGAAAAAACTGCTGGTGGCGGTGGCCAAGGAAACCGACCTGCAAGCGGAAGAGCGCCAATTGGCCGCCAAGGGTGTACCGGTGGAAGGTGGGGTGGACAAGCTCAAGGAGCGCCTGGGCAGCCTGCTCGGCCAGGAGCAACCGACCGCGAATGCGCCGGCCGCCGCGGATGACCCGGTGACCGCACACTTCGCCGAACTCAACAGCATCGTCAGCAAGAACGAAGGCGAACCGGCTGCCATCGACGGCCTGTTGTCGGACATGAATGCGCTATATGTGCAGGTCAGCGCCATGGTCGGTGCCAGCGGCGACGCCTTGCTGGGTGAGGCGAAGAACCAGGCGGCGGCTGCGGCCACGCGGGTCAGCCTGAATGCCGAGCGCCAGCCACCTTTGGTGCAAGGCATGGTCAAGTCGGTGGTCAACTCCACCACCAACAGCATGATGGGCGGTGTGCGTAACCAACTGAACGCGGCCTGGGTCAGCGAAGTGGTCAACGTGTATCGTCAGTCCCTGGCAGGGCGCTACCCGATGTCGCCGGGCAGTACGCGTGACGCCACCCTGGATGACTTCGGGCAGTTCTTTGGCGTGGGCGGGGTGATGGACAATTACTTCCGCAAGTACCTGCAGCCGTACGTGGACACCTCGGCGCAGACCTGGCGCTGGCAGCCGGGCGCGGCGCAGAAGCTCGGGATTGCACCGGGCGTGCTGCAAACCTTCCAGCGTGCCGCGACGATCCGCGATGCGTTCTTCCGCTCCGGGGGTACCCAACCCATCGTGCGCTTCGAACTCAAGCCAGTGTCGATGGACCCGAGCATTACCCAGTTCCTGCTTGACCTTGACGGCCAGCAACTGAGCTACGACCACGGCCCGAGCCGCCCGGTGGCGATGCAATGGCCAAACCCCGGCAGCATTGGTGTGGTGCGAATTTCCATCATGCCGCCGTCGGCCAGTGGCCGCTCCGGTGTGACCCTGGATGGCCCGTGGGCTTGGTTCCGCCTGTTGGAGCAGTCGGACCTTACCGCCGGCAACTCGCCTGATCGCTTTAACCTGCGCCTGCGTGTGGATGGGGCGAGCATCGCCTACGAGTTGCGCGCCAACAGCGCCTTCAATCCGTTCAAGAGTCGCGTGCTCAGCGGCTTCAGCCTGCCGGAGCGGTTATGACGACGCTGGGTTTCTACGGCAAGTTGGCCAGTCGTGGGGACTTTGTCAGCCGCGCCTTGCCCCAGAGCTTTATTGGCCCATGGGACAGCTGGTTGGCGGCGGGTTTGCTCGCCAGCCAGCAGAGCCTGGGCGCCGAGTGGCTCAACGTGTACCTGGTCAGCCCGCTGTGGCGCTTTGTGTTGGCGCCGGGTGTGTGCGGACCGAACGCGGCGGCGGGCGTGGTGATGCCGAGCATCGATCGGGTGGGGCGGTATTTCCCGCTGGCGGTGGTGGCCTTGCTCGATCACGACACCAACCCGGCTTCTCTGGTGGGCGGTCCGGACACCTGGTTCGAACAGGCCGAAGAGCTGTTGCTCGGCACCCTCGATGCCGACGCTACCTTTGAACGCTTCAACGATGGCCTCGACAGCTTGGGCTTGCCGGCGATTGAGCCGCGAGCGGTCGACAGCCGTTTCGCCGGCCTGCAACGTGTGGCCGCCACCGAGCCCCACCAGCGCATGACCGCGCTCGCCGAACAGGCCTGCGACGGTGCCAGCCTGTGGTGGGGCCGTGGTTCGCAGACGATTTCCCCTGGTTTATTGCGGTGTCAGGGCCTGCCCGCCACCGGCGATTTTGCGCAGTTTTTGCTCGGACAAGAGGGTGTGATGTAGATGGGGGCGACGTATGTATCCGCGAGCAAAAGCCATGTGGGCATGGTCCGCCAGGTCAACGAAGACGCCTGCCTGGACCTGCCGGAAAACCGCCTGTGGGTGGTGGCCGACGGCATGGGCGGGCATGCGGCGGGGGATTACGTCAGCAGCCTGATCGTCGACAGCTTGCGCAGCGTGCCGCTGGGTCGGTCCCTCGAGGAATACTCGGCGGCCTTGCGCAATGACCTGCTCCGTATCAATGCCGCCGTGCGTGAAGAAACCGCCAACCGTGGTGTGACCATGATGGGCAGCACCGTGGTGGTGCTCGCCGCCCGCGGCTTGCGCGGTGTGTGCCTGTGGGCTGGTGACAGTCGCCTGTACCGCCTGCGCGACGGCGTGCTCGAAGGTATCTCCCGCGACCACAGCTACGTGCAGGACCTGCAAGACAGCGGCCTGCTCAGCGAAGCCGACGCGCGCGTGCACCCGCGCGCCAACATCGTCACCCGCGCCATTGGCGTAGAGGCCCAGTTGGAACTGGCGGTGGTCGACCTGTTGATCGCCCCGGGTGACAGCTACCTGCTGTGCAGCGATGGCCTGAACAAGACCGTCGAAGACCATGAGATCCGCGAAGTGCTCAGCCACGACGCGCCGGACGAAATCGTGCGCAGCCTGGTGCACCTGGGGCTTAACCGCGGCGCGCCGGACAACATCACCGCCATCGTCGTGAAGGTATCGGCATGAACATTGTGATTCCGGGCTACGACATCGAAGGCGAGATCGGCGAAGGCGCCATGGCCAGCGTGTACCTGGCGACCCAGCGCTCGCTGGAGCGCAAGGTGGCGTTGAAAGTGATGGCGGCGGCGCTGGCGGCCGACCCGAGTTTCTGCGAACGCTTCCTGCGCGAGGGCAAGACCCTGGCGCGCTTGTCGCACCCGCATACGGTGACCATCCATGACATCGGCAATGTCGGTGAGCTGTACTACATGGCCATGGAGTACCTGCCCAACGGCACGCTCAAGGAGCGCATCGCCGCGGGCCTGACGCCAGAGCAGGGCGTGACGTTGATTCGCCAGATTGCCTCGGCGCTGGGCTATGCGCATGCCCAGGGGTTGGTGCACCGCGACGTCAAGCCGGCGAACATCCTGTTCCGTGCTGACGGCACTGCGGTGTTGTCGGACTTCGGTATCGCCAAGTCCCTGGACGACCGTACCCAGTTCACCCAGGCCGGGTTTGCGGTGGGCACGCCGAGCTACATGAGCCCGGAGCAGGCACGGGGCCAGGAGATCGATGGCCGTGCCGACCTCTACGCGCTGGGCGTGGTGCTGTATGAAATCCTCGTCGGCAAGCTGCCGTATAACGGCACCGATGCGCTGTCCACGGCGCTGGCGCACCTGACCGAACCCTTGCCGGAGTTGCCGGTGCACCATGGCCGTTATCAGGGTGTGCTGCGCAAGCTGTTGGCCAAGGACCCGGCGGAGCGTTTCCCGGATGCGGCGGCGTTGCTGGCGGCACTGGACCAGCTGCCGGCGGACTCGCCAGAGGCCACGCTGGTGCGGCCGTTGCCGATCCCGCTGAGTTTTGATCTGGCGGGCATGACGCCCGTCACCATCGACATCCCGACCGACAAACCCCAGCCGCAACCGGTGCGCCAGCCGGTGGTGACACCGACCCAGCATAACGCCGTGTCCGAGCAGCGCCGTGGGCCGGTGTTGGCACTGGCCGCCGTGGCGGTGGCCGTGGCATTGGCCATTGGTGGCGGCAGCTACTGGTGGTTGAGCGGCCGTGATGAACCGGCCAAGCCGCCGGTTGCCGTCGTGCCGCAGGCCAAGCCGCCTGCGGCGGTAGCCGAAGTGCCACAGGCAACGCCACCTGTCGCGGTGGCTGAAGTGGATGGCGGCCAACGTCCGTTGTTGATGGCCGGCAAGAAGACCCTGTTCCAGCGCGTCCTCAGCAAGCCCGGCGCCAAACTGTCGAATGAGGCCGGCAGCGCGTCGGGCAAGGCCCTGCCGGCGTTCTCCGTGCTCTACGTGTATCAGCGCAAAGACGTCGACGGCAGCCCGTGGGTTCGTGTCGGCGCCGCCACCGATGGCCGCAGCGACGGTTGGTTGCCCGCCGCCCAGGTCAGCGACTGGAAGCAAAGCCTGGTGCTCAAGTTCACCGAGCGCTCCGGCCGGGCGCCGGTGATGTTCCTGCGCCAATCCGCCGAAGTGGAAAAGCTGCTGGCTGATCCTGCCGCGGCCAAAGGCGTGTTGGCCAAGGCGCAGAAAAACAGCGAAGACAACGGCCAGGTCCTGGCCTTGGAGCCGGCTGCCAGTGCGGTGCCGCAGAACCAGTTCTACCTGTTGCCGATCTTCGACTCCAAAGAGAGCTTCGACGAAAACGGCCAGCCGGTGCAGTTGCTGAATGTCGCGTCCATCGACCCTGGCAGCAGCGCGGCCGCCAAGCCTGCAACGCCGGTGATGAGCGCCAATGCCGACGCCTTCCGCACCGCCGTGGTGCTGGTGGTCGATACCACCGTTTCCATGCAGCCCTATATCGACCAGGTTCGCGACGTGGTGCACGAACTGCAAACCCGCATTGCCGAGCGTGGCGAACTGGACAGTGTCAGCTTCGGCCTGGTCGGTTTTCGCAACAGCATCAAGAAAACCCCGGGCCTGGAATACGTGGCCAAGACCTTGATCAGCCTTGACCAGGGCCGCGACCCGCAACGCTTTCTCGACATGGCGCGCCAGGTCAAGGCGTCCACGGTGTCCAGCCATTCCTTCAACGAAGATGCGTTTGCCGGGGTGATGCAGGCCGTGGAAGGCATGGACTGGTCCGGCTATGGCGGGCGGATCATCCTGCTGGTCACCGACGCTGGCGCCCTGCGCAAGAACGACCCGTTCGCCGCCACTCAGATGAACGAAGCCGAAGTGCGCCAGGCCGCGCTGGGCAAGCAGATCAAGATCTACGCCCTGCACCTGCGCACCGACGCTGGCAAGAAAACCCACGCCGGCGCCGAGAGCCAATACCGTGTCCTCACCGCCGACGCCAACCCACAGATCGGCGACCTGTACACGCCGGTACCGGGGGGGGATGTGCGCAAGTTGGGTGAGCGGGTCGATGAGATCGGCACGGTGTTCGCCAACCTAGTGCACCAAGTGCGCAGCAACACGCCGCAGCCGGTGCCGTTGCTGAGTGGCGCGCCGAGCCTGGCGGATAAATCCGCGGCGGTCGGCTATGCCATGCACATGGACTTCCTCGGCCGCAAAGCCGCGAGCCAGGCGCCGCAACTGGTCAGCGCCTGGACCGCCGACCGCGACCTGACCAACCCGGCACTGCCGGCGTTCCAGGTGTGTGTGATGTTGACCAAATTGCAGCTCAATGACCTGCAACAGTCGCTGAAACTGATCGTCGATGCCGCGCGCAAAACCCAGACTTCACCCAAGGATTTCTTCCAGGAAATCGCCAGCGCCTCAGCCTATATGAGCCGTGATCCGCAAGCCCTGCGCAAGGGCGGCAACCTGGCCGATGGCGGGATTCTCGGCGAGTACCTGGAAGGCCTGCCGTACCGCAGCAAGTCGCTGAATATGACCCAGGATTTGTGGTTGTCGTTGAGCGTGGCCGAGCAGGAAGACTTTATCGACGAGCTGGATTCGAAGATCCGCCTCTACGAAACCTTCCACAATGACGTGGCCAACTGGGTCCGTTTCGGCGATGCCGAGCCGGGTGATGCGTTGTACCGCGTACCCTTGTCGACGCTGCCGTAATGCTGAACCTGAGTGCGGTGCACAAGAGCCGGGGTGTCGGCAGCCAGCGTTACAGCTTGGTGATCCCGGCGCTGCACCTGCGTGCCGGGGAGCAGTTGGCGATTGTCGGGCCGAGCGGGTGCGGCAAGAGCACCTTGCTGGATCTGCTGGCGCTGGTATTGGCGCCTGATCAGGTGGGCCGGTTCGAATTCAATCAGCAGGACATTGGCGGGCTGTGGCGTGCCGATCAGCAATCCACCCTGGCCGCGCTGCGCAGCCAACACCTGGGCTATGTGCTGCAAACCGGCGGGCTGCTGGGCTTTCTGGATGTACGCAGCAATATCGCGCTGTCGCGGCAACTGCTGGGGTTGAAGGACGATGGCAGCGTGGCGCGCCTGGCTGAACAGCTGGAGATCAGCGACCAGTTGGCCAAGAAGCCGGCGGCCCTGTCAGTGGGCCAGCGCCAACGCGTGAGCTGCGCGCGCGCTTTGGCCCATGCGCCGCAGTTGGTGCTGGCTGATGAACCCACCGCGTCCCTTGACCCATTGAATGCCGAACGCGTCATGCAGGCGCTGCTGGCCCAGGCCCGCGAGCATCGCGCCGCCTGTGTGATCGCCACCCATGACGAACCCCTGGCCCGCGCCAGCGGCTTGCAGGTGCGGCGCATCAGCTGTCGCCGCGACGCCGACGGCGGCGTCACCGCGACCCTCGGGGAGGCGTGCTGATGCGTATCCCTCTGGTGGCGTCCCTGGCCTGGCAGGATTACCGCAACGATGCCTGGCTGTCGGCCTGCTCGGTGTTGGCGCTGGTGGCGGTGATCGCGCCGTTGCTGGTGTTATTCGGCCTGAAATTTGGACTGGTTAGCAGTTTGACCGAACGTTTGGAGACCGATCCGGCCACCCGTGAAATTATTCCGTTGGGCGGTGGTCGATTCAGCAGCGCATTTGTCGAACAGCTCGGCCAGCGCAGCGATGTGGCGTTCGCCTTACCACGCACGCGGCAGATTGCGGCGACGGCGCAGGTCGGCACGCTGACCTTGGAAATGCTGCCGACGGCTGCGAGCGACCCGTTGTTGAGCGGCCTGCCGATGCCCAAGGGCCTGGACCAGATCGTGCTGAGCCACACCGCTGCCGAGAAGCTCGCGGCACGGCCGGGGGATTGGTTGGAGACCAGTTTTGCGCGGCAAGTGGCGGGACGTGTAGAAGCCCAGCGCACACGCTTGCAGGTACTGGCGGTGCTGCCGCTGGAAGCCTTCGCGCGTGATGGGTTGTTTGCCGATTTGAGATTGCTGGAAGCGGCGGAAGATTACCGCGATGGCCGTGCGGTACCGGCGTTGGGTTGGGCCGGTGATGAGGTGGCTGTGAGCGAGCAGCGGGTATACCCGGCATTTCGCCTGTATGCGCGCAGCCTCACCGATGTGGAACCGCTGCGGGTGTATTTCGCCGCGCAGAATCTGTTGGTGTCGACCCAGGCGCAGACCATCGCCCAGGTGCAGTCGTTGAGCCGCAACCTGTCGATCGTGTTCTGGATCATCGCCGGGTTGGCCTTGGCGGGGGCGTTTGCGGCGATCTTCGCCGGGGCGCTGGCCGCCGTGGCGCGCAAGCGCCGGGAACTGTCGGTGTTGCGCCTGTTGGGTTTTTCCACCGGCGCACTGTTGCTGTTTGTGGTGGTGCAGGCGCTGTACAGCGCAGGGTTTGCCGCCTTGCTCAGTGCCGGGCTGTATGGCCTGGCCGAGACAGCGGTGAATAAGTTATTCGTGCAGGTGCCGGGCGAATACGCCAGCCACCTGCTGGCGCGTCACTACGGCCTGGCCCTGGTTGCAGTCCTCGGCGTCAGCGCCGTGGCGGCGGCCTGTGGCGGTTGGCGAGTGGCGCGTATCCAGGCTTCTGAAGGAATCAGAGATGTATAAGTTACTGGGCGCCTGTGTGGCGCTGACCTTGGCTTCGATGGCCTGGGCCGATGAAGCGAGTGACAAGCTCGACAACCCCAAGCCGTTGCCCGACGACGTCAGCCTGCCGTTGCCGTGCGAAGGCAATATGGTGTTCCGCTACGCCTACGTATTGGCCCAGGGCACCCTGGACGACCGCGAGATCAGCCTTGGTTACCCGTTTGCCGAAGGCGAGGCGGGCTATCAGCAGTCGTTTATCTCCGGCTATCGCCGCGACTTCATCAACGGCCAATTCACCCTCAAGGACTTGCCGAAAGACTGGAACAAAGTCATCGCACCGTTGATGCCCAAGACCGACGCCAAGACCCCGCTCAAGCCGATGCTGTACTTCATCGGCAAGTACGAAGTGACCGCGCGCCAATACGCCCAGGTGATGTCCCAGGCGCAGTCGCTGGCCAGTGGCGAGCCCGCGCCGGCCTGCGATGCGCCCACCGGCATTGCCGCGCGTTTGCCCAAGGTGAAACTGTCGCGCTTTGAGGCCGAGCGTTTCTCGGCGGTGTACAGCGCCTGGCTGATGAAATACCACCGCGACTTGCTGCCGGTCAGCGGGCGCGGTTCGTCGGCAGAAGAGGGCGGCCTGGGCTTTGTGCGCCTCCCTACTGAAGTGGAGTGGGAGTTTGCGGCCCGCGGTGGGCACGCGGTCAGCCGCCAGGACCTGGAAGGGCGCCTGTTCCCGCGCCGCGTCGAAGGCAGCGAGAGCGACGGCCCGCTCGGCGATTACGCGGTGTTCAACCAGGTCGCCGGTGGCACCGGCCAGGCCGCGCGCCTGATGCCCATCGGCACCAAATTGCCCAACCCGATCGGCATGTTCGACGTGATCGGTAACGCCGCGGAAATGGTCCAGGAATCTTTCCAACTGGTACACGCCGGACGCCGCCAGGGCACCTACGGCGGCTTTGTGGTCAAGGGCGGCAACTACCTGGAAGGCGAGGGCACGCTGTTTACCGGCATGCGCCGCGAATACCCGTTGTTCGCCGCCGACGGCACCGAGCAAAGCAATGAGACCACCGGTTTCCGCGTGGCGATTGGTGCGTTGTCGGCACCGCGCTCACGCTACAAGGAGTTGTTCGCCCAGTGGCAGAAAGAGGGCCGCCTGGCCTCGTTGACCGACGCCATTGACGATGCCCAGGACCCGACCAAGCGCCTGGACAGCATCATCGCCGCCAGCGTCGACCCCAAGTTGCAGGCCGAGCTTGGGCTGGTCAACGAAGAGCTCAAGCGCAATGTCTCGCTGATCGCCCAGCAACGCGAAGAGGCGGCGGGCAACCTGATTCAGTCGGCGGCATTGGTGGCCGAGACCATCAGCAACTACAACATCCGCCTGGCCAACCTGCAGAAGAGTCGCCAGCAGGCCCTGGACAATAAGGACGAGGCCAGCGCGGCGCTGTTTGCCACGGCCATCGACAACGGGCGCAGCGCCCTCGATGGCGCGGTGGCGATCTATATCGACAACCTGGCCACCGGCACGCGCTACACCGACGCGGTGATCCAGGCGCAGTTTCAACGCATCAAGGAAGAGTTGGATCGCAAGCCAGTGCTCGGCAAGAGCCTGGTGACGCGCGCGACACTGTTCGTCCGCCATGTCGGCAACTACCGCAAGCAACAGCGGGCCGACCCGGCGACGATCTTGAAGGAATTGCTCGCAGCGAGCGGTCAGCGATGATCGCTGGCTGTATGGCGAGCTTGGAAGGGACTCAGGCGGCAGTGGGCCGTGCTGGGCAAGTCAAACTTAGAAGAGAACACACCTATGCTTTTTTCCCGTAAGGCGGTTTCCAAGCGTCACTTGCTGCTGATCGCAGCCGGCTTCAGCACGGTGCTGACCGGTTGCGCCACGTCGCCGGCCTCCAAGGTCGCGTCGAGCACCAAGGTCGAGTACTACCCCAACTGCTACGAGCCGGTGCAGCACTTGCGCGCCACCGATTCGAACATGACCAAGTCGGTTGTCACCGGCGCGGCCATCGGTGCGGCGGGCGGTGCCTTGCTGGGCGTGCTGACCGGCGACAAGGAAAACCGTGGCCGTAACGCCGCCATCGGCGCAGCGGGCGGCGCCCTGGCCGGCGGCGCAGCGGGTTACTACACCGAGCGTCAGAAGCAGATCGCCGATGACAACCAGCGCATTGCCTCGTATGCGGCTGACGTGAACAAAAGTGCCTCTGACATCGACCGCAGCACCGCGTACGCCAGGGCGTCCCAGCAGTGCTACCAGAGCGCATTCACCAAGTTGGTGGCTGATCGTAAAGCCAAGACCGTCAACGATACCGAAGGCCGCAAGCGCCTGGCGGAAATCGTCTCGGGCCTGAAGGAATCCAATGACCTGATCGTTGCGGTCAACGGCAAAGCCGCCGAAGACCTGAACAACTACACCCAAGCCTACGAGAAAGACCTGCAGCAGGTTGGCGTACAGCGTGCCGACGTGGTCACCGTGGCCCAGGCCGATGCAACACCCGTGGTGACACCGGGCAACAAGAAGAAAGGTACAGGCACCAAACCGCCGAAAAAGCCGCCTCTTCCAACCGTGCCGACAGAAGCGGTGAACACCGAGAAAACCTTCCAGACCGCCCAGACCAAGCAAGATGAAAGCAAGAAGGTCGCCAGCGCCGGTAAAGCGCAGATCGAAGGCACTTGCCGCGATCCAAACCTGGCCGACTGGGCGCCGGTCCCTTGCCCTAACGTGTAAGGACGAGGGGTTGTTCTAAACCGTCAATGCCAGCCACTCATCTTCAATGGTGATCGGCTGGCATTGTTACACCGCGTTCTATTGAATGGAGTCTGGATACCCGTTCAATCGGTGTGCTATCAGCCTGTCTAGGCTTCGCTCAATCCCGTGATTTCAAAAGAGCCATCAGAAAATACGACATCGTCGTGGCCTGGGCCAGAGACGCTGAAGTTCAGAGTGCCAGTCAATTTTTTTAGATGTTCATCGTAGGTGAAGTTTACGGTTCCCGAGGTGGCGCGATAAAAGACCTTAGCAATCAAAGTGACGACAGCGGTGTCCCCATCCTCAGACGGGGAAATGGGAAGTGTTTTTTCACCCAGCTTTGATGTGGGAATGTGCAGCCACAAGTGTCTAGGCGCGTTTTTATCATCGTTATCATCGTTTGCCACGACTTGCAGAAAGCCAGGTTCAGTGAAGCTCATGTGCGGTCTGCTTGAGCTGAAGTCGGGCGTGGGCAAATTAAGCGTGCCCCTCAGATACCCTGTACTTTGTCGATGTGATGTTTCACTGCGGAAGGATACCTTGCCCTCAGTGAAGGTGGCTAAATCGCGGATTTCAGGGTTTAAACTTTTGGCGGTGCAGTAAAAGGTGCCGTCGATTTGCTGCTCAGACGCCGTCTCAGTCAAAGTAAATTCGCCTTCGATGTCCCGGTAGGAGTCCAACTGAACCGTCGTGGGTGGGTCATACGCCAGGCCGACAGTATTTCCCGGCTTGCCATCCAAGGGGTATGTGCCAGGTTCGGCGCCATTGGCAATTTTCAATTCAACGGTATAGATACGGAAAGGTGAAAATACCGCTTGGGAGGCTTTGATGACCACGTGATGGTCTTTCAAAGTTGCGCTGGTATACGTTGACACGAAAGGATGTATGGAGCCGCCCAGTTCAATATTGGCGCTCACTTGTCCAGCCAATGTGTTGTTAATGGTTTTCATGGCTTTAGTTCCATTAAATGATTTTTATCGAGCCTGGAAGTTTCGCGTCAAGGTTGGCGTCAGGGACTGGAAATAACTACTGTTAAAGTTGACAGTCAGTTAGACCTGTTTGGAATGGCGTTATTCCAAGTTGGTTCTTGCCTGCGCCGGTCTAATGGTGGTCTGTTTAAATATTGACCGTGCAGTCATGCGGTCTAAGTAAAACAATGAGGGTTTTCTAACTTGGGGGAATAGTGGCGTTCTACAGGGGAATCGTTAGACTGCGCGAGCCGTTAATTTTCCTGAGGCTGTGCCGTTATGAAATTTCGTCTTCTCCTGTGGGTGCTGGGCCTGATGATGGGCAAAGCCAGCCGCACCAACCCTGCGTTCCAGCAACAGCTGGGTGACAAAGACCTGGCGTTCCAGTTGCAGACCCTCGACGGCAAGGTTGCCCGTCATTTCATCGTCAAAGACCAGCGCATCACCAGCCGCTCGGGTGTCCACCCGGCGCCGGCGTTTGCCATCGCGTTCAAGGATGCGGCCTACGGCTTCGCCACCTTGCAGGCGAAGAACAAGCAATTGGCGTTCATGACGGGGATTCAGGACAAGTCGATCCAGATCAAGGGCAACCCGGCGTTGGTGATCTGGTTCCAGGGCTTGACCAAGTATTTGAAGCCGAAGAAAAAGAAGTAGATCGAGGTGGATTCATCGGGGGCAAGCCCCCTCCCACACTTGACTGTGTTCGCAGATCAAAATGTGGGAGGGGGCTTGCCCCCGATAGCGATCTGCCAAGCTACCGATTCAGCCCTGGCTGAACTGGGACGCCAATTCGCGCAACAGCACTTCGGCATCCAGCACTTTGCCCACCACTTCCTCGGCCTTGTCACGGCTCAAGCCCAGGCGCTCGAGCAGCACATCCGGGATCGTTTCATCCGGGCCGGAACCAATGCCACGGCTGCGCAACAGGCGCACGGCCAGGCATACCAGGTTCGGGTACTCGGCATACTGGCCGTCGTAGGTCGGGTCGTGCTGGAAGCGCAGGGCGGTGGACAGTTCGTCCGGCATGTCCCAGTAGCGCATCAGCCAGGCGCCGATCTGCTCGCGGCTGATGCCCAGCAGATGCTGCTCGACATAGCTGTGGCACAGGTGCGGGTTGACCTCCAGGTGCCGGCAGATCAGCGAGAAATGCGGCGGGAACACATGGGCCAGCAGCAGGTAGCCGAAGTTGTGCAGCAAGCCGGCCAGGTAGGTCAGGCCGGCTTCGGGGCGCTGGGCGCGTGGCATGGCACGGGTCAGGCCTTCGATCACGGCGGCGGTGTAGATCGATTGGTGCCAGTACGGCGTAGCCTGGTGCGGGTGGTCCTTGGGCAGGCTCAGGGTTTTGCCCAGGGCCAGGCCAAGCGCCAGGTTGATCACCAGGTCAAAGCCCAGCACCCGCACGATGGCGTCTTCCACCGAACGGATCTTGCCCGGCGAGGCGTAGTAGGGCGATGCGGCCCAGCTGACCACCTGGGCGGCCAGGGCCGGGTCGGTTTCCACCACGCCGGTGATATCGTCGATGGTCGCATTGGGGTCGACGCGCAGCTTGATGATCTTCTGCGCGGTGTCAGCCAGCGGCGGAATCTCGATGGTCGCTTCCAGGCGTTGCTGGATGCGGCGGGCTGTGAACGCCTGCATCGCTTGGGTGATTTCCTCGCGGTCATCATTGGGGCGGTCGAGGTTGGGGCGGATGTTGCTCAGCGGCTCACCGAACTGGCCGGCGCTGGCCTTGGTGAGCATGGTCTTGAAGGCTTCGCTGGAGATTTCCAGCAATACCCCGGCTTCGCCTGAATGCACCAGCAGGCTGGGTTCGTTGAGCAGGCTGCCTTCGTAGAGGCACGGTGAACTGGTCAGTGGTGGCAGGCCCGGCAACAGGCTCAGGTCGTGCTTGCCCAGCATGCGTTTGACGCGATCCGGTGATACCGCCGTGAGGCGACGCCCGGTGAGTTCGGTGAGGCGGTTGAGGTCGAGCAACTGGCTCTGTGGGAACAGCACCATCAGTGCGCCCACGGCATCTTCCAGCAACACCGCCTGGACCTTTTGCGCAGGATTCAGGCCCGGTTGTTCGGCGACTTCCGTGTAGCTGATGGCGAGTTTTGCAAGCAACGCCCGAATAACCGGCGGGGCGGTCAGTGGGGTTGTGGCGAGGGCAACTTCTGACATGGCCTGATCCAATTTCTTACAGTCAACGAAGTATAACCAGCTTGATACAACTGTAGGTCGGATAAGTGAGTCAGGCGTCACACTTGGCCGTATTGCTGCCCATGGCGAAGCCAGCGATCCAGCAGCGGGCTGACGTGATGCGGCCAGCGCTCCAGCAGCGCTTGCGCCGCATCGCGCACAGCGGGCAGCAGGTCGGCGTCGCGCATCAGGTCGGCGACCTTGAATTGCAGCAGGCCGGTCTGGCGGGTACCGAGCATCTCCCCAGGGCCGCGCAGTTCGAGGTCTTTCTCGGCAATGACAAAACCGTCGTTGGTTTCACGCATGATGCCCAGGCGCTGACGACCGATCTGCGACAGTGGCGGGTGGTAGAGCAGCACACAGTGGCTGGCGGCGCTGCCCCGGCCGACGCGGCCGCGCAACTGGTGCAGTTGCGCCAGGCCCAGGCGCTCGGGGTTTTCGATGATCATCAGGCTGGCGTTGGGCACGTCCACACCGACTTCGATGACCGTGGTGGCCACCAGCAGTTGCAGGTTGCCGGCCTTGAATTCGGCCATCACCGCAGCTTTCTCCGCCGGCTTCATGCGGCCGTGGATCAGCCCGACCTTGAGCTCGCCGAGGGCGCTGGTGAGGTCTTCGTATGTGGTCTCGGCGGCCTGGCAGGTCAGCTCTTCGGATTCTTCAATCAACGTGCACACCCAGTACGCCTGGCGCCCTTCGGCACAGGCGCCACGCACGCGCTCGATCACTTCCACGCGGCGGGTGTCGGTGACCAGCACGGTGTTGACCGGGGTTCGGCCGGGGGGCAGTTCGTCAAGGATCGAGGTGTCGAGGTCGGCGTAGGCACTCATGGCCAGGGTGCGCGGGATCGGCGTGGCGGTCATGATCAGTTGGTGCGGGCTCATGCGGCCGCCCACGCCTTTCTGACGCAGGGCCAGGCGTTGTTGCACGCCGAAACGGTGTTGTTCGTCGATGATCACCAGGGCCAGGTTCTTGAACGTCACTTCGTCCTGGAACAGCGCGTGGGTACCCACCACCATCGGTGCGCCGGCGGCGATCTGTTCGAGGGCGGCTGCGCGGTTCTTGCCCTTGAGCTTGCCCGCCAGCCATGCCACTTCCAGGCCCAGGGGTTCGAGCCAGCGCTTGAAGGTGATGAAGTGCTGCTCGGCGAGGATCTCGGTGGGCGCCATCAGCGCGACTTGGTACCCGGCTTCCAGGGCCTGCAAGGCGGCGAGGGCGGCAACCACGGTCTTGCCTGCGCCCACGTCGCCCTGGATCAGCCGCAGCATGGGCTCCTTCTGGCTCAAGTCGTAGGCGATTTCATTGCCCACGCGCTGCTGGGCGCCGGTCGGCGCAAAGCCGAGGTTGGCCAGGTACTGCGCAGGCAGGCGCGTGGCCTTGGGCATCGCTGGTGCGCGCAGGGAGCGCATGCTTTCGCGTAGGCGCTGTTGGGACAGTTGGTGGGTCAGCAGCTCTTCGAACGCCAGGCGATGCTGGGCCCAGTGATGACCCAGGGCCAATTCGTCGACATCGGCGTCGGCCGGTGGGTGGTGCAGGTAGCGAATCGCATCAGCCAGCGGCGCCAGCTGGTAGTCGCGCGCCAGCTCCTGGGGCAGCCAGTCGGGCAGGCTGGTGGGGCCGAGCATCGTCAGGGTCTGCATGCACAGTTGGCGCAGGCGCTGTTGGGTCAGGCCTTCGGTCAACGGGTAGATCGGTGTGAGCGTGGTGTCGACCGGCGGTGGCTCGTCGCCGGTAATGGCGCGGTATTCCGGATGATAGATTTCCAGGCCAGAAGCGCCGGGCCGCGCCTCGCCGTAGCAGCGCACGCGGGTGCCGCGCTTGAGGCCTTCCTTCTGCGCGTTGCTGAAATGGTAGAAGCGCAGGCTCAGGCCACCGGTGCCGTCCTGCAGGCGCACCACCAGGCTGCGGCGCTTGCCCATGACCACGTCGGCGCCGCTGACGGTGCCTTCGACCACTGCGTCCTGTCCAGGCCGCAAGTGGCCGATGGGCACTACGCGGGTGCGATCCTGATAGCGCAGGGGCAGGTGGAACAGCACGTCCTGGAGGTTCTCCAGGCCGACCTTGGCCAGCTTCTCGGCCATGGCTTCACCGACACCCTTGAGTGCCGTCACTGGCACCTGCGACAGCTCTGTCATACCGTTGCTTAGCTCGCGGCAGGCGGCTTGGCCACCGAGCACAGGCGGATCGAGTCAGCGAGGATCTCGATGGCTTTGGGCCGCGGGAAACTGGCGCGCCAGGCGATTGCCACGGTGCGGAACGGCACCGGTGGCGTGAGTGGGCGCACTTCGATCACGCCGGGGGCGTAGTGATGGCTGTCCACCGCCGACAGCGGCAGGATCGAGATGCCGAGGCCGGAAGCGACCATGTGGCGAATGGTTTCCAGGGAGCTGGATTCCACCGTGGTGTGCTTGGCGCCGTCGTTGCCCTTGGTCAGGGTCGGGCAGGCTTCCAGCACTTGGTCGCGGAAGCAGTGGCCCTCACCGAGCAGCAGCAGGCTCTTGTCGTTGAGCAGGGCCGCGTCGATGGTGTCTTTTTGCGTCCACGGGTGCGAGGCCGGCATCAATACGTAGAACGGCTCGTCGTAGAGCGGCAGGGTGAGCACGTCCGCCTCGTTGAACGGCAGGGCAATGATGATCGCGTCCAGCTCGCCGTTGCGCAGTTTGTCGCGTAGCACGTGGGTGAAGTTTTCTTCGATATACAGCGGCATCTGCGGCGCGACGCGGTGCAGTTGCGGAATCAAGTGCGGGAACAGGTAGGGGCCGACGGTGTAGATGGCGCCGACTTTCAGCGGTGCGGTCAGCTGGTTCTTGCCGGCCTGGGCCAGTTCGCGAATGCTTTGCGCTTGTTCCAGGACCTTCTGGGCCTGGGCAACAATGCCTTCACCCACCGGGGTCAGGCGCACGGCGCTTTTGCTGCGCTCGAAAATCAGCACACCGAGTTCGTCTTCAAGCTTCTTCACGCCCACCGATAGCGTCGGCTGGCTGACGTGGCAACGCTCGGCCGCGTGGCCAAAGTGTTGTTCTTGGGCGAGGGTCACGATGTAGCGTAATTCTGTAAGAGTCATAGCGGGCGTCCATGAGGTTGCAAGCCAAGCATACCGGCTGCAATCGATAGACGCACGTTATCAGAGAGGATGGGGTTTACGACACCTGGTAATCAGGTGTCGCGTTCATGCTTTCAGCTTTGCGGGTATTTGAAGGTGAAGGTTTTGGTGAACGGCCCCCACCATTCCGGTACGCCGGTTTCCTTGTCCACGTGGTGGAAGAAACCTTTGATCTGCGGGCTTTCGTAGCGCAGTACCACAGTGTAGGTGCCGGGGCCGTCCATTTTCACGTTGTTGGCGTAGTGGGCGCCGTCTTTGGCCACCATCGGCAGCAGCGTGCCGATTTCCTTGTAGTCGGGCGAACCCTGCTTGACCAGCGAGTAGGTAATGGTCAGGTAGGGCACCCACTCGCCATTGGACAGGCCGTACTTGTTGTCGGCGGTGGCATGCACATCCGTCTCAAGGTGCACCGAATCCTTGCTCATCACCATGCCCGGTGGCATGGGGGCCATTTCGATGCCCACCAGGTAGGAGGAGGCGATTTCCATGTCGTTGACCTGGACGGGCCCGCCAATCGGGTACTCGCGGGCTTGGGTCAGGGTTGAAGCGGCCAGGGCGCTGACAAGTACCAGTGCGGTGGCCAAGGGGTTGCGCAGGTGTTTCATGGCGTGGCTCCTTGAGGCAGTTAACGTGATTGCGTCGGGCGTGAATGCAGCAAGCGGTTACCCAGCACCAGGAGCGCAAGGGTGACGGACCAGGCGACCAGTTGGACGCCCAGCGGCCGGTCGGTGTAGCCCACCAGCGCGGTCAGGGCGCGGCCGGTGAGGCTGGCGTCGGAGACCAGCCAGGACGTGTCCCAGAGTTGGTAGCCCCAGGCGGGGATCAGGTCGATACCGGCGAGGATCGCGGCCGCCCGCCCCGCCATGCCGGCGGCGAGCAAGGCGATCATCCAACCGGTAATCGAAAACAGACGCTTGAGGCTGATGGCGACCAGGCCGCGGTACATCAGCCAGGACAGCGCGGCGCCGGCGGCGATGCCGAGCACGCCACCGGCCAGCATCGACAGTGGGTCTGCCTGGCTCGACGCGGCGATGCCATAGAGGAACAGCACGATTTCCGAGCCTTCGCGCAGCACCGCCACGGTGATCACCACGGCCAGCGCCCAGAGTGATTTTTCGCCGTTGAGTACCGCATTGCCGGCGCTGCGCAGTTGGGTGGCCAACTCGCGACCATGGCTGGCCATCCACAGGTTGTGCCAGCCCAGCATGACCACGGCGACCACCAGAATGGCTGCGTTGAAAATCTCCTGGCCAAAGCCCTGGAGTGCCTGGGTGATTGCGCCGGTAAAGAGTGCGAGGATCCCCGCGCCCAGTACGCCGGCTGCGATCCCGCCGCCGATAAACAGCCCGCGCCGCGCCAGGCCCTGGGTGGCGGCCATCACGATCCCCACCACAATCCCGGCTTCCAGCACTTCTCGAAACACGATCAACAGACAGGCCAGCATGGCTTACTCCTTGGCCTCGACGGCAGTGACCGTGCCTTTGGCCTGGTCGGGGTGGTAGTCATCGAAGAAGGTGTAAGTGCCGGGATGCAGCGGGCCGGCGAACACCGTCACGGTGTTGCCGGGGACGATGATTTTTTCGAATTTCATGTCATAGCTTTCGAACTCATCGACGCTTTCGTCGTGGCTGGTGAGTTGAATGCGAAAGCGCTCACCGGCCGGCACCTCGAAACTTGAGGGGCTGAAGGTGTGGTTTTGAATGACCAGGGTGACCAGTTGATCCGCCTGCGCAACGACGGGAAAAGCCAGCAGGAGGAGAGCCAGCCGGGCAAGAGTGGGCATGCCGAATGTCCGCTAATGAGAACGATTCGCGGATAATTAGCTTTGTATTTAAATGTTACAAGTGAAGATGGAGATAGGTCGCAGGCTGTTCAACCCTGGTTCAGGTTGCAGCAATACGCGGGGGAGGGAGCAGCAGCCGTGGGCACCCGAGAGTGCCCACGGTGAGGATTACCGGCGACGTTTTTCGATGTTGTAAACGAACGGCGCAACGATCTCGATGCTGCCGCCTTTCAACATGTCGGCTGGCGGCTTGGGCAGTGGTTGGGCACGACGGATCATGTCCAGGGTCGCACGGTCCAGGTCGGCGTTGCCGGAGCGGCCCACCAGCTCATAGGACAGCACGTTGCCATCGGCATCCACCACGAAGCGCAAGCGGTTCAGGCCTTCCTTGCCTCGGGCCTGGGCGCCCGGCGGGTACTTCTTGTACTTCTGCAAGTGCGCCAGCAGGGTGCCTTCCCAGGACGCCTTGGCGGCCACCTGTTGCGGCGATGGGCCAGGAACCGGCTGGGCCGATTTTTCCGCCGGAGCGTTGGTCTGTGGCGATTCGCTCGGTGGGTCCTCGGAAGGTTTTTCCTTGGGTGGCTCGGGCTTCTTCTCCACCGGCTTGGGCGGCTGGGGTTTGGGCTTGGGCTTGACCGGCTTGGGCACCTGGATCGTCGGCTTGGGCGCTTCGGCCAGTTTTGGCAGCGGCAACTCTTCCACCGGGGCAGGCGGTTGCGGCGGCGTCACCACTTTCGGCGGCGCTGGCGGTGGTGGCGCTGGCGCGGGTGCCAGGTCAATGACCATGGCTGCCGGTGGCAGCAGGACCGGGCGCGGTGCCGACCAGTGGAGTGCGATGGCAATCGCGATGGCGTGCACGCCCAGCACGACGGCGAGGCTGGTGCCATAACGCGTCAGTTTGTGGCGCGTCGTGATCATTTCTTGGCTGCCGTCTCAAGTCCGACCAGGCCCACCTTCAGATAGCCGGCCGCCCGCAGGGCATCCATCACGCTCATCAGGTCGCCGTAGTCCACGCCTTTATCAGCCTGGAAGAAGATCGTCGTGTCCTTTTTGCCTTGGGTCTTGGCATCGAGCACTGGCCCCAGGGTTTCGGCTTTGACTTCTTCTTCGCCCAGGAACAGGCGCTGGTCCGCCTTGACGCTGAGGAAGATCGGCTTCTCCGGCCGCGGCGCCGGCTTGGCGCTGGAGGCGGGCAGGTCGACCTTGATGTCCACGGTGGCCAGGGGTGCCGCCACCATGAAGATGATCAGCAACACCAGCATCACGTCGATGAATGGCGTGACGTTGATTTCGTGGTTCTCGACGAGTTCGTCGTCGCCTTGATTCAAATGCAGGCCCATGGCCGATTACCCCACTTTCACCATGTGCGGTTGCGAGCTGCGCTCGGTAGGCAGGTGGTCGAGGTCGCGGCTCACCAGCAGCAGGACTTCTGCCGACGCGTCCGATACCTGGGCCTTGTAGCCGGCAATCGAACGGGCGAAGACGTTGTAGATCACCACCGCAGGAATCGCGGCAACCAGGCCCAGGGCTGTAGCCAGCAGGGCCTCGGCGATGCCGGGGGCAACGACGGCAAGGTTGGTGGTCTGGGTTTTGGCGATGCCGATGAAGCTGTTCATGATGCCCCACACGGTACCGAACAGGCCGACGAACGGCGCAGTGGAACCGATGGTAGCCAGCACGCCGGTGCCGCTGCTCATGTTACGACCGCAGGCTGCGACCAAACGCTCCAGGCGGAAGGCTACGCGCTCTTTGATACCTTCTTTTTCGCGGGTGTTGGCCGACAGGCGCATTTCTTCCAGCGCGTCGTGCACCAGGGTATTGGCCAGGGTGCCCTTTTGGGTCGCGCTTTCACTGGCTTCCTTGAGGGTGGTGGCTTTTTTCAGGTGGACGATCTCGGTGCGCAGACGACGCTTGGCGCCCAGCAGCTCGAAGCCCTTGGCGATCCAGATGGTCCAGGTAATGATCGAGGCAATGGCCAGGCCGATCATCACGGCTTTCACCACCACGTCAGCATTCTGGTACATGCCCCATGGGGACAGGTCGTGGGCCATGCCCAGGGTGTTGTCTTCTTCCAGTACTACGCCGGACTCGTCGGCAGCGGCTGGCACTGCCGGATCGGTCGCGGCTGGTGTCGCGGCAGGTGCAGCCGCAGGGGCGGCGTTCTGTTCGGCGGCAGGCGGGGTGGCCGGCGCCGTGGCATCAGCGAATGCGGCGGTCGGTGCCAGCAGTACGCTGAACAGCAACGCAGCAATCGCACGCCAGGCGCGGGATGGGCTGTGAGGCTTGGTTGGCGAAGCGGGGTTTGTATGACGTGTCATGCTGGCCGGACCTGAGAGAAAAAATGAGTGATCGTCCTTCCAGACCGAGCGAGGTCGAGGACAAATGGGCGGTTATTATTGCAAGTAATTCTTGTTAACAAAAGTAATACAGTAACTTTATTTGCCCTTTTTCTGGCCGCCGGTCTACGGAGACGGCTAATCTAGACCTTTCAGTTCGGAGTTTTGTGATGTCTGCGCCTTCTGTTGTGATTGCCGGATGTGGCGATGTGGGGAGTCGGCTGGCCAGCCAACTGCTCGCCTCGGAATGGGAGGTTCATGGCCTGCGGCGTGATATTTCGCGCCTGCCCGATGGCGTGATTGGCATTGCCGGCGACCTGTTCAACAAGGATTGCCCTGACACCTGGCCAATCGGCGGGGTGGATTACCTGGTGTATTGCGCCGCCGCGACGGATCACGATGAGGCCGGTTATCGCGCCGCTTATGTGCAAGGGTTGCAGCACGTACTGGAGTGGCTGAAGGATTACGGCCAGGAGCCCAAGCATCTGTTGTTTGTATCCAGCAGCAGTGTGTATGGGCAGCAGAATGGCGAGTGGGTCGATGAAACCTCCGAGACCCAGGCGAAAGGCTATTCCGGGCAGGTGATGCTGGAAGCTGAGCAAGTGGCGCTGAACAGTGGTATCCCGGCGAGCGTCGTGCGGTTGACGGGGATCTATGGCCCGGGCCGTGAATGGCTGCTGACCCAGGTGCGCCAGGGTTATCGCGTGGCGATCGATCCGCCTTTATATGGCAACCGGATTCATGTCGATGACGCGGCGGGCCTGCTGGCCTTTTTGCTGCGGCATGTGGAGCAGGGCGGCTCGTTGGAGAAGATTTACATCGGTGTTGACGATGCGCCGGCGCCATTGGCGGAGGTGGTCGGTTGGTTGCGCGACTATTTGGGCGTGACCGAATGGGCCGACGACGCCAGTGTGCGCCGCGCGGGCAGCAAGCAATGCAGTAATGCGCGGGCCAAGGCGCTGGGCTGGGCGCCGGTCTATCCGACCTATCGCGAGGGGTATGCTGCGATTCTCGAAGGTCAGCGCTGACAGAGGAGCCCAAGGGCGAATGCCAGTCAGTTAAGAGATAGAACGAGCAAACAGTAACCTGTGGCAAGCCCGCTTGCCACAGTTGCAGTGTTCCTCCTTACTGGCTGGCATTACCCGAACAAGGGCTCTTTTTTCGTCACTGTTGTTCCAGCAGCCATTGGCGTGGGCCTGGAGCGAGTTGGGGAATTTCGTCCGGTTGGGCATGATTGATCGCGTTCAAAATTTCCATCCGCTTGCCGTGACGGACAAAAATCCATACGTCTGCGACATCGCCCTTGCCGAGAGAGAGCGTGTCATTGCCAGCGCCTTGAGTGGCGCAATCGCCGCCCAGGCAGAGCTCGTACCGGTCATTTTGTGCCAGCCCGGACAGGCCGCCATCAGCATTGAACACCACGCTGTTGCCGACGCCTTGGCCTTCAATGATTTTCCACTTCCCGCCCATGTAGGCTGAATTCAGTGCCTGTCTGAACGTTGTACCCCACCTTGCACCCTCGGGGGCTGGCTGGGCCGGGCGCCGGAACACTTGGCCGGCAAAAAATGCTTTGGCCTGCTGGATAAGCTGGTTGCCATCCCAGTGCAGTTCGTCGGTGCCGTGGCCGTCATAGTCGACAACCCATACGCCTGGTGCCTTTGACCGCAGTTGACCTTCGCCGGCTTCGAATGCATTGCTGAATAACGCTTTGCCGCCACGGGTGTCGATGTTCCATTCCAGATTCAGGCCATTGGCGTCCAGTGCTTTGAGTAATGGACGACCTTGGGCGGCGGTATCAATAGCGGCCTGGTTGATCCACAGTCCGCTGATGTCGGCAGATTGCGGCGTGTGCGAGCAACCGGCCAGCAGGAACGGGCTGAGGCTGAGCGCGAGTAACTTGTGCATGAGGCCATCCGCTTATGCGTGAAAACAATGGCGCAGGCTAAAGAAAAAGGAGCCGGTGGGCTCCTTTGTTGTGTATCACGGTTTCTCGAGCAACCACTGCCGTGGCCCCGGTGTAAACGAGGGCACTTCATCCGTCTGTGCGGTGTTGACGGCCTGGAAGATTTCCAGTTGTTTGCCCTTGCGCACGAAGATCCAGGGGTTTCCCTGGCCGTTGAGTTGCAGCCAGATGCTGTCATAGCCGCCGCTCATGGAGGCGCAATCGCCCGCCAGGCACAGTGAGTAGCGATCGACGCCAGGCAGGCCGGCGACCTTGCCGTCAGCCTGGAACTGTACCGTGGCGCCGTTTCCGAAGCCGTCGGTGATCTTCCAGTCGCCACCCATATAGGCCGCGTACAGCGCCCGTTCGAAGTTGGCGCCCAGTGGCGCGCCTTCCGGTGCGGGGTCTTTGGCGCGGGCGAACAGCTGTTCGGGCTCGTTGTCGTTGGCCGTTTGCAGCAGTTGTTTGTTTTTGCGCTTGAGTTCGGTGGCGGTGCTGCCGTAGAAGTCCACGCTCCAGGCGCCGGATTGCTCGCCGAGCAACTTGCCTTCGGCAACTTCAAAACCGTTGTAGTAGCGCGCTTGCGAAGCCTTGGTGTTGACCTCCCATTCGAGGTTCGGACCATAGCTTTGCAATGCTTCACGCAAAGGGCCGCCCTTGGCTGCCGCATCGATGGCGACCTGGTTGATCCAGGTGCCGCTCACATCCAGGTCGGCGGGATTGCTGGCACAGCCGCCGAGCAACAGGGCGAGCAACGAGGAGGCTACAAGCGCTTTGCGCATCATGAAATCCTTCTGAAACGAAGTCGGCGCAGCCTGGTTGAGGCTGCGCCGGGTGTTTTACTCGATGACCAGGATCGCGTCCATCTCAACCTGCGCGCCTTTTGGCAGCGCTGCGACGCCAATGGCGGCGCGAGCAGGGTAGGGCTGTTCGAAGTACTTGCCCATGATCTCGTTGACCTTGGCGAAGTGGCTCAGGTCGGTGAGGAAGATGTTCAGCTTGACGATATCCTTGAACGAACCGCCCGCGGCTTCTGCGACGGACTTGAGGTTTTCGAAGACCTGTACGGTCTGGGCTTCGAAGCCTTCAACCAGTTCCATGGTCTTTGGGTCCAGCGGGATTTGGCCGGACATGTAGACGGTGTTGCCCGCCTTGATCGCCTGGGAGTAAGTGCCGATGGCGGCCGGGGCTTTATCGCTGGTGATAACAGTCTTGGTCATGAATGACTCCTTGTAAGAGGTGGGCTATGCACGCATGCGGGTGATGCGGATCACGCCGGTCAAGGCGCGCAGTTTCTTGATCACGCGGGCCAGGTGTACGCGGTCGTGCACGCTGACCACCAGTTGGACCACGCTGATGCGGCCATCGCGTTCGTCCATGCTGATTTTCTCGATATTGCCGTCGGCCGCATTGACGCTGCTGGCCAGCAGGGCGATCAGGCCACGCTGGTGCTCAAGCTCCACGCGAAGCTCGACGTTGAACTCGCCGGTGACATCCTTGGCCCAGGAGAGCTGGATGCATTTTTCCGGGTTGTGGCGGATTTCGCTGATGTTGCGGCAGTTGTCCAGGTGCACGACCATGCCTTTGCCCGCCGACAGGTGGCCGACAATCGGGTCGCCCGGGATCGGTGTGCAACACTTGGCATAACTGAGCACCAGGCCCTCGGTGCCGCGAATCGCCAGCGGACCCTCCGGGCTCGGCAACTGTTCGCCTTCGCCGAGCAGGCGGCGGGCTACTACGTAGGCCATGCGGTTGCCCAGGCCGATATCTTCCAGCAGGTCTTCGATGGTTTCCTGGCGGTACTCGTGGAGCATCGCTTGAACACGCTCACCCGGGATCTTGTCCAGGGCGCTGTCGAAACCATTGAGCACCTTGTTCAGCAGGCGTTCGCCCAGGCTGATGGACTCGGAGCGGCGCTGCAGTTTCAGCGCATGGCGAATATGGGTGCGCGCCTTGCCAGTGACCACGAAGTTGAGCCACGCGGGGTTTGGCCGTGCGCCCGGCGCGCTGACGATTTCCACGGTGGAGCCGCTTTGCAGCGGTTCCGACAGCGGGGCCAGGCGACGGTTGATGCGGCAGGCGATGCAGCTGTTGCCGACGTCGGTGTGCACCGCGTAGGCGAAGTCGACGGCCGTGGAGCCTTTGGGCAGCTCCATGATCCGGCCCTTGGGCGTGAACACATAGACCTCGTCCGGGAACAGGTCGATCTTCACGCTTTCAATGAATTCCAGGGAGTTGCCGGCACGTTGCTGCATTTCCAGCACGCCTTTTACCCACTGGCGCGCGCGGGCATGGGTGCCTTTTGGCTGCTCGTCGCCACTGGACTTGTACAGCCAATGGGCGGCGATGCCGTTGTTGGCCATTTCTTCCATTTCCCGGGTGCGGATCTGGATCTCGATCGGCACCCCGTGCATACCAAACAGCGTGGTATGCAGCGACTGATAGCCGTTGGCCTTGGGAATCGCGATGTAGTCCTTGAAGCGGCCCGGCAGGGGCTTGTACAAATTATGTACAGCGCCCAGCACGCGGTAGCAGGTATCGACCTTGTCGACGATGATGCGGAACGCGTACACGTCCATGATCTCGTTGAACGCCCGGCGCTTGCCGCGCATCTTCTTGTAGATGCCGTAGATGTGTTTCTGCCTGCCGCTGACCTCGCCCTCGATCTCGTCGATCGCCAGGCAATGACTCAGGGATTCTTCGATCTTGTTGACGATTTCCTTGCGGTTGCCCCGGGCACGCTTGACCGCCTGGTAGATGCGTGCCGAACGCATCGGGTGCATGGCCTTGAAGCCGAGGTCTTCGAATTCGATGCGAATGGCGTGCATGCCCAGCCGGTTGGCGATGGGCGCGTAGATTTCCAGGGTTTCCTTGGCGATGCGCCGGCGTTTTTCGCCGGACAGCACTTCCAGCGTGCGCATGTTGTGCAGCCGGTCGGCCAGCTTGACCAGGATCACCCGGATATCCCGGGCCATGGCCATGGCCATCTTCTGGAAGTTTTCCGCCTGGGCTTCGGCTTTGGTCTCGAAGTTCATCTGGGTCAGTTTGCTGACCCCATCGACCAGTTCGGCCACGGTTTCGCCAAATTGCGCACTGAGCGCTTCCTTGGCAATACCGGTGTCTTCGATCACGTCATGCAGCATGGCGGCCATCAGGCTCTGATGGTCCATGTGCATGTCGGCAAGAATATTTGCCACCGCAAGAGGATGGGTGACATACGCCTCGCCACTCCGGCGGCGTTGGCCGTCGTGGGCTTGTTCGGCGTAGAAATACGCTCGGCGGACCAGGTTGACCTGGTCGGGGCCGAGGTAGGCCGATAAGCGATCGGCGAGGGCGTCTATGCTCGGCAAAGTGTGAACTCCTGCCGTTGGCTGTGACCCCGCGCCGTGCTACGTCGACCAGGCATAGGCTTAGACGGCCTCGTTGGACTCGTCCTCGAACGCTGCAAACAGCGGTTCGTCTTCAACGATCTCAGCGTTGGCGATGAACTCGTAGCTCATCAGGCCTTCAGCGATTTCACGCAGGGCTACAACGGTAGGCTTGTCGTTTTCCCACTGGACCAGGGGCTCTTTGCCGCCAGTGGCCAGTTGACGGGCACGCTTGGTAGAGAGCATGACCAGCTCAAAGCGGTTATCCACGTGTTCTAGGCAGTCTTCAACGGTTACGCGGGCCATGGTATTCCTCGGAGCGAATGCAAGATGCGCGCTGCCCGGCTGGGCGAGCGGACTAAACAGTTTAAAAAATCACCAGCGTTTAGGGAAGCGCTGATTTTTCGCAGGCCCTCGCAAAACCGCTACAAGTGCCAATGTAAGGCCCCTGCAGCAGTTTTGGGAAGAGCCAATCAACCGAGCAGTTCGGCCAGTAATTTGCCGAAACGCTGCTGTTGGCGTTTTTGCTGGAGCTGATTGGCGCGGAAAATCGCCTTCAAGTCGTCCAGCGCGTGAGCAAAATCGTCGTTGATGATCAGGTAGTCATAGTCGACGTAGTGGCTCATTTCGCTGACGGCTTCCCGCATGCGGCCTTCGATGATCGCGTCGCTGTCCTGGCCACGGTTGGTCAAGCGCTGGTGCAACGCTTCCAAAGATGGCGGCAGGATGAAGATCGAGCGCGCCTTGGGCATCAGTTGGCGCACTTGCTCGGCGCCCTGCCAGTCGATTTCCAGGATCAGGTCGTGGCCTTCGTCCAGGGTTTGCTGCAGGTGGCTTTGCGAGGTGCCGTAGAGGTTGCCGAACACTTCGGCGCGCTCGAGGAAGTCGCCATGCTCGATCATCTTGACGAACTCGGTGCGCTCGACGAAGTGATAATGCACGCCGTTCACCTCACCCGGGCGCATGGCGCGGGTGGTGTGCGAGACCGAGATGCGGATCTGATCGTTGGTGTCGGTCAGGGCCTTGACCAGGCTGCTCTTGCCTGCGCCCGAAGGGGCGGAAATGATGTAAAGGGTGCCGGTGCTATGGGTCATGGAGGTTGCCTTACTCAATATTCTGTACTTGTTCGCGCATCTGCTCGATCAACACTTTGAGGTTGACCGCAGCGGTGGTGCTGCGCGGATCGAAAGCCTTGGAGCCCAGTGTATTGGCTTCGCGGTTGAGTTCCTGCATCAGGAAGTCCAGGCGCCGACCGGCGGCACCGCCTGACTTGAGCACGCGGCGCACTTCGAGGATGTGGGTGCTGAGGCGGTCGAGTTCTTCGGCGACGTCACTTTTTTGCGCCAGCAGGACCATTTCCTGCTCCAGGCGCACCGGGTCAAGGTCGGCTTTCATGTCGGCGAAGCGATCGAGGACCTTCTGGCGCTGGGTCGCCAGCATTTGTGGCACCAGCTCGCGCAGGGTGACCACATCCTCCTCGATCGAGGTCAGGCGCTCGTTGATCAGGCGGGCCAGTTCGGCGCCTTCGCGCTCGCGGCCGGCCTTGAGCTCCTTCAAACCCTGGGTGAACAGGGCGAGGGCTTCGGCGTTGAGGGCTTGCGGGTCGACGGCATCGGCCACCAGCACGCCGGGCCAGGCCAGCACTTCCAGGGGGTTCAGCGCCGCGGGCTGCTGGATCAGGCTGGCGATAGTCTCGGCGGCCGCGACCAGTTGCGCGGCGCGGTCGCGGTCGACCTGCAGTGGCTTGCCGGTGGTTTCCTCGGTAAAGCGCAGGGTGCATTCCAGCTTGCCGCGTGAGATGCCTTGGCGCAGGGCTTCACGTACGGCGCCTTCGAGGTCGCGGAACGATTCCGGCAGGCGCAGGTGCGGTTCCAGGTAGCGGCTGTTGACCGAGCGCAGTTCCCAGCTCAGGGTGCCTTGGGCGCCGGCTTTTTCGACGCGGGCGAAGGCGGTCATGCTGTGCACCATGGAGGTACCTCGCGTTGCAGTCCCGCGAAAGCGGGCTGATGGATAAATTGGAGCCGACTGGCTGCGAAGGCGCAGGAGTGTAGCGCAGTGGTGCGATAGGCCCCAAACGCGGGTGCTGACATCGCATCACAAGCCGAGCATTCGTAACCAGATTTTAAGAAGTGCCCCGAATCGGCTCGCGGCTCTATAATGCTCGGCAGTTTTTCGTCCTTCGTACAGGTATCCCCTATGAAACGTCCAAGTGGTCGCGTTGCCGATCAGCTCCGCTCGATCCGCATCACCCGCAACTACACCAAACACGCCGAGGGATCCGTACTGGTCGAGTTTGGCGATACCAAGGTGATCTGCACCGTCAGTGTCGAAAACGGCGTGCCACGTTTCCTCAAGGGCCAGGGCCAGGGTTGGTTGACCGCCGAATACGGCATGCTGCCGCGCGCCACCGGCGAGCGTAACCAGCGTGAGGCCAGTCGTGGCAAGCAAGGCGGTCGTACCCTGGAGATCCAGCGCCTGATCGGTCGCTCCCTGCGTGCAGCGTTGGACATGTCCAAGCTGGGCGACGTGACCCTGTACGTCGATTGCGACGTGATCCAGGCCGACGGCGGTACTCGTACTGCGTCCATCACCGGCGCCATGGTCGCTCTGGTCGATGCGCTGAAAGTGATCAAGAAGCGTGGCGGCCTGAAAGGCGGCGATCCGCTCAAGCAGATGATCGCTGCCGTATCGGTGGGCATGTACCAGGGCGAGCCTGTGCTGGACCTGGACTACCTGGAAGACTCGGCCGCCGAGACCGACCTGAACGTGGTCATGACCAGCACCGGTGGTTTTATCGAAGTGCAGGGCACCGCTGAAGGCGCGCCATTCCAGCCGGCCGACCTGAATGCGATGCTGGCCCTGGCCCAGAAGGGCATGACTGAGATTTTCGAACTGCAGAACGCCGCACTGGCTGACTGAACACGCTTCAAGGAGAAGTGCCATGAGTGACAGCCAGTTGCCGGTTCCGGCACCGTCCAAGGAAGTTCGCCAGTGGGCGATGCTGTGTCACTTCGCGGCGTTCCTGGGGTTGGTATTCCCCTTCGGCAGTCTCTTGGGGCCGCTGATCCTGTGGCAGATCAAGAAAGACATGGACCCGCTTATCGATGATCAGGGCAAGGAAGCGCTGAATTTCCAGATCACCGTGGCGATCGCCTGGCTGGTGTGCATGGTGCTGGGGTTCGTGGTGATCGGCTTTGTGCTGATGTTGATCCTGGTGGTTGCGGCGCTGGTGCTGACAATTATTGGCGGGATCAAGGCCAACAATGGCACGGCTTACCGTTACCCGTGGACCTGGCGCCTGATCAAATAATGAGCGCCCACAAAAAAACCGACAGCGATGTCGGTTTTTTTGTGCCTGGAAAAAGACCTCAAATGGTCAGTGTCCAGTCGTAGTCCACGATCAGTGGCGCGTGCTGCGAGAAGCGTGGCTGGCGCGGCAGGCGTGCGCTGCGTACGAACCGACGCAGGCCTGGGGTCAGCAACTGGTAGTCGAAGCGCCAGCCCAGGTTGAGCATCTCAGCCTGTTCATTGTCTGGCCACCAGCTGTACTGGTCGCCTTCGCGGCTGACTTCGCGCAGGGCATCCACATAGCCCATGTTGCCGACAATCTCGTCCATCCAGGCCCGTTCCGGCGCCAGGAAGCCAGGGGATTGCTGGCTGTCGCGCCAGTTCTTGATATCCAGCTTTTGTTGCGCCACGTACAACGAGCCACAATAAATGTACTCGCGACGTTTGCGTCGCTGTTTATCCAGGTAACGGGCGAAATCGTCCATTAGCTTGAACTTCTGGTTCAAGTCTTCATCGCCGTTCTGCCCTGATGGAAGCAGCAAGGTCGCGATGCTGACCTTGTCGAAATCGGCTTGCAGGTAGCGCCCGTAGCGGTCGGCTGTCTCGAAGCCGAGGCCGCTGATGACCGCCTTGGGTTGCAACCGCGAGTACAAAGCCACGCCACCTTGGGCGGGTACTTCGGCATCGCAGGCATAAAGGAAGTAGCCATCCAGTTGGAAGGCTGGGTCGTCCAGTTCAAAGGCGGAGGCGCGGGTGTCCTGCAGGCAGATGACGTCGGCATTCTGGGCTTGCAGCCAACTGAGCAAACCACGCTCGACTGCAGCCTGAATACCATTAACGTTCACACTGATGATCCGCATAAATGGCCCCAAAAATCGCGTGCGTGTATGATACACGCCGTCTACCTAATTAGCTAAATCCGTGGTATCTGAGGCTTTTTTCATGCAGGCGTATCAACGCGATTTCATTCGTTTTGCCATCGATCGCGGGGTTTTGCGCTTCGGTGAGTTCACCCTCAAGTCCGGGCGCACCAGCCCGTACTTCTTCAATGCAGGCTTGTTCAACTCGGGTTCGGCCCTGGCCCAACTGGGTCGTTTCTACGCGGCAGCCATTGTTGAAAGCGGTATTTCCTTCGATGTCTTGTTTGGTCCGGCCTACAAGGGCATTCCCCTCGCCGCCGCGACTGCCGTGGCGTTGGCTGAGCATCACGGGCGGGATCTGCCGTGGTGCTTCAACCGCAAGGAAGCCAAGGCCCATGGCGAAGGCGGCAGCCTGGTGGGTGCGCCGCTGACTGGCGATGTGCTGATTATCGACGATGTGATCACCGCCGGTACCGCCATCCGTGAAGTGATGCAGATCATCGCCTCCCAGGACGGCGCCAAGGCTGCCGGTGTGTTGATCGCACTGAACCGCCAGGAGCGTGGCAACGGTGAATTGTCGGCGATCCAGGAAGTGGAGCGCGATTTCGGAATCCCGGTGGTGAGTATCGTGTCGTTGAACCAGGTGTTGCAGTTCCTGGAAGACGATCCGCAGCTCAAGCAGCACTTGCCGGCAGTGCGCGCGTACCGCGAGCAGTTCGGCGTCCAGTAATCGCCGCACAACAAAAAGCCCCACCCTCTGTAGGAGCGAGCTTGCTCGCGAAGAACGCCAACGATGACGCGTTTATTCTGGATGAACGCGGCGCCTTTACGTTTTTCGCGAGCAAGCTCGCTCCTACAGAGGGTGGGGCTTTTTAGTGTTTAAGGACGCTTGCGGTTGCTGATCAGCGTACCTACACCGGTGTCGGTGAAGATTTCCAGCAGGATCGCATTCGGCACCCGGCCGTCCAGGATCAGCGAACTGCCCACGCCGCCCTGCACCGCTTCCAGCGCGCAACGGATCTTCGGCAGCATGCCGCCGTAGATCGTGCCGTCGGCGATCAGCGCGTCCACCTGTTGGGTGGTCAGGCCGGTCAGCACCTTGCCTTCCTTGTCCATCAGGCCAGCAATATTGGTCAGCAGCATCAGCTTTTCAGCCTTCAGTGCTTCAGCCACCTTGCCCGCCACCAGGTCGGCGTTGATGTTGTAGGACTCGCCGTTGGTGCCCACGCCAATTGGCGCGATCACCGGGATGAAGTCGCCCTTGACCAGCAGGTTCAGCAGATCGGTGTTGATGCCGATCACTTCGCCTACCTGGCCAATGTCGATGATTTCCGGCTGGGTCATCTCCGGCGTCTGACGGGTAACGGTCAGTTTTTTCGCGCGGATCAGCTCCGCGTCTTTGCCGGTCAGGCCGATGGCGCTGCCGCCGTGGCGGTTGATGAGGTTGACAATGTCCTTGTTCACTTGGCCGCCGAGGACCATTTCCACCACGTCCATGGTCTGTGCGTCAGTCACGCGCATGCCATCGATGAAGTGACTCTCGATCGACAAGCGCTTGAGCAGGTCGCCGATCTGCGGGCCGCCACCGTGGACTACCACCGGGTTGATCCCTACGGCTTTCATCAACACGATGTCGCGGGCAAAGCCGGTTTTCAGCTCGTCGCTTTCCATGGCATTGCCGCCGTACTTGATCACCAGCGTCTTGCCGACGTAGCGTCGAATGTAGGGCAGCGCTTCGGACAGGACCTTGGCGGTGTTGGCAGCGGCTTCGCGTTCGAGGGTCATTCAGGGCTCCGGTACAAAAAATCAGAACGGTAATTGGAGATCAGGGGCAACACGTTTCAACTGGGCGTGGAACACGTCCTTGATGCGCTGCAACTCAGCCTCGGTATCCGCCTCGAAACGCAGCACCAGCACCGGTGTGGTGTTGGACGCGCGAACCAGGCCCCAGCCTTTGGCATAATCGACTCGCACACCATCAATGGAGGTCAGGTTGGCGCCTTCACCCCATTGCGCATCGTGCAATGCGTCAATGATGCTGAATTTGCTCTCTTCGGTCACATGGATATTGATCTCTGGCGTAGAAATATCATTCGGGAAGGTCTCAAACAGCCCTTGCGCGGTGGATTTTTCCTTGCTGAGGATCTCCAGCAGGCGGGCAGCGCTGTAAATACCGTCGTCAAAGCCGAACCAGCGTTCCTTGAAGAATACGTGGCCGCTCATTTCGCCGGCCAACAGGGCGCTGGTTTCCTTCATTTTCTTTTTGATCAACGAGTGACCGGTCTTCCACATTAGCGGACGACCGCCGTATTCCTTGATCAGCGGGGTCAGGCGGCGGGTGCATTTGACGTCGAAAATGATCTCGGCACCGGGGTTGCGCGCCACGACGTCACGGGCAAACAGCATCAGCAGGCGGTCCGGGAATACGATCTCACCGGTTTCGGTTACTACGCCCACGCGATCCCCATCGCCATCGAAGGCCAGGCCCACATCGGCGCCGGTTTCCTTGACCTTGGCAATCAGGTCCACCAGGTTTTCAGGCTTGCCTGGGTCCGGGTGGTGGTTGGGGAAGTGGCCGTCGACCTCGCAGAACAGCGGGATCACTTCGCAGTTCAGGGCTTCGAGCAGTTGCGGGGCGATCACGCCGGCCGCGCCGTTGCCGCAGTCCACCACCACTTTGAGGCGGCGCGCGAGTTTGACGTCGCGGGTGATTTCGTCGGAGTAGCGCTGAAGAATGTCGACCTTGGTGATGCTGCCGGGGCCGCTGGTCAGGTCGTTGGTCTTCAGGCGTGTGTGCAGGGCCTGGATCTGTTCGTTGGCCAGGGTGTCACCAGCGATGACGATCTTGAAACCGTTGTAGTCCGACGGGTTGTGGCTGCCGGTGAGCATCACGCCGGATTTGCCGGCCAGTACGTTGGCCGCGTAGTACAGCGCCGGGGTAGGCACCAGGCCGACGTCGCTGACGTGGCAGCCACTGTCTGCCAGGCCCTGGATCAGTTGTTCCACCAGCTCCGGGCCGGACAGGCGGCCGTCACGGCCTACCGATACGTTGGGTTCGTCCTGGGCCAGGCTTTGGGCGCCGATGGCGCGGCCAATCCAGTAGGCAGTTTCGGCGGTCAGGGTCTTGGGTACTACGCCACGGATGTCATAGGCGCGAAAGATGCTGTCGGGAAAGGTCGGGGCTACTCGGGCTGCGTTACTCATCGCGGGGGGAAACTCCATCTGAAGGGGGCAAGGCTGGCCATAATGTGGCTGACCGGCAGGCTCAAACTGAAGGGTATGACGGTGTTTTCGGCAGAGAGTTCGTGGTGCAAAAGTGCCACCTGAGCGGGAGCTCGATGGTTTATCTTTCGTAATGCATTGATTCCCCTGGGGAAATCTCGCTGATTAGATTCGCGCATTCTTCATCCTGAAAGGCCATGCGGTGGCGTCTGGCCGGACGAACGTACCCGGCCAGGTTCAGCTGGGTCAGTGACTGCCGGAGTGCCCAAAGCCACCTGCGCCACGTTGGGTTTCGTCGAATTCCTGTACCAGCTCGAAGTGCGCCTGCACCACCGGCACCAGCACCAGCTGCGCAATGCGCTCGCCGACCGCGATATTGAACGCGGTCTGGCCACGATTCCAGCACGACACCATCAACTCACCCTGGTAGTCCGAGTCGATCAGGCCGACCAGGTTGCCCAACACGATGCCATGTTTGTGACCCAGGCCGGAGCGCGGCAGGATCAGTGCGGCCAGGCCAGGGTCACCGACATAGATCGACAGGCCGGTAGGAATCAACAGGGTCTGGCCTGGCTCGAGGACAGTGTCTTCCTTGAGCATGGCGCGCAGGTCCAGGCCGGCGGAGCCCGGGGTGGCGTAGGCCGGCAGTGGGAATTCGCTGCCGATGCGAGGGTCGAGAATCTTGGCTTGCAAAGCGTGCATGGACATTAAACCTGGTTCAGCCGTTGGGCGATAAAAGAGATCAGTTGGCGGGCAATCTTGCCTTTGCTGGTCTGGGCGAAAAGGGTGGCGTGCAGCTCGCGGTCGATCACGCTGCAGGCGTTTTCCTCGCTGTTGAAGCCGATGCTTGGGTTGGCGACATCATTGGCGACGATCAGGTCGAGGTTTTTATCTTTCAATTTGCGTGCGGCGTAGTCCAGCAGGTGCTCGGTCTCGGCGGCGAAACCGACACTGAATGGGCGATCCGCACGGGTGGCGATGGTGGCCAGGATGTCCGGGTTGCGCACCATTTGCAGGAGCAGGCCGTCGCCGCTTGTAGGGTCCTTCTTGAGCTTTTGCGGGGCGACTACTTCCGGTCGGTAGTCCGCAACTGCTGCCGAGGCGATAAACAGGTCGCAGGGAATCGCCGCTTCACAGGCTGCCAGCATGTCCCGGGCGCTGACTACGTCGATTCGGGTGACTCTGTCGGGCGTTGGCAAATGCACCGGACCGGTGATCAAGGTGACGCGCGCGCCTGCCTCAACCGCGGCTTCGGCCAGGGCAAAGCCCATTTTTCCTGAGCTATGGTTGGTGATGTAGCGCACCGGGTCGATGTTTTCCTGGGTCGGGCCGGCGGTGATCAGCACGTGCTTGCCGGTCAGGGCCAGGTGCTGGAAGCACTCGGCGGCGCACAGCGCCAGGTCGGTGGCTTCGAGCATGCGGCCCATGCCCACGTCGCCGCAGGCCTGGCTGCCGGAGGCCGGGCCGAACACCTTGAGGCCACGGCTTTGCAGGAGTTGGGTATTGGCCTGGGTGGCCGGGTCGCGCCACATGGCCTGGTTCATGGCCGGGGCGATGGCGACGGTGGCGTCGGTAGCCAGTACCAGGGTGGTGAGCAGGTCATCGGCGATGCCCTGGGCCAGGCGGGCGATCAGGTCGGCGGTGGCCGGGGCGATCAGTACCAGGTCGGCCCATTTGGCCAGCTCGATATGGCCCATGGCGGCTTCGGCTGCCGGGTCCAGCAGGTCCAGGTGAACCGGGTGGCCGGACAAGGCCTGCATGGTCAGTGGGGTGATGAACTCACTGCCACCGCGGGTCATGACCACGCGCACTTCGGCGCCCTGGTCAAGGAGCCTGCGAACCAGCTCTGCGCTCTTGTAGGCGGCAATGCCGCCGCCGACGCCGAGAACGATGCGTTTCCGATACAGACGCTGCATTGGTTTGCCTTTCCAGTTCAGTGAAGCCAGTTCAGTGACGCCTGCGATGCCCCCTCCCCAGGTGAAATCGCACGCAAAAAAGAGGGCCTACGATAACACAGCGCCTGCCAGGCAACAGCGGCGCACGTATACAGGAAAGAGGGATGAGTATTCGCGATTGGCCCGTAGCGGAACGTCCGCGGGAGAAACTTCTGGAATGGGGCGCGGCGAGTCTGTCCGATGCCGAGTTGTTGGCCATCTTCCTGCGCACCGGGGTTTCCGGGCGAAGTGCGGTGGACCTCGCACGCCACCTGTTGGTGCAATTCGGTGGCCTGCGCCCGCTGCTGGAGGCCAGCCAGGCGCTGTTCAGCCAGCAACTGGGGCTGGGGCCGGCGAAGTTTGCCCAGTTGCAGGCGGTGCTGGAAATGTCCCGGCGCCACTTGGCCGAGCGGTTGCGGAGTGACTCTGTATTGGAAAGCCCGGTGGCCGTGCGTGATTACCTCAAGGCGTTGCTGCGCCATGAGCCCCACGAGACGTTCGGTTGCCTGTTTCTCGATTCAAAACATCGTGTACTGGGTTTCGAGGCGTTGTTCCAGGGCACCATCGACGCCGCCATGGTTTACCCCCGGCAGGTGATCAAGCGCGCCCTGGCGTACAACGCGGCGGCGCTGATCCTGTGTCACAACCATCCTTCGGGGAATGTGGAGCCCAGCGCCGCTGATCGAAAATTGACCAAGGTGCTGCAAAAGGCCCTGGAAGTGGTGGATGTGCGAGTGCTGGATCACATCATCGTGGGGGATGGGGATCCGTTGTCGATGGCGGAATACGGATGGATGTAGCCCCCGCCCATTGGATGGGGGCTATTGGGTCAGGGCTTGACGCTGACTTTCGAGAAGTCCTGCCGCCCGAACGGGCTCACCTGGTAGCCCTCGACGGTTTTGCGCGCCAAGGCAAACGCCGTCGGGTGCGCCAGGGGCAACCACAAGGCCTGCTGCTGGATCTGCGCCTGGGCCTGTTGATACAGCTTGCTGCGCACCCCTTGTTCGCTGGTGGTCTTGCCGGCGCTGATCAGCTTGTCCAGGGCAGGGTCGCAGTAGCGGGCGAAGTTGGTGCCGGATTTTACGGCGGCGCAGGAGAACTGCGGGGTGAGGAAGTTATCCGGGTCGCCGTTGTCGCCGGCCCAGCCCATGAACAGCAGGTCGTGCTCACCGGCTTTGGCACGGCGAATCAGTTCGCCCCATTCGATCACGCGAATTTCGGCCTGGATGCCGACCTTGGCCAGGTCCGCTTGCAGCAGTTGCGCACCGAGGTTCGGGTTCGGGTTAAGCAGGCTGCCGGTGGGGCGTGTCCAGATTGTGGTCTTGAAGCCGTCCTTGAGCCCGACACGTTCGAGCAAGGCCTTGGCCTTGGCGAGGTCCTGTGGATAACCGGGCAGCTCTTTGGCGTAGCTCCAGGTGTTGGGCGGGAAGGGGCCATCGGCGGCTTCGGCGGTACCTTCGAACACGGCCTTGAGGTAGCTGGCCTTGTCGAATGCCAGGTTGATTGCCTGGCGCACTTCCGGCTTGTCCAGGGGCGGATGCTGGCTATTGATTGCAACGAATGCGGTCATGAATGCGGCGGTTTTTTCCACCTTGAGCGCGGGGTCCTTCTCGGCTTCGCCGACATCCAGCGGTTTGGGGGACAAGGCGATCTGGCATTCATTGCGGTGCAATTTCTGCAGCCGCACGTTTGCGTCTGGCGTAATGGCGAAGATCAAGTTATCCACAGCCGGTTTGCCGGCAAAGTAGTCGGGGTTGGCCTTGTAGCGAACCACGGCATCTTTCTGGAAGCGCGTGAAGATGAACGGCCCGGTGCCGATCGGTTGGCTGTTGAGTTTTTCCGGGGTGCCCGCCTTGAGTAATTTGTCGGCGTATTCGGCCGGGTAGATCGAGGCAAAACCCATGCTCAAGGCCGCCAGGAAGGTGGAGTCGGCGTGGTCCAGGGTGAAGCGCACGGTCAGTGGGTCGAGGGCGTCGATCTTCTTGACCAGGGTCGGCAATTGCAGCGACTGGGCATGGGGGAAGCCGCTCTGGGCGATCTTGTGCCACGGGTTGGCCGGGTCAAGCATGCGCTCGAAGCTGAAGCGCACGTCTTCGGCAGTCAGCGTGCGACTCGGGGTGAAGTACTCGGTGCGATGGAATTTCACGTCCGGGTGCAGCTTGAACGTATAGGCCAGGCCATCCGGCGAAACCTCCCAGCTATCGGCGAGGCTCGGCACCAGCTTGCCACTGGCGGCGTCATAGTCCACCAGACGGTTCATCAGCACGTCGGCCGAGGCGTTGGTGGTCGTCAGCGAATTGTATTGCACCACGTCGAACCCTTCGGGGCTGGCCTCGGTGCAGACGCTCAAACTGGTGGCCGCCAGGGCCTGCGGCACGACAAATAGAGGGGCTAGCAATAGCGGTAGGGCAGCGAGGCGCATATTAGGTTTCCTTTGCAGATCGAAGGCCCATCTGCGAGTGCAGTCTGGAAAAGTCCTACCGTAGTGGTCTGATTCATAAATGACTAGCCCATTTTTGCCTGTGCTTTTGGCTCAAATGCTGTTTTGATGGCGCCTCAGCGCGTTTCGCTGTGCGCCTCACTGCGCGCGCGAGCGCTGTAAGTCATTCTGTGCGACGAGCGGTCGGCTGTTACAGCGGCCCCTCCTGGCAACGGTTCGGGCGTATGTCGCCGAGATTTACGCCGGTAAAAACACACGGGCTGTTGTTGCACTTGGGTCTTTCTGGTATAAAGCAGCGCTCTTTTCTAGGGGCCCGGTTCCTTCGCTTGTAGGTGTAGCCGGTAAGACCCTAAAGAAACGCGGCGCCTGGCGCCAAATGACTGAGAGATTAAGCGGCCAACCCATGCCGGGTTGGGCATGTGGTTTTAGAGGGCTGAGGCATGTCGAGAGTCTGTCAAGTTACCGGTAAGGGTCCGGTGACTGGGAATAACATTTCCCACGCAAATAACAAAACCCGTCGTCGTTTCCTGCCGAACCTGCAGCATCACCGCTTCTGGGTTGAAGAAGAGAAACGTTTTGTTCGCCTGCGTGTATCTGCCAAAGGCATGCGTATCATCGACAAGCGTGGCATCACTGTCGTGCTGGCCGAAATCCGCGCCGCTGGCAAGATCTAAGGAGCTCTATCATGCGTGAATTGATTCGAATGATCTCTAGCGCCGGTACTGGTCACTTCTACACTACCGACAAGAACAAGCGTACTACCCCGGACAAGCTCGAAAAGAAAATGTTCGACCCGCGCGTTCGCAAGCACGTGATCTACAAAGAAGGCAAAATCAAGTAATTGGTTTTCTTCCTTGTGAAAAAAAGCCCGTATCTCACGATGCGGGCTAATGAGATGGTCACCCCCACACCCTGCGAGGGCTACGCTTTCGCAGGGTGTTTTGTTTTTGGAGGCCATCAT